>NZ_FNSW01000001.1:1311000-1638750 GCF_900104695.1 Paenibacillus sp. GP183
TAGACTTAAACCGCCTTCTGCCAGCATGCGAATGAACTCCCGCATTTCTTTGATCCCCTGCGGATCAAGTCCGTTCGTAGGCTCATCGAGAATAAGCAGCTTTGGCCTGCCAAGGAGTGCCTGGGCGATACCCAGCCGCTGCCTCATGCCCAGTGAGTACGTACGCACCTTATCATGAATGCGTTGATTCATCCCGACAATGGCAACAACCTCTTCAATCCGTTTGTCATCCACATCAGGCAGCATTCTTGCAAAATGCTCCAGATTTTCCCATCCCGTCAAATAGGAATAGAGCTCGGGATTTTCCACGATGCAGCCTACATACTGCAGCGCTTCATTATGATGCTTCTGCACATCGAAGCCGCATATCGTAATCGTGCCCTCAGTCGGCCGAATCAAATCAACCAGCATGCGGATGGTGGTCGTTTTACCGGAGCCGTTTGGACCGAGGAAACCGAAGATTTCGCCGGCGTATACGTCAAAGGTGATGCCTTTGATGATTTCTTTATCTTTAATCCGTTTTTTCACATTTTTGACCGAAAGCACGATAGTTGTATCGGGAGCAGCGGGCGTCAAAGGCATAAATGTCTCCTTTCTATTTCAGTATTTGTGCGATCCGTTCAGCTATACGCGCATAGCCGTCTTGATTCGGATGAAAATGATCGGTCGATAAATACTTGAGTAAATTACGTTCAAATAGATCGTAGATGGGTACCAGTACCATATTCGGATAACGGTTTGTCATCGTAAATACCCTGCTGTTCCACTTTTGAACAACGAGGTCGCCTTCCTTCTTGGGATCCAAATCGGAAAAAGGATGATACAGACCGACATAAAAAATAACCGCATTCGGATTGGCCTGATTCACCTGGGCTAAAATTTTATCCACATTCGCAAGAGCGTGTCCCATCCTGTCTTCAGCGGCTTTTGCATTAAATTCCTGCAGATCCGTACCGTTAAGAATACCGGCTCCGCCTTGAAAAATATCATTTCCTCCTATCGTCAGGAGAATTATATTCGCTTCGGCCAACGCATCCTTCGTTTTCTTCAAACCCAGATCCGTTAAAACTTCCTTAGTTGTATAACCGGGGATAGCCAAATTATTAAGGACAAAAACGGGCTTCCCTGTTTGCTGCTCCAGCTTGTCCCGGACTTGTCCGACATAGCCTTTACCTGTCGCATCTCCGGTTCCTGCAGATAATGAATCGCCAAGGGCAACGATATTCAGCTTGTCCTTTCCTTCAATAAGCTTGTCTTTCTGCTCAGCAGGTTTAGATATATTCAAATCACTGGAAGCTGCACGGGGGAATAGGATTTGATTGGAAGCATACAGGAATCCGCCAATAAAAAGCAGCGTTGTCAGAGATGCCGTGAGGCCAATTGTCCCCCATAAAAGCCTTGATGTCTTCAAACGGAGTCCCCCTATTTAAAAAATGGCTTAATTCACCTTTAAGAGTAAAGCTTCTCCAAAAAATTTGCAACTTGGATGAAAACACTAGAATGACTAAAACAAAAAGGGCTAACCCTCAGCTATTTTCATAGCATTTGGCTTAGCCCATTATCTTGGTTAGATCGCATCCAAAAACTTATACTGAGCTTGGATCAGCCCGTGGTAGATTTTTTGCTGCTGCATCAGCTGCTCGTGATCGCCGCTTTCCATCACTTTGCCGTGATCCAGCACGATGATTTTGTCGGCACTGCGAATCGTTGAAAGGCGATGCGCCACGATGAATGAGGTCCGGCCAGCCAGGAGCGTCTTTAACGCCTCCTGGATCTTCAGTTCCGTTTCGGTATCGATGCTGGCAGTTGCTTCATCCAGGATGAGAATTTGCGGATCTGCGAGCAGCGCTCTGGCAAAGGAAATCAGCTGCCGCTGTCCCATTGACAGCACATTTCCCCGCTCCTGTACCTCCGTATCAAAGCCATTTGGCAAATTTGTAATAAAATCAAAGGCATGAACCGCTTTGGCAGCTAGCTCAACTTCTTCATCCGTCGCATTCAAACGGCCAAATCGAATATTGTCGCGGATCGTTCCCGAAAAAATAAAAGTATCCTGCAGCACGACGCCAATTTGTGAGCGCAAGCTGTTTAACGTAACATGACGGATATCCTGACCGTCTATAAGCACTCTTCCCTCTACGGGATCATAGAATCGGCATAAAAGATTCATAATAGTGCTTTTGCCGGAACCGGTATGCCCGACCAATGCGATGGATTGTCCAGCTTCAACGTCCAAGCTAATCCCTTTCAATGCGGGACGGCCCGGCTCGTACTCAAACACCAGATTGTCAAAAGTGACATTACCTTTGATGCTCTTCAGCTTCTTCGCATTAGGCAACTCGGCAACGGACGGCACTTCATCGATCGTTTCAAAAATCCGCTCTGCAGAGGCCATTGCGATCAGCAATTGAGAGTACATTTGTCCCATGCGGTTGATGGGCTCCCAGAAGTAACCGATATAGGTGGCGAAAGCAACTAGCAAACCTATAGTGATTTCCTGCGACTGGATTAAAGTAGCGCCTAACCAAAACAGAATGCAATACCCTAATGCTCCCGTCACTTCAATAATCGGACCGAATGTTTGATTTAACATGGACGCTTTATTCCAGCTAAGCCGGTTATCCATATTCATATTATCGAAAAAAACAATGTTTTCCTTTTCCTGCGTATAGGCCTGTGTAACTCGTATGCCTTGGATACATTCATTTAAATGGGAGTTGATTCTGGATTGCTTTATGGTTACGACCTGCCAGGCTTTACGAATAGTTTTGCGCAGTTTGGTTGAAACAAGAAACATTAAAGGTACCGTAATAATGATCGCCGCACCAAGCTTGACGTTGATAGCGAGTAGAATGACCATAATCCCAACCAGCTGAACACAGTCAATCATCAAATTGACTACGCCGTTCGTAAATAATTCTTGCAGTGAGTTTACATAATTGGTCACTCTGACGAGCACCGAGCCTGCTGGCCTTTTATCAAAAAAACGAAAGGAAAGCAACTGAATATGGCTGAAAAGCTCATGGCGTAGATCAAAAATCACTTTCTGCCCGATCATGTTCGTGTATCGAATGCGGAAGCTATTGGCTGCCCATTGAATCACATACACAGCCAGCATGATCCCTACCAACAGGAACAGAAGCTTGCTATCCTTGCCTTTAATCGCATGGTCAATCGAATAACTGATCAGCAGGGGAACGGTCAATTTCGTTATAGCCCCAACAATCATCATGATGATAATGATCGGTAGAATTTGTTTAGCATAAGGCCTCATATAGCTGCCCAAACGTTTTACTTGCTTCCAATCAAAAGGCTTATCCAGCAGCTCGTCATCCTGGTATATAAAACGCTGCTGTTGCTGTTGCTGTTGCTGTTCTTGCTGCTGCTTTGCTTCCGAACCAGCAGGTTCGCCGCTCGTTTTTATCGAGACACTCAATTGGCTAACCTTCTTTCTGAAAGAGGTAATTGATTTACTTTGTTCGGTTGGTCCGAATATTGAATGTTATAGGTGTCCAGATAAGGGCCCGCCTGCTCAAGCAGTTCTTGATGCTTCCCTCTTTGCACTATCCGTCCGCGATCGAGCACGATGATCTCATCCGCGTGCTTCAGCGAGGATATTCTATGGGCAATAATAAAGGTCGTGCGGCCTTGCATAACTTCCTTAAAGCCGGATTGAATCTGGTGCTCGGTCTCCATATCTACGGCGCTGGTAGCATCGTCCAAAATGAGAATTTTCGGATCTTTAATCAACGCTCGAGCAATTGCAATCCGCTGCTTTTGTCCACCGGAAAGCCCGAGACCGCGCTCACCTACGATCGTGTCGTAGCCTTCAGGCAGCTCCATGATAAAATCATGCGCTTTAGCCAGCTTGGCAGCACGAATAATTTCGTCCATGGATACATTTTTGCGTCCATAGGATATGTTATTGCGAATAGTGGAAGAGAACAGGAAGGTTTCCTGAAAAACGGTAGCTACTTGCTGGCGCAGGCTCTCAACCTTAATATTTCGAATATCCACGCCATCCAGCAGGATTGCGCCTTCTTTTACATTGTAGGCTCTCATTAAAAGGTTAACGACCGTAGTTTTTCCAGAGCCGGTACCTCCCAGCAACCCAATGACTGATCCGACTGGAGCATCCACTGAAAAATCAAACAAAGATGGCTGTTGTTCTGTATAAGCAAAAGTAACGTGATCGAAAACAACATGCCCTTTCACATCCGAGCTGCTCAGATCAGATGCTTGGGCTCCATCCTTGACATGGACATATTGATGAAGAATTTCGAGAATTTTTTCACCTGAAGCTTTGGCTTGCGTAAAGTTGTTGATATGAAATCCGAGTCCCCACATGGGGCCAATGATGTACCAAATTAAACTGAAAAAAGCAACAAGCTCACCGAGCGTCAATTTACTCTGGATGACCATGTATCCGCCCGCGCCCAGCAAAATGACAACACTTAGATTAGCGAGTACTTCCATGACAGGAAAATATTTGGCCCAAATGCTGGCCGTACTGATATTATTCGTTCTGAAATCGTTATTGCGAATCGAAAACTTATCAACTTCGTGCGGCTCTCTGGCAAAGGATTTAACTGTGCGCACACCCGTAATATTTTCTTGAACGGCTGTAGTCATCGTGCTCATGGATTGCCGCACCATCCGGAAAGCCGGATGAATTTTGCCCTCGAAGCGAATAGCCGTAAAAGCCAGAAATGGCATGGCTGACATGGTTATAAGCGTTAACTGCCAACTGATGGTGAACATCATGGCCATCCCGAATGTCAGCATCAGGAAGACGTTAAGAATTTGGGCAAAACCAAAGCCGATAAACTGACGAATGCCTTCCAGATCTGCAGTCAATCGGGACATCAGATCCCCTGTTCTCGCTTGATCGTAATATTGAAATGATAAGTATTGAAGCTTGTTATAGAGTTCATTCCTCAAGCTGAAAGCTACTTTATTACCAATACGCCCCCCGGTAAATCCATGAAAAAATTGAAACATTGCTTTGACGGAAACCACGCCTATCACAAGCAGGGAAAGCATGGGTACCACTTCGAATCTACGCTTCGTGATCACTTCATCAATCAAATAACGAAGTAAATTCGGGTAGACCAGGCCTAACGCCGTTGTCATCATCAAACAAAATATTGAGGCGAACAACAGCTTTCGTTCAGGCCAATAAAAAGATTTTAACTGCTTAAACACTTCCACTTGAAAGTAGCCTCCTCATGAAGGTCAAATTGAGCTGAATTGTTGCTAAAATAGGTTACTTTGATTCTTTATGAATAGTAACATCATCCATCCCGGTGAGCAATCAGAGGATAGCAGTATATCATAGCATAAATACGCATATACAGCCAAAATAAGGTTATAATCGAATCTATCCTTCCATATGATCTTTTTCCTCTTAAATGGAATCGCTTTCATTCCCAATTTAGTAAGTGAAATAAATCACTTTATAGAGGTAAAAGAATGACCGCTTTTTTAACCTGAAAAGCATCCTAAATGACGAGCGCGTTTGTCAAGTTTGATGCGAAGCAAGATAAGTTTAGAATTTATCAAAGAAGAAAAAACATTGACCCTTAAGCCAATGTTTTTCCTAATTCAGTAATTCTTTCAATTGTTGTTGTATCGCATTTAACACATTGACATCTACTTTCATCTCTAATGCGTCGTGCAGTCCGTGTACATGTTCAGACAGCTGCCGTTGGTGCAGCTCTTTTAATTCTTGCAGCCAATTCTGCATCTGAATCACATATGCTTGCTCCAGTTCTTTTCTTTGCTTTTCCAGCTGCTCGGCTACTGGCTCGTTCATTCGGCTTTCCAGCTCTGACCGGAGCTGGTCCTTGCCTTCGCCTTCAAAAAAGTGCTTCGCATTTTTGAACAAACCCATCATGAGCTTGGAGGGTACCTCAGGCATTTCCAATCCGGCGAGAACTTCGGGTGTCACGAAGGGCTGAGATTCATAAGCGCTCGATTCATATCCGTCCAACCGGTTGCTTATTTGTTGTTCCCATTCCTTAAATCTCTTGGCCGCAAGTAGATTGATCCGATTCTCCACGCGCAGTGTAGTTGCCAGTACCTCTTGCGACAAATCATGGGCGATCATGCCCTGCAGTTCTTTCCATGCGGATATCAAAACTTGCTTCGGATCCAAAGACGCCTCCCGGAAGGAAGAGGGATTGAAGGCCAGCCTGTACAATTCTCCAAAACGAAACAGGGTGCGTTGTTTTACATAATACAGCAGCTCTTGAATTTCTTTGCTCAATTCCTTGATTTCCGTCACAATATCGGAGTTCTCCAAATACGTGTGCACTTGCTGCTCCGCCAGTTTTAATTGCGTTATCCGTTGATTGCGCTGATCTTCGCCTTCCTGTGAGCTTTGAATCCACTGAGCCATGATATGAATGGCACGTGAGAGCTCTCTGTCTGCCGCATGAATGGCGATTTCACTTAACTCATCATAAGTAAAACACACAAAATCCGCTTCGAAGGGGCGAATTCCCGATTGCTGAATCTGCTCTTCGCTGCCGTTTATTTTTCCTTCAGCCGCCAGATAGCTGGATATGGGATAAATGCGCGGATGGCGAATACCATGCTGGAGCAAATTGTTTGTCACATGCTGAACGACTCCACTCAGCTCTTCCTGCGTTGAGGCCAGATCAGACGCATTGACGATGAAAAACATTTTATCCATTTCAAAGCTGTCTTTCACGCGTCCCAGCTGCAGTAGAAATTCTCGATCAGCCCCGGAAAAGGCATGATTGTAATAGGTCACGAAAAGGATGGCGTCGGCATTTTTGATGTAATTAAAAGCTACTCCCGTATGGCGTGCATTGATCGAATCAGCTCCGGGTGTATCGACCAAAATGATACCGAGGTCCGTTAAAGGGTTCGCATAGAACAACTCAATTCTTTCCACGAAGCAGGACTTGGTCTCGTCCGCCACATACTCCGGAAATTGTTCCTTGGTAATCCGTAAATCCTGCCCGATGTTCGGACTGGCTTCGTTCCAGCCTTTCTCCACAGCTCTTAGAAACGAATAGTGGGGTTTACCTTTCACAGTTATCTGTGAAGGAGACAAATCCCGAATACAATCCAAAGCGCTTGGCATATCTTGGACCGTTACACCGAGCAGATCCAGTGAGTACATGACGTCCTGCAGGATGACGTCCGCTGTTTTCATTTTGACTCGGGCCGTGCCATGCGGCCATCCTTCCTCCGGCGGCACAATCCGATTGATCGCCGCCGTGGTCGGGTTCGGCGACACCGGCAAAATCCGTTCGCCCATCAGTGCGTTGGCGAACGACGATTTGCCGGCGCTGAAGGCGCCGAACAACGCGATCGTGAACGTCCGCTGGCGCAGACGTTCTGCCTTGCCGCGCAGGGAGCGCGCTATCGAGCCCATCGCCGGCTGCGCCTCGATCAGGCTCGAAGCCGCCAGCAGGGCTGCGGCTTTGCGCTCCAAGCGCCCTCCGTGTTCACCGTCCGTGAACACGCTAACGCCAAAGGCTGCGGCCTCCGGCTGCGCGGCCGCGCCCAAGGCTGCCGAGGCCCCGGCGGCAGCCAGGATCGTGTCCATCGAGGACACGTACAGCTCCCCGCCCAGCGGGGCTGCTGCTTGGTCCTCGATGGCCGCGAACTGCTGCAAATCCGGCAGAGCCGGCGGAAGAGGCTTCCGCCAGCTTGCGATTTGCAGCAGCTCGCGCTGCGCGGCGGCTTCGTCGTGCTCGAGCCGCTGCAGCTGCCTGTAGGCGCTGAGCTGGCCCTCCAGCGCCGCCAATTGCGCCGCAAGCCCGCTTGCGGCTTGCGTGGATTGCTCGCGGCACTCGGCCGCGAGCAGATCGATGACCGCATAGGCACGCTTGCGGTACAGCTGCTTGACTTCAGCAGCGACCTGCTTCGTATAGTTAATCGTGTACTCTCCGCCGAACACCGCTCCCGGATTCACCTGCTCCGCAAGCCACTGCGGCGTCACGTCGATATGAAGTGCTTCGATCTCCGCCGTTAGCGGCTTCGCTGGAAGCCCATACGTACCGGTCGCCTTGGTCAAGGCATCCCGCAAATGCCAATCGAGCTGAGCCTCAACCTGTTCAGCCAGATCCAATTGAAACGCCAGCAGGCGTTTCTCTATTTCGGCAGCCGTTTGCGCAGCTCTCGCAAACAGCCCTGTCTTAAACCCAGGCTTACGGCTTTGCAGGTAAGCCTCAGCCCGAACCCGCGTCAACGCCGGGGTAATATTCGCATTATCAATAATGCTGCTTATCTGTTTGCGTACGCCTGTAACCAACTCTTCGGGCAGTCTGTGCAGCCTGTCCAGCTCGAACCGCACCGCTTCAGCCTCTTGTCTCACTGCCTCTGTTTCGGCCGCTGAGCCCATGGCTTCGCGCAGCTCGGCCTTAACGGGCTCGTTTTGCTCCGCACACCACTCGCCATGCTCGCCAATCAAATAGCGAGATGACGCATCTATGCTGTAAAGACGAAGCTCCTCACCGCGTTCCATTAACGCTCGAAGCAGATAGCGGAGCTTCTTCCACTCGTTCTGCGGGTGATCCTGCTGCTTCATCGTGACATACAAAATCCCGTCAGGTTCAATGCCCCAACTGCGAAAAGCTTGCAAGGTTCCTTCCTGATACTGCGGAAAAGGCAACTCATGCTCCTTATGCTTATCGATCATGTTCACAATAAGATAAAGCGGCTTGCCCCACTCCTTCATCTTCTTAGTGAAAGCCAAATTGATTTCCGACTGCACATGGTTATAGTCCATGATGTAAAAAACTACATCCGCCAGATGCAGCGCCGATTTGGTCGACTGCTCATGCGCATGGTCTGTCGAATCAATTCCTGGTGTATCCAGGAATGCCGTATGCTCACCGAGAAACGGCAGTGGATAGGTTATCTCTACATGTTCAATATCGGTTCCATTCACAGCATACTTATCCAGTTGTTCCAGTTCTATCCGTTCCTCTTCCCCGCTCAGCTTATGGGTCACACTAGCGCCGGACACCCCATTGCGGATGCTTACAATATTGGCGCTCGTTGGAATCGGGCTGGACGGCAGCAGCGGATGGCCGCATAACTGATTGATGATCGTCGACTTTCCCGCCGAGAAGTGTCCGCAAAAAGCAATGTTCATCCGATTGGAGCTTATTTTATCAAGCAGTTCTTGCATTTTACCTGCGTTGTTAAGGTCGCCGGCTTCCTGCAGTTCCTCTTGGATGCGGTGCAGCGCATCGGACATCCGTAATTCGCCGCCGACAGCTTTATTCATCATGGTTCAATTCTCCCTTATCGCTAACAAAAAATCTCCGCTAGGGAGATTTAGGATTGTAATGCCTTTTCTTTTTCCGGCAAAAAGATTTCGAAGATGTGCTTGTGCTGGAGGATGGTAATATCCTTTTCCTTGACCTTCATCACAACGACTTCTGGTTTGATTTTCATCCGGTCTATGTAGTTTTGCGGCACTTCGCCAGCTTCACTGACCGTCACACCCTCGATTTCCCTCTCTTCGTTATCTTTAAAAGGCGTATTGATGATCTGCTCATAAATATCGGAAAATACCTCAAAATTGTTCGTATACACTGCGATGCATTTCATTTCTATCCCATCCTTTATCTACTTTTCATAGTTCATCTGTTTTCTTACTTGAGCTAGTCTTTCTGGAAATGCTTGCTTTCATACGCTTTTTGCCTTCTCTGCATATGTCCAGAAGAGGACAAATTTCACATTGCGGGTTTTGCGCTTTACAGTGATATCTGCCAAAAAAGATGAATCGATGATGTGTCAGCGTCCATTCCTCTCGCGGCACGGCCTTCATCAGCTTTTTCTCGACTTCAAGCACCGAATCGTCCCATCCGGCTAATCCCAGCCTTTTGGAAACTCTCTCCACATGAGTATCAACCGCAATCGCTGGAACTCCAAAAGCGGTGGATACGACAACATTGGCCGTCTTCCTTCCAACTCCGGGCAGCTCAACCAGTGACTCATGCGTCTTCGGTATTTGTCCGTTATGCTTGTCAATCAACAGTTGGCACAGCTTTTGAATATTACTTGCTTTATTGCGGAACAGTCCGATTCGCCGAATATCGTGTTGCAGTTCTTCTAAAGAAACAGACAAATAATCCTCGGGAAGCTTATATTTTTGAAACAAAGCCGGCGTTACTTTATTAACGGTTTCGTCCGTAGCTTGAGCTGACAGCAGTACGGCAATGGTCAATTCAAACGGATTGCTGTGCGTTAATTCGCAATGCGCATCCGGGAACACTTCACCGATTACATCTAGTATATACCTTACCTGCTTCCGAGTCATAATTCCTCTTTCCTTAGGTGTAATATGTTCAAGTGTAGCGTTTTGTGGAGGGAGAATCAATCCTTTCCTTTAAGAATTTGCGAACATTTTATGAGAAAAAAATAAAATCCGCCTGACGCGGTAGAGACCCTCTACCTAATCAGACGGATTATGAGATTAAAAAGATGCATTATTGCTTTTGGATTTCAATAATTTGATCATCCACTACATAAATGGATATTGAATCATTGGCCGCAAGCGAGCCTAAAGTCATGGATTGTGTATCTTTATGGATATACACTTTGGCATAGAGATTAAATCTGGTTTTATCTGAAGAAGCGGCAGGCAGTACATTCAGTTGGTTCAGTACATTGTCATAAAAAGAAAATACTCTTTGCGCGGAGCTGGCTACCTGAATCAGCAGCTTATCACTCGCGTCTTTCATAATTTGTACACGGTCGCCGATCTTCAGAGCATCAAAGCTGACCACATTTCCGCCGTTTTGCTTCAGCAGGTAATTCGCGCCAAAACTGATGACTTTGTTGCTGCCGCTGAAATCCTGAATTGTAATACTGGAGCTGGCCGCATCCAAGGCCGTAATTTTACCGCGAATCGGAGTGACGACTTCGGCTTTTGCTATAGCTGAACCCTTAAAGGTCAGCTTTACATATTCATCTTTGGTGAAATCCGTAATCGCTGCCGCAGATTGACTAGTTTGATTTACTAGTGGAACCCCAGTTAAATCATATGTTACAAGTGCTCCAGCATCATTGACTACTGTAACCTTATTGGCGGCTGTATTGGTAATTGCAATTTTGTAAGCAAAAGATTTATTTACAACAATTTTGTTGATCGTGTTCTGATCATAGCTTAGTGTAATGCTAACTGGGTCTCCGACCAGCAGATCAGAAATCGTGCTGGTGGATTTGTTCGGAATTTCAACAGCGGGCTGATAAATATTCTTGAAGCTAAGCAGTTGACCACTGTTTGTCTTGATTGCAAAATCATTCGTCGAAACATTCAGTTGGCTTATAGAGCCATCGATCTGAGTTGAATAATCAACCGAGATCACCTTACCGTTCGAAACCTTCAAATCAATTCTTTTACCACTCGTAAACATGCTGGAAAAATTTGAGAAAGGTAAAGAAGTGCCCATGTAATTGATAATCGTTTTATCTGTCAGTGTGTAAGCTTGGGGATCGCCCTTACTGTCTTGCACGAATAGATATTTGGTTGGTGCATCATAACTGATTATTTTCGCAAAATAATTGTTGGCTACTGCGCGATTCGTAGCCGTAATTCTCGTTACTTTATTATTCAGCTTTTCCAAAGTGACTAAATCGCCTTTTTCCAAATCAAACAATCCTGCGTTTGGAAGTCCATCGATGACCACTTGAACATTATTTGCTAAAAAGTCTGCGGATAGAATTCCACCTGCTGTTTTAATATAATTGATGGTGGTTTTATCTGAGTTAAGATCCTGAAAAGTTCCGGCTACTGTAACACCAACATCCACCTGTTTTTTAACGGTAATCCTGGCGATTTGGCTGTTTACCACATCGTAGGAAATCGTATCCCCTACATGCAGCCCGTCCAGATTAATCAGAGTGTTATCCGTGGAGGCGATGATCGCTTGACTGGAAACTGGAAAGCTTTCAACTGAATTAGTTGAGGCTTCAAGCAGGGTGAGTTTATTGTCGCTCTTTGAAATTACTTGAAGGGTGCCTTCCGCTTTTTTGTTGATTGGCACCTGCTTGACCACAATTTGCGTGATTTTTGGACTTTTTGAAATTTTGTTCTTTTTTAGCTCAATGATGCTGTCTTTCAATAATGAATCCAAACTCAGACCACGGCCATCCTTGTCGGTAACCGTTACATCTGCAGCCAACTCTTTTTGCACATAATCCTTCACTACGTCACTGTAATAAGTGAGAGTAAGATCGTTCAGGTTTACCTTGAACAAAGTTCCTGATTGGACATCCATCTGCAGCTCATCCTTCAAAACTTCAACGAAATATGCGGTCCCATTAACTTGAATCAAGGAAACTTCATAAGATGGCTGGATGCTGGAGGGAACAATAGTGTCATCGTTCTTGTTGCCGTAAAAAACAGTATCATTGGATAATGTATAATTGCTGATATCCCCGTTTTTATCCATAATGGAAATGCTTCCGCTTGTAAGGCTGTTTAAATATCCCTTTACTGCACGTGCAGGCAATGAGGCCAGATTTTTTTGCGAGCGGCTGAGGAATGCTGCCATTTGTGCACGCGTTACCGCGCCTCCAGGCTTGAAGGATCCATCTTCAAAGCCGTCAACAATTTTCAATGAAACAGCAGAATTAATATAGCCTAAATTGGAATAAGCTATGTCGCTGTTATCGGTAAAAGAAGTCGGAGCGGATGCCAAGCTGTCTGCTGTTGCCTGCTGTCCGATGGCGCGGATTGTAATTTTGGCTACCCATTCCCGACTAGCGTTGCGGGCTCCCCATTTTGTTTTGGTGTTGTTCGGAAGCAGCTTTTCTTCATCCAACTTAATTAAACCTTTGTTTAAGGCAACAGCTACATATCCGTTAAAAAAGTCATCGACCTTCAAATAATCTGGGAATACAGTTGTCCCTTTGAGTGCTTTCACTTCACTTTCAAGCCCCATCATGCGAATGGCCATGACGATAACTTCCTGCTGCGACACCGAGCTTTCAGCACGGTAATTGCCATCCTCATACCCTTCAATAATGCCTTCAAGCGCCAGCTTGCTGATATGCCTGGCTCCCCAATACGTGGACTTCACATCAGGGAACTTTAGTTTGACTGTGCTGGCAACGGTTGTGGTGGTTGTTATTGGTGTATCAGTGGTTGATTGTGCGTATACAGGGCTCGCGGCTGCACCAACTACGATCATTGTGCTTAAGAGTACTTTAGCAATCTTCTGTTTCTTCATGGACAGGGTGACTCCTCTATTTATAAATTAGTTGGGGCGTTTGATCGGATATGGCAGATCCATGTGTCCCATTAAGCTATCCACTTTTTGGCCGTCCTTGAGCACGGAAAGTGTCTTCACTTCAGGAAACTGGAAGACGGTTTTTTTGAGTGCTTGAAGGAAATAGTCCTCTCCTGGAGCACCCAATTGAGTATTGGATCCAAACCCAAGATCGAGCTTCAAATCGCCGGATGCTTTGTCAAAAGCTACGGTTTTAAAAGTGACACCCGCAAATAGCGATGCCAAACTGGAGTCGCTGCTTTTTTTCAAAGCGTTCAGGGTCGCAGCATATGGAGCTTCATCCGGCTTATAGGTTACGGTTGCTTCTTTTTCAACGAGCTTCGATTGATTGCTGTCTGTGAAGTAAACCTTTACCGTGCTCTGTTTGAGTTCAGGTGTCGGTGCAGGTGTTGCTGATACAACTGGAGTTGATACAGGTGTTGTTGTCGGCTGAGTTGCATTAGTGGCAGGCTTTTGTCCACATCCCGAAACGGCTAGAGCAATAAAACTGGAAATTAAAATTCCTTGATAAAGGTGCTTTTTCATAAGTATTCATTCACTCCTTATTTGAGGTTCAAGTATTCTTTGATGGCGGAAGCTAAGGAGGCTGCGACTTGATTCTGGAATGCGTCCTTAAACATTGAAGCTTCATCACTTTGGTTGGATAAATACCCGACTTCAACTAATACGGCTGGCATGGTTGTTTTAGCAATGACGCGAAAATCCGCTTGCCTGACGCCACGATCGGGGAAACCAGTCGCTGCGACTGTATTCTTGTGAATCAAGTTGGCAAGGGCAATGCTGTCCGTCCTGCTGTAGTAAGTTTCCACCCCCGAAATTTTGGGCACATATTTATTGCCATGAATGGACAAGAACAAATCTACCTGATGCTCATTGGCGAATTTAGCTCTGTCATCCAGTTCAACAAATGTGTCATCATTACGGGTCATGAGCACCTCAATACGCTTATCTGCAGAAAGCAGCATATTTAATTTGTTCGCCATGGAGAGGTTGAAATCCTTCTCTTGTTTACCAGTTATGGAAATCGCGCCTGGATCTTTTGCCCCATGACCGGCATCTATCACAACTTTAATCGTATGCTTCTTGATCGCGGCAAGCATTATGCTTGGATCAAGAGACGGGAGGATTTCAAAATCCGCTTTTTCCTTCAAATCCAGAATAATGCGTACTGTGGAAGGAACGCTGTTGTAATTGGAAAAACGAATTTTCTGAATGAGCGGGTGATTCGATGGGAGCTCGCCTTGCGTTCCTGTCAGCTTTTTCGTCAAATTATCACCCAAAGCTGAATAGGGCAAATCAAATACGATTCGATCCGGATTCTCCAGCTTTAACATGGTCGGCTTCAGAATACCATCTTTGGACCTCACTATGATTCCTGTGCCGGATGTTTCAATAGATTCAACCAGTTTAACCGGTTGATTGGCGGGTATCGCAGGTGACTCTGCAGGTGGAATTACCGGTTCTATTTGAGGCCCATTCTTTACCGGAACCGGGGTTGGGGATGCTGTTGGACCCACTGGACTCGGCTTTGGACTTGCTGGCTGGTTTTCCGGAATCGGCGGTTTATCGGGAATCGAATCAGTTGGAGCTGCAGATTCCTTTTTGAACATATGCACTGAACTGGTTAGTCCATCCCAATTAAACTGGACACCAAATTGCTCACCAATGACACGTAACGGAAGCATGGAGCTGCCTTCAACTATAATTGGAGCAACTTCAAGCATCTTGCTTTTGCCTGAGACCAGGATATTAGGCTTGTCGATCGTGAGCTGAATGCTGGTATCACCTTTGTCTATTGACACTTGACGCTTGGCTTCATCCCACTTCACTTTCGCCCCTAATTCTTCTGCGACGATTTTCAAAGGCACTAAAGTATTGCCTGCAACAAGACGCGGAGCTACTTCTGGCTGCAAAAGCTTTTCATTCATATACAGTTTAATAGGCACATCCGCACCCCAAACCATACTCGGTAAAATCAGCGTACATACAAACAGCGCCAATAAAACTGCAGGAAGTTTCATTATTCACCTCTATATCATGTTAAAAAATTATGAGATCAATGAAAATATGGGTCGGCACAACGTCCTATCCAGCAAAAATAGCCGTTTCTTATGTATTATTATCTGGTTTCACGCAAAACCCCTTTCATTCGACATGTGTATATGGATTAGACGCGAAAAACTGGCAAAAGTTGCAACAAAAAATACCACTATGCGATAGTGGCAGATGTTTATATATCAATTGTTGTCGCTGCGGGAGAGCGTTGTTGCAGGGTTAGAGGAAGCAGTTGTTTAAACACCAAAAAAAAGTGGCTGCTCCCGTCCTGAAGGGAGCAGCCATGTTAACTTACTTATATGCTAATCGTGCGTGATGCTGTTCTTCGTATGCTGCAATTTTTTCTGCATGCTGAAGCGTTAACCCGATGTCGTCGAGACCTTGCAGCAGGAATTGGCGGCGGTGCTCATCCAATGTAAAGCTGATGTCCAGGCCGAAATTATCGCTTAGCTTGTTGTTTTCCAAATCCACATTCAGCTTATAGCCTTCATGAGCAGCCGTGCGCTGAAACAGCTCCTCGACCTGCTCTTCGGACAGGGTAATCGGCAAAATGCCGTTCTTGAAGCAGTTGTTGTAAAAAATATCCGCATAAGACGGAGCGATAATAACCTTGAAGCCGTAATCCTGAATCGCCCAAGGCGCATGCTCACGTGAAGATCCGCAGCCGAAGTTGGCTCTGGAAATTAACACGGAAGCCCCCTGATAACGAGGTTGGTTCAAGGAAAATCCCGGAATAACCGCACCGCTTTGATCCCATCTCCATTCAAAGAAAAGAAATTGTCCGAATCCTGTGCGTTCGATCCTTTTTAAAAATTGCTTGGGGATGATCGCATCCGTATCGACGTTCACACGGTCTACCGGTGCAACCAGGCCTGTATGCTGCTTGAATTCTTCCATATTGAAGGTCTCCTTTACACTTCTATATTAAGCTTGCTGATAAGTTTTGAATTTCCAATCACGTACATCGACGAAATGCCCTTCAATGGCTGCCGCCGCCGCCATAGCAGGAGAAACCAGATGCGTACGTCCATCTCGGCCTTGGCGTCCTTCAAAGTTACGGTTGGATGTCGATGCGCAGCGTTGACCCGGAAGCAGATAATCCGGATTCATCGCCAGGCACATGCTGCATCCGGCATCGCGCCATTCAAAGCCCGCTTCGACAAATATTTGGTCCAAGCCTTCTTCTTCCGCTTGAATTTTCACGCGGCCTGATCCCGGTACAACAATCGCTTGAACATTCGGCGAAACCTTGTAGCCTTCAGCTACCTTGGCTGCAGCGCGAAGATCTTCGATACGGCCGTTTGTGCAGGAACCGATAAATACAACATCTACACGGAGATCGGTCATGCGGGTTCCAGGTGTAAGACCCATGTATTCAAGCGCTTTTTCAGAAGCTTTACGCTCATTTTCAGTTGGGAAGCTCTGCGGATCGGGGACAAGAGCATTAATGTTTGTGCCCATGCCCGGGCTTGTGCCCCAGGTTACTTGGGGAATCAAGGAATCCGCATCGAATTCCACCACACTGTCATAGACTGCGCCGTCATCAGTCACATAATGCTTCCATGCGGCTACTGCTTCATCAAATGCTGCCCCTTGGGGTACAAACTCGCGGCCGCGGAGGTAGCTGAAAGTCGTTTCATCAGGAGCGATTAAGCCAGCTCTTGCGCCACCTTCAATCGACATGTTGCAAACGGTCATACGCTCTTCCATGGAAAGTCCACGAATGGCTTCGCCCGTATATTCAATGACATAGCCTGTTGCAAAATCAGTTCCGTATTTAGCGATGACACCAAGAATCAAATCTTTGGCAGTAACGCCCGGGTTCAGCTTGCCGTTGATCCGTACTTCCAATGTCTTAGCCTTCGACTGCTGCAAGGTTTGAGTCGCAAGCACGTGCTCCACCTCACTCGTACCGATACCAAAAGCAAGTGCGCCAAACGCGCCGTGTGTGGAGGTATGGCTGTCTCCGCAAACGATCGTTTTGCCGGGTTGGGTAAGTCCAAGCTCAGGTCCAATGATGTGCACAACACCTTGATCCAGGCTGTCAAGATCGTATAGCGTGACACCGAAATCGCGGCAATTTTGCGAAAGTGTATCAATTTGCTGCTTGGAGATCGGATCTGAAATGTTGAAACGGTCTTTAGTAGGCACATTGTGATCCATCGTCGCGAATGTCAAATCCGGTCTGCGGACCTGCCGTCCGCTTAAGCGCAGTCCTTCAAAAGCTTGCGGGGAAGTCACCTCGTGTACAAGGTGCAAATCAATATACAAGATGCCTGGCTTGCCTGCTTCTTGATGAATGACGTGATTATCCCAAATCTTCTCAAACATTGTCTTTTTACTCATTTATCAATCACCTCTCGCGAATCTTTTAAAGTCATCCTATCACTTTTCGCTTCATAGTTCCAAGATATAATTTCTATAAGCTTAATAGGATAAGACTATAAGATAATGCATTCCGGTGTATTGGGAGGATTACATTACCCATGAGCTTCTCGATATTACCGATATGCAGCCGCCTTGAAATGTATAGGTGCTACGGCCAAGATTCGGTCAATTACAAATACTCTCGGTGCTCGCTGCTGCAAACAATATGCACGTACTACTCTGCCCTTAATCGCCCGAACCTCAATTTTGCGTTGTGTAACCTTTCCCAATCTGTCCAGATAGATGATTTCCACCACTCGACCGATATACTTATTCATTCCGATCGCCTCCTGAAAGCGAACATATGTTCTGACTATTATAACCAAACAAAAGGCATACATGCAAGTCATACTAGGATAAACGGCTACGCTGTCCTAAAAGACGAGCGCGTTTGTCAAAGTTGATGCGAAGTAAGATAAGTTTAGAAAAACTTATACTTTCTTATCAACAAAAAAATCCTACCCCCAACAGAGGTAGGACAATGAAATAAAAAGGTTATGAAAAAAAGTTTAAAAACAGGAAATAAAATTTCCTTAATCAAATATACAACACAATATATTGTATGTCAATTAGCAAATTATACCTACATATAGGATTTATCGCCAGTACCATGTCGGAATTTACAAATCGTTTCATCATTAACAAGCTTTCTGGGAAAGATAATTCTGAAGTAAATACTTTATTGGAGCATTTAAATGAGAAAAATTATCTTAACGGTTGTGTTTTTGTTGTCATTCATCATATCAATGACTGATCCTTCTGGAACGCTGGCAAAACCAATCAAGAAGGATGACATTTATATCATTATTGACCCGCTCAAAAATCATTTAAAATTATTTGTGAACGGCGCTCTTTATAAGACGTATCCAATAGCATTAGGTAAACGTGAGACTCCTACACCGGTAGGGGATTTAAAAGTAATAAATAAATCCAGAAATTGGGGATCCGGGTTTGGCACTCGCTGGATTGGGTTGGATGTTCCTTGGGGAACCTATGGAATTCACGGTACCAATAATCCCTATTCCATTGGAACTGATACAAGCCACGGGTGTATTCGGATGTTAAATCAACATGTGGAACAGCTGTACGAATTTGTAGAAATCGGAACACGTGTAACCATTTTGGGTCACGTCCTTGGTGAACCGCAAATGGAACCCAGACGATTGGCTAAAGGGGATAGCGGGGCTGATGTGCAATTGATCCAACATTTACTGCAAAATGCAGGTTATTTTAAAGGTACCTGTAACGGAAAATTTGGTCCGTCAACCGAAAGAGCACTCTTAGCCTTCGAAAAGGAACATTCCCTTCCAATCGATGGAATTATGAGCCAACATGATTATATGGAGCTTGGACTTCTAGAATGAAGCCGATGCTTTCCGAACTGCATTTTTTGTGCAGCTTAGGTTATCCTAATCCTAACATCCCCAGTAAACAGGAGGAATTCATATCCAACACTTCATCATAAAAATCGTGATCACGGCAGCTGTCAGCACCTTTCTTCTAAGTTCCTCTGCTGATGCAAAGCCTAAAAAAGACAGAGCTTATTATGAAGCCAGAGGGGAAGTGGTATGGGAGGTACCCACCTCGGAAAAAGTGATTGCACTGACTTTCGATGATGGTCCCGATCCGGAGAATACTCCCCGTGTTCTTGATCTACTCAAGCAGTATGACGCCAAGGCAACCTTCTTCTTAACAGGAAAAAAAGTGGAGAGATATCCCGACATAGTGAAAAGAGAGCAAAATGAGGGTCATGAGCTTGCGAATCATACTTATAACCATACCTTTTTCAATAACCGTGCCTCCTTTTCCAAATTAAAACAGGAGTTGCTGCAGGCCAATGACGCGATATTCAAAGTTACTGGACAGAAATCTCATTTGTTCCGTCCTCCCGGCGGCTATTACAATGAAAAGCTCGTCAACATGGCCAAAGAGGAAGGCTACATAGTCATCATGTGGTCCTGGCATCAGGATACCAAGGATTGGAGTTCACCCGGGGTGAACAGGATCGTAAAAAATGTATTGAGTGATACGCGAAATGGAGATATCGTGCTGTTTCATGACTATTCGGATGGCCAAACCCAAACCGCGGATGCGTTGAAGATTATTTTACCCAAGCTAAAGGAACGCGGCTACCGTTTTGTTTCCGTTTCGGAGCTGCTGGCTTACGGTAAGCTGAAGCCCCGTGAAGTCAATGATAAAGACGCGATTAAGTGAACGTACTGAGGCATTAAACAACCCGCCCTCCATTAATGGGAGAGCGGGTTGTTTGTCAATACGTATGATAAATATGTTCACAGGTCGCCGAGTTGGGTTCGTAAAAGCAATGCTTTTTATATCTGCTTACAAAAGGCTGATTATACCATGTCGACGGGCAGTTTGCCGGGGGCCTGAAGTACCACAAGCTGAATTTTGCCGGCCAGTACCTTTCACCATTTATAGATCCCCGGGCTAAACGTTTTTCCTTGTCCCGGGCTGATTGATAAAAGAAGCCATGTATCGTCGCTTCAAATGCATGCGGTTGAAACACCATCTGCGGGATTGTCCGAAGCCCCCTGAAATCGGAGCAGTTCGCTCTGATCCGGTTGATCCCCACGTTTCCAACGAGCTGCATCCCCCGAATGCCTTCACCTTCCGCTTCCGCTCGAAGCAATCTGGCCAGGAGCGCAACATCCTGATTCCGAGCTTTCACTACTGCCATCCATTTCACCTCTCTTCAGTGTCATACACCTAACATATTGTGAATACAGCCAATGGGTGCGTAGAAGAGTAACGGTGATTGATATATAATAGCGATAAACTGCATTTGATAAAAAGGAGATACCTCTGTCATGGAACTAAGACAGCTGCAATACGCGATTCAAATTGCGGTCGAACGGAATTTCTCACGCGCCGCCGAAAAGCTGCACATCGCGCAGCCCTCACTCAGCCAGCAGCTCTCCAAGCTGGAAAAGGAAATCGGAGTTCTGCTATTTCAGCGCAGCACCAATTCGGTTGAGCTTACCCATGCCGGCTCACTTTTTGTGGAAAAAGCCCAAAGCATTCTCGATAAGGTCGAGCAGCTGAAAAAAGAAATGGAAGACATCTCGCAGATGAAAAAAGGGCGTCTGGTCGTAGGGAGCATGCCGATTACCGGCTCCACCATTCTTCCATTTGTTGTACCGGTCTTTCAGGCCGCGTATCCGGAGATTGAGATTTCGCTCGTTGAGGAAACCTCGTCACAGCTCGAAACGCTGACCAGCAACGGACAGACTGACATCAGCCTGCTTTCATTGCCTTTAAGGGAAGATTCCCTCTACTACGAAACCTTGCTGGTAGAAGAAATCGTCCTTGCCGTTCCTCCGCAGCATCCACTCACAGGCCGGAAAGAGCCGATCGATATCAAAGAGCTGCAGCAGGAGTCCTTCATTGGACTCAAGAAAGGTCAAGGCTTCAGCAAGCTAACCTTGGATCTATGCCAACAGGAAGGCTTTACCCCGAAAATTGTATTCGAGTCCAGCAATATGGAGACTGTGCAATCGCTTGTTGCAGCAGGAATGGGGATTGCTTTTGTGCCCATTTTGATTTCCAAACGAAGCTGGAGCGAGCCTGCTCCTATTCATCTAGCTCTAAAAGGGCGGCCGACTCGAACCTTAGTGATAGCGTACCGTAAAGGCAGATATATATCGAAGGCGGCGGAAGCTTTTATCGATACGATGAAGCAGGTTATGAAAGATTATAGATGACGATGTTCAGCGGGCATAGCGGGTAGGCACCTCTCCCCTTTCTGCAGCATAGTCTATATCAAAATTTCTTATAGAAAACAAAAAGTTTTCTAATAAAGACATCAGGAGGAGATTGGATTGCTGATAAGTCAAATTGAGCAGACATTCTGCAAATTGGCAAAACCCGATATCGATCAGTTAAAAGCTGCTATTCTATCGTTAGGACCTCATCTGAGTGAGGTAAAGAACTATAAGACGGAGCCGGAACAACTGCCATATGGCCGAAATGTGCTGCTTCGTACGGATGAACTGGAAGTCATCGTGATCCATATCCCTGGCCATCAACAAACAGCTATTCACGACCATGGTGAGTCGGTTGGCTGTGCATATGTTGTTGAAGGCGAACTGATGAATACGATCTGTTCGTTGGACAAAGATGGCTTTCCGCAGCCGGAAGCTTATCAACAAATTCGAGCAGGCGAATGCTTCACTGCGCCATCGGAACAAATTCATGAGCTGGCCAACCTCCGTGATGAAAGCATGATCTCCTTTCACGTCTATGCCCCGCCGCTTAAAGATGTTAAGCGTTATATACCTTATGTGGAGGGTCGACTAGCGAATTCGGGAAAAGCTAACCAAGCCTAAGAGATTTATCTTTGTCTTTTTCCCTTGCTCTCTGACCATACCCATAAATTGTCCAAGGAATTGTTCCCAGCTTAGACCGATTTCTTTTTTCTTGCCGTTGTCTTCAACGATCGTGTTCACGCTTTGATTTAAAGCGGCTTCCAGATGCCTTAATGCTTCTCGCAGATGATAATCTACATTATGCTCCATCTTGTAGTACATTCTCCTTAGCTTTCATTAGTGGCGCTGACTGCTCTTTAGCTTTTAATGAGAATTTATCGGCTTCGCTATGAATCATATTTCCAAACAATAAAGTAAAGAAATCGCACCATTTTTGCGCCAATTCCATGGGAAAATGTTCGTTTTGAACCTCAACTTTAGTCTGGTTGAATGCCTTTTCCAGATGCGCGGCTGCTATGTCCAAATGATGAATGACGGATTCTTGTTCTATCATTCACACCCCTCCCAGATCATAAGATCAAGTCTATTTAATTCGCGTAAAGAAAAGCTTCTCAGAAAATTATTTGCTTATTATGTACATTCGGGGTTGGAATATTCATGCGGAGGGGTGAAGGCTGGAGAAATACGTGTGATAATGCTGATTAAGGACTAATGGGAATATGACCCTATTAGTCCTTATTTTCTAATTCATGGCGTGAACTGTATTCTCTTGTTCCATGGGGTCTTTAAACATCCTTGATTCTTGCGATGCTGAATCCGTCATGAAATTAGGCATGCCTTGCTTGAAAACAGCGCTGCCAGCCTGATGTCCGACGACGGTTCCGACCTTGGCTCCGAGAACACCCCCCAAGACGGCTCCTGCTACAGTACCGAATCCCGGAAGTAACGTAGTGCCGAGCATACTGCCGTATTCCACACCTGCCCAGACGCCGACCCCACCGGTTATATTCTCGGTCGTTTCCACTGCATATTTCTTACGATATATCTCTCCTTGATTCAAGCTCTTGGTATCCTGATATTGCTTTACACCCCCAAACAAAAGTCCTGCCAATACAGAAATGCCTTGATACATAAAATATTCCCTTCCTTCTTGGAGTTAGTGTAAATCCGGCAAAAAGTGATCCTAATCACTTTAACTTGAGGGCTGCTGATTTCGTGCTTCTTCAACAACAGATTGCAATTGCCTCTTCATACCGGCTGCTGCTTCTTTGGCTTTCTCCGATAAGTCGAGCGCCATCTCCGTTGCTTTAACCGCCATTTTCCTTGCCGTTGATTTAGTTTCCTCTATCACGGGCTCCGTGATGTTAGACAGCCTTTGAATAGTAGCCGACTTTTGATTGAAAACAGCGTTGCCAGCCTCGTGTCCCACGGTGCTGCCGACTCTAGCCCCGAGTATACCTCCCAGAACAGCTCCTACAGCTGTACCGACTCCAGGAATTAATGTGGTGCCGAGCATACCGCCGTATTCGACACCTGCCCACACGCCTAGCGCACCGGTTACATTTTCGGTCGTTTCAACTGCATATTCTTTACGATCCATTTCACCTTGATTCAAATTCCTGGTATCCCGAAATTGCGTTATCCCACCAAACAAAGCTCCTGCCCATAAAGAAATGCCTTCAAACATAAACCATGTTCCTCCTTCCTGGAGTTAATGTAAGTTTGCGAATGCGGATTTTAATGGAACGAAAGAAAAAGCTCCTGAATTTCCAATTACCAACAACAATGGAAGCACGCGAACGTAAACTTTCGCTCAACTTATCCTGTTGAAAGGTTGCCCTATTTTTCAAAAAAACTTGCAGGCCAAATGTAAACATTTTTCTGGTTTGTTTCTTTAAGCAAAATCAAGGGGAAGGCTGCTGATTTCGGGCCTCTTCAACAACCGATTGAAATTGTTTCTTCATGCTCACTGTTGCTTCTTTGGTCTTTTCCGATAAGTCAAGCGCCGTTTCCGTTGCTTTGATCGCCATTTTCCGCACCGTATTTCTGGCTTCCGGCGACAACGCCAACAATAAAGCTACTGCGGCCAAGGTTAATCCGAAAGGTGATTTGAACATATTGGATCCTCCTGTACTGGTTAAATTCATACTACATGCCTAAAGTTTCCATCTATTTCTTTTTTATGCATCTTATTTTAATGAATAATTCATTTCGTGCTTGGTAAAACATATTTCAAAACATGAAGCCAAGTAAAAATGCCATTCAAGGAGACGAAACCTTTATGCCTTCGATTGTAGAGAATAGATTTGTCCGCCTTATGCCGGGAAGAATCCGGATTGAAGTGTACGGACTTCTTCAGAACACAAATATGGCCCATAAGCTGATGCAATCTTTCACTGCCGCCTCAGGCGTGACCAAAGTTGATCCCTGCCCCCTAACGGGCAGAATGCTTCTCCTTTACGATGAAAGGAAAATTTCCTCCAGCGATATTTTCCGCATGATTTTTGCGGCAGAACAGCCGGAAAGCGAATGCGGACCCGACACGGCAAATACCTTTTGTGAAGAACGTCCGGAAACCGAATTGGCCAGGAAAGAAGCAGCTGCAGCATCTGAACTTGGAATATCCGTAGCGCAGTCAGGAGAAGATAGGGGACTTATTGTTTCCAATAATCATCTTGCTTCCATTAGTACCTTACCGGAAACGATCTACCCGCCTGCATCACCCAAGAAAAGCGTGCCTCTCCCGCTCGTGGTGGCGTTGGGGGGGCTTGCCCTGTTAGGTGCTAAGCGGCTTTTGTTCGGAAAATCGGCATTAGCTGGCAGCGCCGTTCCCTTCTATTTTGCGGGACTGGTAGCGGTCGTGACCGGTTACCCGTTTCTAAGCCGCGGTATTGCCCGATTCGGCAGCGAGAAGCAGGTCAATACCGATCTTATTCTCGGCTCGAGTGCGCTAGCCTTGGCGCTGATTCGCGAAAATGTGGTGGTACTCGCCGGAATCAGCATTATACAATATATCAACTGGAAGCGAACACAATTCGCATTGAGCGAAGTACAGGCCGTTGCATTGCCCCCGGAGATCCGCGACTACAGCAACAAAGCAGGGAAGCTTGGAATGGCAGCCGCCGCAGCGGTCTGGGCGGTGACGAGGGATCCGCTGCGCGGACTCGCCGTGCTTCTGGCGGCCAACCCGCGGCCGGCGACGATTCCTGCAGAGTTCGCATGGAAACAGGCTGAGGTTGAGTTCAAAGAGCATGGGATGGACATTCCGAATAACGGCTCTCTATCCCGTTTTGCAAGGACCAAAACATTGCTGCTTGAGGATACGTCGCTTCTTATGGAAACAAATGTTTACGAGACCAGATGCGCTTCCCAAAATGAAGAACCTGAAAAAATCATCTGCACAGTTGCCTCCTTAATGGAGAAAATAGAGCATCCCTGGAAAGAAGGAGTTCGCCATTCAGCGAAAAGAACTTGCCGCACGCTGCGTACCGCTTTCCATGTGGAGCAGGAAGACGGCGGTGTTCGGGGCACCATCAATAATACCTTATATTCCGTCGGGACTCTGTCTTATTGCGGGCGGGCCGGAATTGCCTACGAAAGCTACTATTTGGAAGCCAAACGTTTGCAAAAGCAAGGGTTTGAGGTGCTTTTCGTCGCAAAGCAAACAGACAATGGCACTATTTGCCTGGGGTTTATCTATCGCCAACTCGAGAATTTAACCCTGGATACCAAACAACGGTTACAGCGGTTGTATGAGCAAGGGTTAACGGTTGCTCCTCTACGCGATTCCGCCTGGGCAGACAGCAAGCAGATATCCGGCTTGAGCATGGACACTGCTTGGCTTGGTGCTAATGAAGGTGACATACTTGAACGAATTTCCATACTTCGTCAACAAGGCGAGGAAGTGCTTCTGATCACAGGACAGGAGCCGCATGAGACCAGCCGATACTTGACGGAAACTGGAGTATCCTCCGTTGGTTACGAACAGCTTGAGTCGATTCTTATCGCTTTAAAAGGGGTTCGGAAGATTGAATCCAAGGTAAATAAACACTTTCAAATTACAAAAAAATGGAATTTAATAGGGCCGGTTCTTGCATCACTCGGAATGATGAGTGCGCCGCTAATCAATTTGGCAGCAGACGCAATTTCGCTTATTTTTATGGCGAAATCGCAAAAAACGGCAGCTGCCGCTTTCGCGGGAAATGCACCAATAATATCCAATGAAGTGGCCGCCACAGCGGAAGCGCTGAACTGGCATGCCGAGCCGTGGGAAAACATTAAGCAAAAGTTCAATGTTAACGAGCGGGTTGGGCTGAGTTCAGAGCAGCTATTAGTCTCGCAAAGCTTGTTTGGTCCTAATCAGTTAGAAAAGAAAAAAATCATTCCCTGGATCGTTTCATATTTGAGGCAATTCAAGGAATTCACTATGCTGGTGCTAGTTGGGACAGCAGTCCTCGCCTTTTTTAACGGAGGTGCGCTTGAAGGATTGGCTATGGGCGCAGTATTGCTCGCCAATGCAGCAATGGGCTCTTACCAGGAGCGGAAAGCGGAAAGGGTGATTCAAAACCTTAACCAATTTCAACCGCCAGAAACATCTGTGATTCGCAATGGAGAGCAAATGCGCATTTCCGCGACCGAACTGGTACCGGGGGACATCGTACACCTGGAAGCTGGAGATCGGGTCCCGGCGGATCTGCGCATCATCAGCTCCAGCAACCTTGAAGTGAATGAAGCGGCTTTGACCGGAGAATCCGTACCGGTGGAGAAAAATGAAGTTACGGTTACGGAAGATTGTCCATTGTCCGAACGGAACAATTTGCTCTTCATGGGGAGTGACGTATCTCGCGGTAAGGCGCTTGCCGTCGTCATACAGACCGGTATGGATACGGAGATCGGGCATTTGATCAGGCTCCTGAAAGAAGAGAATAAGGAGCTTACTCCACTTCAAGAAAAAGTAACTTCCATCAGCAAAAGATTCGTAAAGTGGGCGCTCCTCGCCGGCGGCGTTATTTTCATAACCGGTGCATTGAGAGGTTTGGCTATGAAGGAATTGATTACCACGGCCATCACGCTCGCTGTTTCCGCCATCCCTGAAGGACTTCCTGTTACAGTAACTATTGCCTTAAGCGCCGGTATTATCCAGATGGAGAGGAAACGGGTTGTGGTTCGCAAGCTTTCCGCACTGGAGACGCTTGGAAGGACGACGGTGATCTGCACCGATAAGACAGGTACTCTTACCAAGAATGAGATGACGGTTAAGGAAATCGCTTCAGTCGAACACCGTTGGACTGTTAAAGGAAACGGTTATGAACCTATCGGATCGATAGAAATGGACGGCGGCTGCGAAGGTGCCCCAGACAACATGGAAGATCAGCCGGACTTGCAAAAGGAACTGCAGCGTATCATTCAAATTGCAGTGTTATGCAACAACAGCAAGCTGCATATGAAGGAGGACAAATGGAAGATACAAGGCGATCCAACTGAGGGAGCCCTGCTGTCGATGGCGGCAAAAGCCGGTCTAGGACCGGAGCATTTTGCTCATTGGCATCGTTGCGATGAAATTCCATTCGATTCGAATACCGCCAGAATGAGCGTTGTCTGTAAGGATACGGCTACCGGGCAAGATTGTTATTTTCTTTCGAAAGGTTCCGTTGAGAGCATCCTGCTGCACTGCAGCTCATATCAGCTGAACGGAGAGGTTTTTCCACTAACTGATGAGATCAGGGACAAAATTATGAAGCAAAACGAAAAGCTTGCCGGTGATGCCCTTCGAGTGCTTGGATTGGCCTGCTTCCCTATCGACCCGAATGAGGATCGCCCATCCGGCATCGATATAGATCATATGATCTATATCGGAATGGTAGGGATGATAGACCCGCCGAAAGAAGATCTGGAAAAAATTATTCGTCAAGCCTACTCGCTCGGTGTCAAGACGGTTATGATTACTGGCGACCATCCCATCACTGCAATTGCCATCGCCAAGCAAATCGGAATTTTTGACGGGAACAAAGTGCTGTCCGGCTACGAGCTGGATCGATTAACAGATGAAGAGTTGGACTCCGTTGTTGAAAATGTATCGATCTTTGCGAGAATGACGCCCGAGAACAAGCTGCGCATTGTCAAGTCACTTCAACGCCAGGGGCAAATAGTTGCCATGACCGGAGACGGTGTCAATGACACACCGGCCATCAAACAAGCGAATATAGGCATCGCTATGGGACTAACGGGAACTGAAGTAGCAAAGGAAACGGCGGATATGGTGCTCCAGGATGATCTATTTAGTTCCATTATGGACGGTGTCAAGGAAGGCAGAACGATTATCGGCAATTTACGAAGGGCGCTCGGATGCCTTTTATCCGGTAATCTGGCTGAAATCCTTGTCATAAGCGGAGCCGTTTTTGTCGGTATGCCGTTACCGCTTGTTCCCATTCAAATTCTGCTGATGAATCTTTTGACGGATGCCCTGCCGGCTATGGTTCTTGCCGCCAATCCAGGCAACAAAACGAAAGAGACCCGACGCGTTGATATCGTAGACAAACAGCTGTATCGAAAAATCGTGACGCGCGGCGCAGTGCTCGGAATGGGATCTATCGCACTGTTTGCTTCCGCCCTCGCATCCGGCGCCCCTGTTAGGGTCGCGCGAAGCGTAGCTTTTGCAACTTTAATTGCAGGCAAGCTTATTCAGACCTTTTCCTGGCGGCGGGAAGATTCTAACGAAACCGTAGTCGATTTACGAAAAGATCGGTTCATGCTCGGAACAATAGGAATATCAGCCCTAGCTCTACTTACTACCCTTTATGTTCCTCAGGTAGCCCGATGGTTCAAAACGGCGCCTTTGACTTTGCGTCATTGGGTGCCGATCCTATTAGTCGGGGCTTCCGTCTCAATGATATCGAAAGCTATCCTGGCCGTTTTATCTGGCAAACAGCCCTTAGACAATGCCGATCAGTCGGCAAACCCACCCTATTCCGCAGCTTGATTGCGGAATAGGTAATATTTCCTGGAGGTGATCAGTCAATTATGGAGCGAAATGTTGAAAAAATCATTATCCTGGCAGCTTTGGTCTTTGCGGCTCCGTCGCTGCTCCCTATTGCCAAAAAAACTTTGCGGATTGCGCGCGATGAAGTGGAGGACATCTTTGTCGAAGCACAGTTTGAAAGAATGAAAAAACAGCTCGACAAAGAAATTGCTTCCGTATGACTAACGATTTATTTGTCAAACTGGGCATTGCGTTGCTTCTAGGCTTCCTGATCGGGATTGACCGCGAGTTGAAACATAAGCAGATCGGTATGAAGACCTTCATGGTCATTTCGGTAGCCAGCTGCCTGATTACTATCGTTTCCATCGAATCCGCCCAACGTTTTGCCATCTTGGGACGGACAAATATGGATCCGCTGCGGCTTGCAGCGCAAATTGTAAGCGGTGTCGGATTTATTGGGGCTGGAGTGATTTTAAGACGCCAAAACGATGTGATTTCGGGCTTGACTACAGCGGCCATGGTATGGTCGGCATCCGGACTTGGAATCGCCTCAGGCGCGGGCTTTTACAAGGAAGCCGTTACAGCCATGGTGCTCATCATTGTGATCGTCAATCTATTCCCGATGATCATCAAGCAGTTCGGGCCCCACAAGTTGAGAGAGCACGAGCTTTCCATATACATCAAACTGGAGCCGAATGACGAAATACATGCTCTCATCGACCGGATAAGCCATGAATTGGTCAGGGTGAAGCATGTCAAAGTGAAGGATCTGGGCGAAGATTACCAGCAATTGGAATTGGCCGTCTCGGCACATAACAGGATGTCGATTACGGCGATTTACTACAACATCAAGCAGATGCCGCATGTCCATGAGGTTGAAGTGGTGGATATACGATTCTAGTGGTACGAGATAATATCACAAGGAATGCCACAAATACAACATAAAGAACAATCGGCAGAGCGCTGGGCTCTGCCGATTATAAATTGACAATTAGAACTGAAGCTTCGATTCGATAAATGCCTTCAGCTCACTGATGGGCATTCTTGTTTGCTCCATCGTATCACGATCTCGCACCGTCACTTGTCCATCCTGCTCGGAGTCAAAATCGTACGTGATACAAAACGGCGTGCCGATTTCGTCATGACGACGGTACCTTTTGCCTATGGATCCGGCTTCGTCATAGTCTACCATATAATGCTTCGCAAGGTCGGCAAACACTTGCCCGGCGCCTTCCGACAGCTTCTTGGAAAGCGGGAAAATCGCTGCTTTAATTGGCGCTAAGGCTGGATGGAAGTGAAGCACGGTGCGGCTGTCATCCCCTTCCAGCTGCTGCTCTTCATAAGCATCGATAAGGAAGGATAGCGTTACACGATCTGCACCCAGGGAAGGCTCGATGCAATAAGCCATATAGCGTTCATTCGTCTCCGGATCGATATAATTAAAATCTTCGCCGGAGTGTTCCATATGCTGCTTGAGATCGAAGTCTGTCCGATCAGCGATTCCCCAAAGCTCGCCCCAGCCGAAGGGGAATTTATATTCTATATCTGTCGTGGCGTTGCTGTAATGGGAAAGCTCGTCATCATTATGGTCGCGCAGGCGCAAGTTGTCCGGTTTGAGTCCAAGAGTGAGCAGCCAGTTGTGGCAGTAGCTGCGCCAGTACTCGAACCATTTCAAATCCTCGCCCGGCTTGCAGAAAAATTCCAGCTCCATTTGCTCAAATTCACGGGTTCTGAAGGTAAAGTTGCCTGGGGTTATTTCATTGCGAAAGCTTTTGCCGATTTGCCCAATGCCAAAGGGCAGCTTTTTACGCATGGTCCGCTGGACGTTCTTAAAGTTCACAAAAATCCCCTGTGCCGTTTCAGGACGCAGGTACACCGTATTGGCACTGGATTCAGTCACACCCTGGAATGTTTTGAACATCAGATTAAACTGGCGGATATCCGTAAAATCCTTGCTCCCGCAATCCGGACAAACGATATCATGCTCCTTGATCAGCTTGGCCATATCGTCGAAGGTCATGCCGTCGACAATAATTTCAATGTCCTTCTCGGCGAGCTTCCCTTCAATCAGCTTATCCGCCCGGTGACGTGCTTTGCACTGCTTGCAATCGATCATCGGATCATTAAAATTGCCTACGTGGCCAGAAGCGACCCATACCTGCGGATTCATCAAAATCGCAGCATCCAAGCCGACGTTATAAGGCGATTCCTGGATGAATTTTTTCCACCAAGCCCGTTTGATATTGTTCTTTAGCTCGACGCCGAGCGGTCCGTAATCCCAAGTATTCGCCAATCCTCCGTAGATTTCGGAGCCCGGAAAAACAAAGCCTCTGTGCTTGGCCAATGCTACGATTTGTTCCATACTGACACTCATTATTACTCGCCCCTTCAAATGTGTTCAATAAATAAAAGCCCGCCATCCCATAGGCATCCACGATGCCTAGGGACGGGAGCTTATGACCCGCGGTTCCACCCTAGTTGATACGCAGCCTTACAGGCAGGCGCATCCCCTTTATTTGATGTCGGCTCCAGACTGCCGCTTCCCTGTTCTTCGTCCGGGCTTTCACCGCCCCCGGCTCGCTTTACGCAAGAATCATTCAGGTACTATAGGTCCTTCTCAGCCAAAATTCCTATGTGATTGGATCTAGTTTACAAAAGATAACGAAAAAAATCAAATATCTTTATCGGCAAGATCCATGGAGCGCAGCAAAACCTCCAGCTCCGGATCGGGCTCAGGGTACTTCAGGTTCATTTCCTCGAGAGCTTTTACAACGATTTTCAGGACCAAATAATCGCGAAACCAGCGATTATTCGCCGGGACCAAGTACCAGGGAGCTTCTTTGGTATTGCATTCATTGAACACATCCTCATAAGCGCTTTGGTATTCATTCCATAGCTTGCGCTCTTGCAGATCAGCCGGATCGAACTTCCACTTTTTCTTCGGATTGCTCAGGCGGTCCTTCAATTTTTCCAGCTGAAAATCTTTGGAAATGTGCAAAAATATTTTGACCACCTTCACCTGGCTGCCCACCAGAAGCTTTTCAAAATTACGTATGTGCCTGAACCTGCGTTTAGCATCCTTATTGGAAATCAGGCCGTGAACACGCGTTATGAGCACATCTTCATAATGAGACCGGTTGAAGGCAGCAATATAGCCTGCGGCCGGCACAGCTTTATGGGCGCGCCAAAGGAAATCGTGGGAAAGCTCCTCATCCGTCGGCTTTTTGAAGCTGGTCACCTGAAAGCCTTGAGGATTCATCGAGGACAGGACTTTTCGGATGACTCCGTCCTTACCGCTGCAATCCATTCCTTGAAAAATAATCAGGAGGGCGTGCTTTTTATCAGCGATCAGCTCGTCCTGAAGATCTTCCAGCTTTTCTTTCAAAGTCTGAAATTCAGACTGGAACGCTTCATTTTCTTCCATTGCTCCCGTGTCATCAGCATCGTAATCCTTCAGTTTTACATTCCCGTTTCGCGACAGTATATACGATTTCAGCATGAAGATTACCTCCTTAAACATGTTTTCAATACAACTGCGGACGGCGATCCTCGAAAACGGGAATTTTATTGCGGACTTGCTGAACTTCTCCCAAATCTATCGTTGCTTGCAAAATTTCTTCCGCTTCCCCCCCTTCAACCAAAATCTCGCCCCATGGATTGATCACCATGGAATGACCGAAAAATTCAGTGGTTCCGCTTTTCCCTACACGATTGCAGGAAACCACGTACATTTGATTTTCAATAGCTCTGGCCATCAGCAGAGTTCTCCAATGATGAAGCCTTGGATGAGGCCATTCTGCCGGAACGAACAAAATTTGCGCTCCATCCAGAGCCAGCTTGCGAGCCAGCTCAGGGAATCTTATGTCATAACAGATCATGGCGCCGGCAGGTGTGCCTTCAAGCTCAAAGCTCCCTAACTCATCGCCGCTGGACAAATATTTTTCCTCGTCCATTAAACGGAAAAGATGAATTTTGGAATAATCCGCAACCTGGTTGCCGTCCCTGTCAAATATATAAATCGTATTGAGTACTTGTTCCGCTTGTTTATCGGCAATTGAACCTGCTATCACATGGACTTGATGCTTAGCCGCAAAGCTGGAGATCAGCTCTCTTGTCCTCTCGCCTTCCCTATCCGCCAATTGATGGATTTCCTCCAATGCGTATCCGGTATTCCACATCTCGGGAAAGATAATCACATCGGGCTTCACCTGAGCATAAACCGCTTGTTGCAGCAGCTTTTCCAAATGTGCAAAATTCACATCCGGTTCCCCGATCACAATATCCATCTGCAGTAATGAAATCGTCAAAATGTTTGCCGCTGTCATTCAGAGCTTCTCCTTCCGGAATTACATCCATACTTTGATACTAATATTAGTCGAAGTTCCGCAGCAGTTCAATGTTTAGCGCTATACACCGCTAGTAAATCATGTTACATTATTTTTATTGCAAAATGACAGCTTCCCGGAGTGTGATCCATAATGGCAGCCTTTTCTCAAAAAACTAGCTCCATCCCTATACAACCGGCCGATCGGATTGCTGGCCTGCCAACCCAATTTTTTGCCAATCTGGTGCGCAAAGCAAATGAGCAAATCGCCCAAGGGCACGATGTGATTAATCTCGGTCAGGGCAATCCGGATCAGCCGACGCCTGCTCATATTGTACAAGCTATGCAGGAAGCTTCCGCGAATCCGGCCTATCATCGCTATCCGCCTTTCAGCGGTTTTCCCTTCTTAAAAGAAGCGATTGTCCAGCGCTATAAAGAGGATTACCAGGTAGATCTCGATCCGGAAACGGAAGTCGCTATACTGTTCGGAGGGAAGATCGGACTGATCGAGATCAGTCAGGTTCTGCTCAATCCGGGAGATGTTTGCCTCGTTCCGGATCCCGGATATCCGGATTATTGGTCAGGTGTCGCATTGGCTGGAGCCGAAATGGCTTTCATGCCTTTGAAGGAAGAAAGCCGCTTCCTGCCGGATTATTCTGTTCTGGATCAAGAAGTTTTAAAACGCGCCAAGCTGATGTTTATGAATTATCCGAACAATCCTACAGCGGTTACGGCTCCGGCTTCTTTTTATGAAGAGACGGTGGCTTTCGCGGAAAAGCACGGGATCGTGGTTGCCAGCGATTTTGCCTATGGAGCTATTGGCTTTGACGGGCAAAAACCTATCAGCTTTCTGCAGACTCCCGGAGCCAAAGAAGTCGGCGTAGAGTTCTACACCTTATCCAAATCCTACAACATGGCCGGCTGGCGGGTAGGCTTCGCGCTTGGAAATCGGGAAGTCATCCGACTCATTAACCTGCTGCAGGATCATTACTTCTGCTCTTTATTTGGGGGCATTCAAGTCGCAGCAGCCACAGCTCTTACTGGACCGCAGGACAGTGTCATTGCTCTTAACGCGCTATATGAGAGCCGCAGAAATGCCCTGTTTCAAGCGCTTAAAGGCATTGGATGGCAGGCCCGTCCATCAGAGGGTTCCTTCTTTGCCTGGCTTCCTGTTCCGAAGAATCATACCTCCACAAGCCTTGCTGATTTGCTTCTGCAGGAAGCCAAGGTTGTGGTAGCTCCGGGAATCGGCTTCGGCATGCATGGCGAGGGCTATGTTCGACTGGGTCTCCTCACCTCGGAGGAACGTCTGGAAGAAGCAGTACAGCGGATCGGCAATTTGCAATTATTTGATTGATGTCATCGATGTCATCAATGTGAATCTGCGTCAACCCCGAACCGACACCGAGCGCAGGCCGCTGCTCCTTTACAATGGATGACCCGCGTGCTATTCTAAAAAGAAAACGAACGTAGTGATGGGAATAGTAGGAACCGAGAATCATGCTTCAGAGAGTAAGCTCCACTGGCTGAGAGAGCTTACCGTGAATCGGTGCCGAACCCGCCCCTGAACGGTCAACGATGAGTTGAACAGTACCCTTCTGTTACCAAGGGAACCCGAGTTGGACACACTTTACGTGTCAATTTAAGGTGGTACCGCGGAAGTTACAGGCTTCCGTCCTTACAGGACGGGGGTCTTTTTGTTTTTTCAATCACGAATCCGCTAAAAGGTAAAAGTAAGGATGGGATCAATCATGCAGCAGCGTATCGTCGTTAAAATAGGGAGCAGTTCATTGACATCGGAAAACGGCGGATTGAATGTGGACAAAATCCGCTTTTTCGCAGATGAGCTGGCCAGCTTGCTGGCGTCCGGATATCAGACGCTGCTCGTCACTTCAGGCGCTGTAGCAGCAGGCTTCACTTCCCTTGGGTACAAGACGAGGCCCAAGGCGCTCCACGAGAAGCAGGCCGCCGCGGCGGTCGGTCAAGCCCTGCTGATGCAATCCTACCATGAAGCGTTCGCGGCCAATGGCATTGGAGTTGCGCAGATTTTGCTGACGCGCTACGACTTCTCGAACCGAAAGCGCGTGAATAACGCACAAATGACGATAGACGAGCTGCTCCAGCGGGGCGTCATTCCGATCATCAACGAGAACGACACGGTCTCGGTGGATGAACTGAAGTTCGGCGACAACGATACGCTGTCGGCGCTGGTCGCCAACCTTGTGAAAGCCGGCCGGCTGCTGATTATCACCGATATGGACGGCCTGTACACCGACGACCCCCGCAAGAACGCGAGCGCGCAGCGCATCGATCGCGTGGATCTGATCAGCGATGAGCTCATGCGCATGGCTGGCGGGTCGGGGAGCGCTGTCGGCACAGGCGGAATGCGCTCCAAGATCGAAGCCGCGCGGATAGCGATGCGCGGCGGAGTGCCAGTATTCGTCGGGCGCGTCGTGGAGCCCGGCGATCTGTCCCTTGCCCTCGGCAGCAGCGGCAAGGGTACGTACTTCGACACGGCGCTGAGCAACCTGTCGATGAAGAAGCAGTGGGTCGGCTTTCACTCGCCGACCGCTGGCACGATAATCGTCGACCGCGGCGCCGAGGCGGCTTTGCTCTCCGGCGGCAAGAGCCTCTTGCCGGCAGGGGTTAAGGAAGTCGCTGGCGACTTCCACCCCGGCGACGTCATTGAGGTCGCCAGCCTCAGCGGCGAGACGCTCGGCCGCGGCGTTGTCAATTACGCAGCTTGGCAGCTGCAAGCGGCAGCGGGGCTTTCCACCGACGAGGTGCGAAAGCGCGTTGAGGTGGCACGGATCGAAGTCATTCATCGCGATGAATGGGTAACGATCAAGTGAATATTGGAATTTTAAATGGAGGCCTAATCCGATGAGTGAAGTTATAGAGAAAGCCAAGCTGGCGAAACACGCGACACGAATCCTGGGGAATTTGACGACGGAGCAGAAAAATGAAGCATTGCTGCTCATGGCTGATGCGCTTATGACGGAGCAAGCATCCATTATCCAAGCCAACCGCCTGGATTTGCAAAGTGGTCGTGATAAGGGTACCAGCTCATCATTGCTCGATCGATTAGCTCTAGATGAGAAGCGGATCGAAGCGATGGCCGAAGGGCTGCGGCAAATAGCCGATCTCCCCGATCCGGTCGGAGACCAGCTTGAAGAGATCACACGTCCCAATGGGCTGAAAATAAAAAAAATCCGAGTTCCTATCGGAGTTGTCGGCATTATCTACGAAGCCAGACCAAATGTGACGGTCGATGCAGCGGGCTTATGCCTGAAGACCGGCAATGCGGTAGTACTGCGTGGAGGTTCTGCTGCCCTTCATTCGAATGAGCGCATCATTGAAGTACTTCATGCTGCTCTTCGTCGTTCCTCTATTCCAGCGGAGGCTTTGCAAATCATCATGGATCCTGACCGTTCCTCAGTGGATGAAATGCTGAAATTGAATGGCTTATTGGATGTGCTTATTCCCAGAGGCGGAGCCTCTCTTATTCAAACAGTTGTTAAAAACGCAACTGTCCCCGTCATTGAAACGGGGGCAGGCGTGTGTCATACTTTTATAGACGAAACCGCTATTCCCGAGATGGCGATCCAAATAGCGATAAATGCGAAGGTGCAGCGCCCTTCTGTCTGTAATTCAATGGAAACCTTGCTTGTCCATGAAGCTTTTGCGGCCAAATATCTCCCAGCATTAGCCGAATTATTTATATCGGCCAGCGTCGAGCTGCGTGGGGATGAATACTCCAGAGCCTTGGTGCCTGCTATGAAACAAGCCGCTGCCGAAGATTGGGATACCGAGTATGGCGATTATATTCTTAATGTCAAAGTCGTCCAAGGTCTGGATGAAGCTCTTGAGCATATTCGCCGGCATGGCACCATGCATTCGGAATGTATCGTGACCGAGAATGCCGCCCATGCAAGGCGGTTTATGCAAGATGTTGATGCCGCTGCGGTATATCATAACGCATCCACCCGCTTTACAGACGGTTTTGAATTCGGTTTTGGAGCTGAAATCGGCATCAGCACACAGAAGCTGCACGCTCGTGGTCCCATGGGACTTCCTGCACTGACATCTATGAAATACCGCGTTTATGGAAGCGGGCAAATTCGTGAATAAATCTCTTTAGGAGGCTTTATATATGACTTCTTCCCTAACCCAAGTTCGCATAGCCTTTGTCGGGGCCGGCTCGATGGCCGAAGCGATTTTTCGCGGACTGATTGAACGGGGTATAACCAAGCCCGACTATCTGTATGTGATGAACCGCTCGAATCAAACCAATCTGGACCGTATTCACGGGCAGTACGGCGTTCAAGTAACCAACGACCCGGCTACAAAGGAAGCTTTTATCCAGCAAGCGGATGTTGTTGTCCTCTGCATGAAGCCCAAAGATGTGGAAACGTCTTTTCAAGATTTGAAACCGCTGCTAAGCGAGCGGCAATTGCTGGTTTCCGTTATTGCAGGCCTGTCTATCGCCAAAATGGAACGCCTGCTGGATACGCAAATGCCAATCGCCCGCACCATGCCTAACACATCCAGTAACATTGGGCTCGGCGCGACAGGTATAAGCTTTTCATCAACTGTGAATGAAGCTAATCGTCAATTGGCTGTGGACATGTTTGAAGCCGTTGGCATTGTCAGCGTGGTTGAGGAATCAAAGCTGGATATTGTAACGGGAGTTTCCGGGAGCGGTCCAGCTTATGTGTATTATTTCATGGAAGCGATGATGAAGGCTGCCTTCGACGGCGGATTAACTGAAGAGGATGCACGCAAATTAACGGTACAAACGGTCCTCGGTGCTGCCCATATGGTCCAGCAAACCGGAGAAAATCCGGCTGAGCTGCGCCGCAAGGTGACTTCACCGAATGGATCCACCCAAGCAGCCATTGAAGCATTGGACGGCCATCAATTTTCCGAGGGGATTGCGAGCGCAGTATTCCGCTCTGCTCAGCGGGCCAAGGAAATGGGCGAACAAATCGCGGTGAAAACACTATGAGCGCTTATTGCTTAGCTACATATCGCTGTTTTGACGAGAAAGCGGATTTTGCCAAAAAAGCGGCAGGCATTGCCGTCGGACTCACGGTTGGCAGCTGGACAGAGCTTCCTGAAGCCCAAAAGGCGCAGATGGAAAAGCATTTAGGCAAGGTTATTTCTGTTGCCGTCCACGAGCCTGAAAATGGACAGCCCACTTCGGAACGCTATGCGGATATCCAAATTGCTTATCCGGATGTGAATTTCAGCCGGGATATTCCCGCTCTTCTTGTTACCGTATTCGGCAAGCTGTCGATGGACGGCAAAATCAAGCTGACCGATCTTTCTTTCTCTTCCGAATTCCTTTCCGTCTTCCCAGGACCGAAATTCGGGCTTCAAGGCGTCAGAAATTTGCTGGGCGTGCATGACCGCCCTCTGCTGATGAGCATATTTAAATCCGTGATCGGCTACGAGATGGCTGCGCTTCGTGAACAGTTTTATTTGCAGGCAGCAGGCGGTGTAGATTTAATTAAAGATGATGAGATTCTTTTTGAAAATCCGCTGACTCCGCTTGAGAAACGAGTTGAGACTTGTATGGAGGCCGCGGCTCAAGCAAGCCGTGAAACCGGACAAAAGCTGTTGTATGCCGCGAATATTACCGGGCCAACCTCCATGCTTGCTGATCAAGCCAAAAAAGCAATTCGAGCTGGAGCTAACGCCATTCTTTTTAACGTATTGGCATATGGCTTCGATGCTCTACATGAGCTCAGCTCGGACCCGGAGATTCAAGTGCCGATTATGGCTCACCCTGCGATGGCCGGAGCCTTTTATCCGTCACCGCATTATGGCATATCCGCTTCAGTCCTGCTGGGCAAGCTGATGCGAATGGCTGGGGCTGATCTGGTGCTGTTCCCTTCTCCTTACGGATCGGTCGTTATGCCTCGTGAAGAAAATCTGGCCATCAAACATGCGCTGCTAACCTCGGATTTGGCTCGTGATTATTTATATGATTCAACTGGATCGGAAGTCTCTTTGCCCTCCAGCTTTCCCGTTCCTTCAGCAGGTATCCATCCCGGCCTAGTACCTTTGATTCTGCGGGATTTTGGCAGCGAAGTCATCGTCAATGCCGGAGGCGGGATTCATGGTCACCCGCAGGGTACGATAGCAGGAGGTAAAGCTTTTAGACAGGCCATCGAGGCGAGCTTAAAGCGTATTCCTCTTCGCGAGCACGCAAAATCACATCAAGAACTTCAAATTGCTATCGACACATGGGGGATCAAGGAATGATATCATCTGAAGCTTATAACACAACTGATCCATTTGATGACAGTAAATCAACTGTAATCTTCTGTGATTTTGACGGCACAATCACGGTCAGCGACAATATTTTAGCGATCATGAAGCATTTTGATCCTCCCGGCTGGGAAGATCTTGTCGAGCAACTGGTCGCCAAGAAGCTGTCAATTCGCCAAGCTGTGGGTGCGATGTTCGCCCTCTTGCCGACATCCCGAAAGGATGAAGTTATCCATTATGCCATTCATAATGCCAGCATTCGTGATGGCTTCGAAGATTTTGTGGATTATTGTAAAATCAATCAGATTACGCTGCTCGTAACCAGCGGGGGTATCGACTTCTTCATTTATCCCCTGCTCGCTCCATTTGCCATTACGGAATCGAATATATACAGCAACGCCAGCTCCTTTGCCGGTGAGTGCATCGAAATTCTCTGGCCGCATCCATGCGATGAGCATTGCCATGTGGATTGCGGCATGTGCAAAACATCGATCATTCGATCGTACGACAGCAGGCAATATCATCGCATATTAATTGGTGACAGCATCACGGATTTTGCAGGTGCCAAATTGGTCGATACCATCTTTGCCAGATCTCATTTGATTGAGCTTTGTGATGAGCTCGGGTTGCCCTATACGCCTTTTGAAACGTTTTTCGATATTATCAACAGATTGGAGCAGATGAGCGGATGAGTGGAGTGATTCGTTTAGAAGACAAACAGCGGGCTTTTGCCGAGCTGCGGGAGGTTAAATCGGGGCTTGCCGCTAAAGGCTGGTTCCCCGCTACAAGCGGCAATCTCTCTATTCGTGTAGGACAATTCGAACCGAAGGATTTCACATTTGCCATCACTTCAAGCGGAAAAGATAAATCTGTGCAGACTCCTGAGGATTTTTTGCTTGTGAACGAAAAAGGGATACCTACCGAAGAGACCAGCTTAAAGCCTTCCGCGGAAACATTGATTCACTGTGAAATTTATCGCTTGACCGGGGCAGGTGCTATTTTTCATGTGCATACGGTATTCAATAATTTGGCTTCCGAGCTGTTTTGGGAGCGTGGATCTATCCCTGTGGATGGCGTGGAGCTGATCAAAGGCTTTAACATTTGGGAAGAAGACGCTCAAATTGAAATTCCGATCCTCCCGAATTATGCGGAAATTCCGCGTATTGCCGAGCTGATGGAAAAAGCAATCGTGCCGAGGATTCCAGGAATTGTGCTGCGCAAGCATGGAATCTATGCTTGGGGCGCCAATGCCTTTGAAGCCAAGCGGCACTTGGAAGCTTTTGAATATTTGTTCGAATATGTATACCGTTGGAATCTGCTGCGCCCATCAAAATGATGATACTTCTTGTATTTTAACGAGAATTGCGAAAACGCTGCGTGTATTCTTTGGCCTGTTCCACGGTAGCTACCCGATTGCGGCTCCATTCCAGCAAAATGCGGTCAATATAACGGAAATGAACTTTTCCGGCAAATACAGCTTCCTTCAAAGCGGCCAGGATCAGCTCTTCCCGGTAAGCGTCCTTATCCAGCCAACCGCTTATGGTCTCCAGCTCCATTGGGGTAAGAGGCCGGGCAAATTCCTTTTCAATAACGGTAAAAATGTCTTTGCCTTGGCTTGCTGCAGTGGCTTTCGGTACTTGAGACAATCGCTGCAATCGCAGCGCTTCATGGTCCTCAATTAAATTTGCAGCCAGCTTGTTGTAAAGCAGATCCAAATTGTATCGCTCATATTGGATTCCTGAGGCATCATCCACCTCCTCATCGATAGCGATAAAATTTTCATTCATCAGCTTCTGTAATCCCGATATGACTTGCTCTGGAGGAGCTGTCATTTGGGCTTGAATTTCATCAATCGTGGGAAAATCATTCTTGGCTTTATCCAAAGATGCGATTAGATGAATGACGATCATAACTTCGAGTTCGGTAAGCTTCATGCGCTTGTAATATTTTAAGAGCAAGGTAGGAATCGCTACAGTTCCTTCCTTCAATGCAGCAAGCAGCGCGGATTGCATTTGTTTATGCTGTTGATCACTTAAGGCCATCCGGGCTTCGCCCCTTTTTAACAATTTTCATACTCTCTTATTGTACACTATCTGGTTGAAAGATTCAGTTGCCGATTCAGTCCAAATGAAAAAAAACGCTGATTTTGTCAGCGAATCCGGAATATCGAGAAATTATCGACATTTTTTTACACAAAAAAGCTGCCATTGGCAGCTTCCGATTAGTGTCGAGTAAGCCCAGAGGACTTCTCGGCACCTTTTTTTAATGCTATGCAATTCTGGATATACTCGCCATGAGCAACTCTCTAAATATACTGCCGGAAAGGACTTCTTCCCGAAGCAGTACATCCAGCGCTTGCTCGAAAACGGTACGTTGTTTTTCCAGCAATTCACGAGTACGGGAGGTTAACTCCGCCATGATTGCGGCGTTTTCCTTCATCAGCTCTTCCTTGGGAACCATTTCCCGTTCCACGATGCCCAGCGATGTCAAGCCGCAGTCTATCATGTTGCGAACCATCAGCAGTGCCTGATCGAAGTCATTGCGAGAACCCGTGCTCCGTCCTCCGTAAAACATCTCTTCGGCGACTGAGCCTCCAAGTGCGATCATGATTTGCTGTTCAATTTGTTCCTTCGTGTACAAATATTGATCCTGCTGCGGATTATGACGCACATAACCGAGCGCTTTCCCTCTCGGAGTTACAGTCACCTGCGCAACGGATCCCGGGCGAACGAGCTCTGCTACGATAGCATGTCCAAGCTCATGGTAGGCTACTCGCTGCTTTTCCTCTTCATTCGTCTCCCGGTCCGTGCGTTCCCCCATCATCACTTTATCGATGGCGTCAGCCAGATGCTTCTGCTCGATCAGTGATTTTTCTTCACGCAGTGCATATATCGCAGCTTCATTCAAAACACCTTCCAGTTGGGCACCGGAGAAGCCAAAGGTTTGATCTGCCACCTTTTCGAGGACGGTACCTTCAGCGAGCGGTTTATTCTTCATATGAATACCCAGGATAGATAAACGGCCTTTCTTATCAGGCAGCTCAACATCGATATGACGATCAAATCGGCCCGGGCGCAGCAGGGCGCTGTCCAGCATTTCCTTCCGGTTGGTTGCCGCCATGATCAAGATGCGAGGCGCGTCATCCGTATGAATGCCATCCATCTCAGTTAACAATTGATTCAGTGTCTGGTCATACTCACGCTGCTGTCCGCCATCTCGTTTGCCTCCGACGACATCAATTTCATCAATAAAAATAATCGCGCTCTCTTTGCCTTCTTTTTGAGCTTTGGAACGTGCTTCCCTAAATAGATCACGTATACGGCTGGCTCCAACCCCCACATACATCTCTACGAATTCGCTTCCTGAAGCGGCCAAATATACAGAGTTCGTATAATGGGCGGCAGCTTTAGCCATTAAGGTTTTGCCCGTTCCCGGAGGACCGGTCAGCAAAATTCCTTTCAGCGGACGAATTCCCAGCTTCTTGATCTGCTCGTGCTTAATCAAAAAATCAAGAGCCTCCATCAGTTCTTTCTTGGCCCGATCCTGACCGCCGATTTGATCAAAATTTAAGAACGAAGGAGTCCGGCCTTTCGCTTTCCGTTCATTTGATGTACTTATCCCTGGGACGGAGCGGCTGCGAAGCATATAGTAGATAGTAAAAGCCAACAATCCAGTAAACAAAACAGGCATGATGTTCACACCTATAAAAATAAGAAATATTAATAATACCGGTAGAAACCCGATGAAAATCTCTTTTCCCAGCTTACTCATTAGGCCACACCCCAATCTTACCGGACACTCGAGGCAGCATAATGAATTTACTGCTTGTCCCTTTATTTATACGCACATAAACATACTTACTGTCCATTTGTGTATCTACCGTTAATCCACTCACCGAAGCAGCTTTAGCTTGCAGAGTAATTGGAATATTGGCATATTGTTTGGTTTCCATGGCTTGTGCTACATCGAAGAGAGCTTTGGACCACCATGCATCCAGCTCGGGTGACGATTGTCCGGTTACACGAACGACCAGCTCACGCTGACCTATAATAGTGGAACCTTGTTTTGAAATTTGTTGTACAATTTCACGAAGATTGGCATCCTGCTTTAGTTTTAACTCCAGCAATACTTGAGTGCTGCTCAGGTTTGTTGTGGAGCTTTCCACACCAGGAGCCTTATTCGCAATATCGGTCAGGGGTTGCTCCATGGCATAACTGTTATAGGCAAACCATCCTCCGAATAAAACTACGGCAGAAACGACGACACTTATAATTATGGGCATAGGACGCAATTTCATCAGCCATGTACCCCTTTCTATCAGATTTTAAACATCTTTTTTATATACAAAGAGTATATCACATTTTCTATACGATTGTGAAAGAAATCTGTGGCAAAAAATAAAACTCAGCCTAATGCAGGCTGAGTCGATACGTATCTAAATATGTCCCATCTTGAAAATTGTAATAATCATAGAAGTATCGGGTACCTGTATCCAGCTTCTTTTTATAAAAAACTTCCCAAATATATTTGCCTTCAATCATACCAGGCATCACGCGGAGCAACTCAATACTCGGATCTTTCTTCAGTACCATAGTGCGCACTTGCTCCTCAGTAAATCCTTCTGCCGCCATTTCAGAATGAACGTCATTATCTGAAACCCACACGATCACCTTTTGGCCGATTTTATCTTCTCCGAAAATAATTTTCATAGGTTTGTCACCATAGAAAGCTTCAACCTTAGTAGCTTTTGCCAAAATAGACTTCTGATAGGCGGTTTCAACCGCGGAAGCTCCATCGGCCCAATGCTCATGCTGAACGTTCATATAGAAACGGCTGAGAAAAAAAATCAAAGTGACCAGGATGAAAATACCGATAACCGTTACTCTTCTCCAAGTCAAGTTGTTTCAGCTCCTAACCAATCAGTTTGTCAAAGCAAAGCTCGAATTCACGTTTGATTCGTTCCTCATCCAGAGTCAGGCATTCGCCTCCGCGGACAATCCATTGACCATCTACACACACATCAGTCACATCTTTGGCTGACGCCGAGTAAACAATATGTGAAACAAAATCCGTTTTGGGCAGAAAATGCGGTTGATCCAGATCAAGCGCGATAAAATCGGCTCTCATTCCAGGCTTTAGTTGCCCCAAATTCTCGAGCCAAAGAGACTCAGCTCCGGTAAGAGTTCCCATCTTCAAAGCTTCTTTGGCTGGGATCGCGAGCGGATCTCCGGTCGCACCTTTGTGAATTAGCGCAGCTAAGCGCATTTCTTCAAACATATCCAAATTGTTGTTGGATGCTGCCGAATCCGTACCTAGGGAAACCTTTACTCCAGCAAGCTGAAGATCCTGCACACGAGCGATCCCGCTCGCCAACTTAAGATTGCTGCCGGGATTATGAGATACATTCACTTTATGCGCAGCCAGAATAGCAATCTCATCGTCTGTCAAATGAACGCCGTGAGCTATCAGAGTCGGTCTGGTAAACACTCCACACTTTTCCAAATGCGCAGCTGGTCTTAAACCGTATTGCTGCTCATTAAAAAATACCTCACGCGACGTTTCGGACATATGCGTATGTATAGGTAAATTCAAATCATGCGCTGCCTGCACGAACCTTTCAATATAATCAGGCGGGCAAGTATATGGAGAATGCGGTGAAATCATGGTTGTAATTCGGCCATCTGCAGCACCATGCCATTCTTTGGCAAATTCCGTCGCTTCCTTCAGCTTGGCATCCTGAATATCCGGAGGACATATTCCAATGACTCCGCGACACAAGCTTCCCCGCATTCCGGATTGCTCCACGGCCTTGGCTACCTCATTCATATGATCATACATATCCACAAAAGTCGTTGTTCCGCCTTTAACCATTTCCAGAATCGACAGTAAGGTTGCCCACTTAACATCATTAGCCGAAAATTTGGCTTCCATCGGCCACATTTTTTCTTCTAGCCAAATTTGCAGCGCCAGATCGTCACCATAGCCGCGCAGCAAAGACATAGCCGCATGTCCATGTGTGTTAACCAAACCAGGCATATACAGCTTATTGCTGCCGTTCACTACGTCATCATATTGCTCAATCGGCTCGGGAATATGGTCGCCTAGATAGGCGATGCGATTACCCTCTATAACCATACAGCCTTTTATCAAAGGGGCTGTTTCATCTACCGTAACGAAAATACCGTTCGTAATTAAAGTTTTTTTCATGGTATGTATAGACCTCTCTCTGCGCGCGACTTGGCTCAAAATATCATCTTTTCCAATGTACAACTTCACGCCTGTAAAATCAAGAATTCCCTTATACATTACCAAAATGTTATGATATTTTTAAGATTGTGAGTTTTCTACATATTTTTGATTGTTTTTGAGTACAAATTTATGAATATTATGTAAAGTTTATTAAATACTCAGCAGATGCATGAAGATTAGTAAGTACTCTGCCGAACATTTTAAGGAGGCCGAAATGACCCCAATCTTTGCCAGAAAAGAAGAAACTGATTTTCTCCAATTGCTGATCCAAGCCGCAGAAATTGCGCTTGAATCCGCGCAAATGTTCCGGATTGCGATGATGGGAGAAAAGCCGCCAACAGCTTATGTGGAAACCATTAGGAATTTGGAGCACAAAGCCGATTCCATCACACATCAAATTTTCAAAGGTTTAAATAATAAAGGGTTCAAAACGCCTCTGGACAGCGAACATATCATGGAGCTGGCCTCTAAGCTGGATGATGTGACGGATGGGGTCGAAGCTGCAATTGCCCGGTTTGATTACTTGAATATTGACAGCTCTGATGATGTCATGAAAGAATTTTCGGCTGTCCTTGTGTCCTCATGCCAACATATTCTCGATGCATTCAAGCTGCTCTCCAAGAAAAAATATATGCAAATAACCGAGCATACAGTGATCATCAACAGCCTTGAAAATGAAGGTGACCGTTTGATGCGTGAAGGAATCCGACAAATTTTCCTGGCTAAAAGAGACCCTTACCAGGATTTTAACCTGAAAGAAATATATGAACGCTTGGAACAAACCACCGACGCCTGCGAAGACGTAGCCAATATTCTGGAAACTGTTGTTCTTCGTTACTCATGAGGATCAACAAGGGGGATAGATAGGCAACGACGGTATAAAGTTTGGGTTAAGGCGGCTAAAGGTGAGGTATGGGATGGTGGTAACAGTAGCTTGATTGTGATAAGACGTATTTTACGTCTACTAATGGAGATTTATAGGGTAACTTTCGGAATAAGACGTATCTTACGTCCTAATCGCACGAAATATTGAGAAGATTGGTAGAAAACTATGAATTAAGCCGTATTTTACACACTACTAATGTAGGACCATTTATTATCGGGTGATTTAGATGTATTTTACGCCTTTTTTTCGAAGCAAGAAATTGGAGCCTCTGCGAGAAGAGCCACATGCTATGAAAGCAAAAGTCTAACAAAAAAGGGCGTTCCATCTGCCATTTTCATGGCCTTTGGAATAGCCCTTTTGTATGTTTGCTGTTTCTCAGCGGACATTGCCGCCAGGTGTGCTGCTTGGCGCCGAACTGCTGGCGCTCACGCCCGATGGCACCGGTGTCGCCGAAGGCTTCGGTGAGGTCGAGGCTTTCGGCGTTGTTGACGCTGGCGGAGGCGACGCCACAGGCGTATTCGTCGGCGCCGCAGATGGCTTCGGTGTCGCCGACGGTGTCGCTAGCGGTGTAGCTGACGCCGCGGCGCCTAGTCCCGTACCGCTTCCTGCTCCCGCACCTGCTCCTGCGCCCCCCGCTCCTTCCCCGCTTCCCGTACCTGCGCCCGTTCCCGCACCGGCTCCCGTACTTGCGCCAGCTCCCGCACTAGCTCCAACCCCTCCGCCGTTGTCAGGCATCTGTGTCGGAGTCCCCGTAATCGGGCTGACGCTTGGTGACGGGCTTGCCGATCCTGTGTTGATCGGCGTCAGTACATCTTTAGATACCGTTGGCGCATCCTGCTTTGCAAAGGCCATCATCGTCGCGAGATATTCCGCTGATGGATTGATCCGCTTAATCTCGCCATCCGGCAATCGATACCCGTTGGGCATAGCGAAGGCAGTGGCTTGCTTATCCTTCACAACCTGGCTGATCACTTCCTTAAAGATCGCCGCCGGGTACTTGCCTCCGGTTGTTGTCAAATAATGATCCCGATTGGTATTTGTATAGCCCAGCCAAACTGCAGCCACCAGCTCCGGTGTATATCCGACGAACCATGCGTCCTTGGAACCGTCTATCTGGTTTACTTTCTTGTCCTTAAATTCCGCTGCATCGGGTAGCTGCGTCGTTCCGGTTTTACCGGCTACCGGCCAGTTCATATTCGCATTCATCCCAGTTCCTTGAGTTACAACCTTCTGCAGCATAGTCGTCATCGTGTAAGCGACGGATGGATCCAAAATCTTGCGATTTACCGGTGCTGCCTCTTTGATAGTCTTTCCGTTCCGTGTGACAATTTTTATAATGGCATATGCCTCGGACAGCTCACCGGAATTGGCGAACATGGTGTAGGCTTGAGCCATGATAAGCGGAGAAGTGCCTTCCTGCATTCCGTCAAGCGCCAAGCCGAAGGTACGGTCGCCTGAAGTCAAAGGAATCCCCGCCTGTTTGACCATATCCATTCCTTTAGTAATCCCAACTTCTTTCAACATGGCCACCGCGGGTACGTTGTAGGATTGAACCAATGCTTCCTCCATGGTTACCCAACCATGAAATTTATCTCCGTAATTGTTTGGCTTATATCCGTTAAAGTCCGTTTCTTCATCGTCGATCAAATCAGTCGGCTTAAAGCCCTGAATCAGGGCAGGTGCATAGGCGACTATCGGCTTAAGCGATGAACCGGGTTGACGCTTTAATTGCGTTGCCGCATTAAACCCGCGGAATATGCGATCTTTGCTCAATCCCCTGACTAATCCGCGAATAGCTCCCGTTTTCGCATCAAGGATGGCGATTGCGCTCTGAAGTCCACCCTTGTCCTCCGGAACCATTTTCGGATTGCTGTATACCGATTCAGCGGCATCCTGGACTTTCGGATCCAGATTTGTATAAATCTTGAGGCCGGAGGTAAGTACTTCCTGTTCACTTAATTTAAATTTATCGGTTGCTTCATGGATGACATGATCCACATAGGAAGGGTATTTATTCGTTTCAGCCAAAATCGATTTGTCGGCCAGACGTATGGGTTCAGCTGTAGCTTTATTGCGCTGATCTGCAGTAATGCGTCCCTGATCAGCCATCAGATTCAGCACCAGATTCCGGCGGTCTTTGGCTTTACCGGGATTATCAACCGGAGAATAGTTGTTTGGAGCCTTCGGTAATCCAGCCAACATTGCGGATTCAGCCAATGTAAGCTCGGAGGCGTCTTTGCCAAAATAGATCTGTGCAGCCCTCTGAATCCCATATGCTCCTTCGCCATAGTATATGTAATTCAAATACATTTCCAATATTTGTTTTTTGCTGTAGTTCTGCTCTATTTTTACGGCAGCAATGGCCTCATTGACTTTGCGGGAGAGTGACTGCTCAGAAGAATAAGCATAAGCTTGGCCAATTGCTGGGTGATGGTACTTCCCCCCTGCACCACCGTATGATTTCGCAGATTGGTGTATAAAGCACGGCCAAGACCTTGTAAATCCACACCTTTATGCTCATAAAAGCGTGAATCCTCTACGGAAACAATGGCGTCTACGAGCGATTTTGGAAACTTGTCATAGGGCAGGTACTCCATGCGCGAATTGCTAATCTCTGTAACAACATTGCCATTGACATCATAAATCACAGTCGGGCTCGGCGGTTCCTTGCCCAGCTTGGATATGTCCGCATGGTCATACATGGCTACAGCTGTCTTATAAGCCCATCCTCCAGCCGCAAGAAATACGATAAAGAGGAACAAGCTGCAGATGCCAACCACCTTCAAGAAGGTTCTAAGCATGGGTTTTTTCTTTGCTTTTTGGGTTGCCTGTGTTTGTTTGCCTTCTTCATTCTGATTCATGTCCAGCCCCCGCAGTACTTGGATGTGAATGCAATCTCTTTAATCGTCATTACCACGAAACAAAGGAGGCCAAACATGGAGTAATCCATTATGGAAATTCAACAAAAAAAACCTAGCCTTACACGCTTGGCAGTGTGTAGGCTAGGCTAATTATTAAAAGCTACTTCAATCCAGATAATAAGCCAAGCTTTGCAGCTCGGTAGTGAAATCCGCATGATGCACGCGGACTTCGCCCGGCACCTTAATATTGATGGGTGCAAAGTTCAGAATGGCCTCGGTACCTGATTCAATGAACTGATTTGCGACATTTTGCGCTTCCAATGCAGGAACCGTAATTATCCCGATTCTTACATTCAGCTTCTTTATCGTCTCACGGAGCTCCTCCATGGGCTGTACGATCAGGTTATTGATCGTTTCCCCTACTTTACCGGGTGAAGCATCAAATACAGCAACGATTTTCATCTGATCATTTAAATAAGCATTATAATTGCATAAGGCGCGGCCCAAATTTCCCGCTCCGACCAAGGCTACTGGTATTTGCTTGTCCAGCTTCAATATCTGGCGGATTTTCTCAATCAGATAGGCGACATCGTAACCGATGCCCTTCTTGCCAAACTCGCCAAAATAAGCCAGATCCTTGCGGATTTGCGCGGGATTCAGGTCCAACTTCAGGCCCAAATCCTGCGAAGAAACGGTATTTATGTTTTTCATCGTCAGCTCATTCAGAAACCGCAGGTAGATCGGCAGCCTTCGAACTACCGCTTCGGATATTTTTATTGTTTTCATGGCTTTTTTCACCCATCCATTCCTGGATTCTTGGTACCATCTGCTCGGTATTCATGTGCTCGATCTTGGGGCCAGGCAGTGAATACAAGAAATATTTGCCGTACTGTGTGTCTATGACGCGGGTATCATAAATGATGACAACGCCTTTATCCGACGCTCTTCTCACAAGCCTTCCGAAGCCCTGCTTGAATCGAATGACCGCCTGCGGTACCGAAAACTTCATAAACGGATTCTCATTGCGCTTCTTAATATTCTCGCTTTTGGCCTCAACTAAAGGATGGTTGGGCGGCTGAAAAGGCAATCTTACAATGGCCAAGCAGCTTAATGCGTCTCCCGGGATATCGACCCCTTCCCAAAAGGAGCTTGTGCCCAGCAGAACACAGGAATGGTTATCCTGGAACAGCCGCGTTAGCTTGCTGCGATTGCCGCTGTCCACGCCTTGCCCCAAAACACTGATGGAATGCGGCTGAAGCCGTTCCTTCAAACCAGAATAAATCTGCTTCAGCATTCGGCTTGAAGTAAATAATACAAGCATTCGCCCATGAGTAGCTAGAGCTACCTCACTTAAAGAGTCAATCAGAGCTTTAATAAATACTTGGTCTCCCATGGAACCCTTGATTCCCGGAAAATCTCTGGGGATACAAACAAGCGCTTGCTCTCTATAATTAAAAGGTGAAGGCAATTGAACCGTTCGAACTTTGCCGCCTTTTTCTTCATTCTCGGGAATTTGCAGCCCTAATTGATCGGCCGAGTATTGGAAGGAACGATTCACGGATAATGTCGCCGATGTCATCACAATACTGTCTTTAGTGTCAAAGAAGTGCTGCTGCAGAAGTGAGCTGACATCAGTAGGAACACTGATCAATTGCAAAGATTTCGACTTGGAATAAGCTCCGGCTTCCATCCAATAAACATAAGCCTTATCCGTCATTTTCATAAAGAAATGCAGCGCGTCTCTGTGTCCATAGAGTTCTTTGAGAATCCCGCCCAAATCTGTAATCAAGCTCTGTACTTCATATTTGTCCTGGACATCCTTGATTTCATTAACCAGCTTTTCAAGAATGCGAACAATCTCACTGGCATTCAGGAAAATGCTTTCTTCCATGATCAAAAGTTCGGGCCACATTTGCGGCAGATGATCCTCCCTTACACGAAGCACAAATTGACCGGACTCCGATTGGGAGGCATCGCTTTTGGAGGAAACAAGCTCATAGAGGCTCTCACTCAAACGATCCCATTCTTCTTTAATCAGTACAACCTTTGGATATAGAGTATCTATGACCTGGCACCATCCAGCCGCTCGCTCTTCCTCCTCAAACTTTTGCAGCCGGAAGCGCAGCATGGGCAGCTGACCGCTTCGATTGTCCTTATAGAGCCACTGCAGGGTATGAAGAAACGCCGAAGAATGGAGTTCTATCCCCAAATGCTTGCTAGCCACTTCTTCAAAATGATGAGCCTCATCAATGATCAGATTCTTATATTGCGGAAGCAGCCGGCCTTCCGCTTTCATGTCCGTAAACAGCATGGAATGATTGGTTATGACTAAATCAGCTGCATTTGCATCATTTCGAGCCCTGTGATAAAAGCACTTCTTGAACCAGGGACACTGCCTGTTCAGGCAAGAATCCGTATCGCTGGCGACCGTATGCCAAAACTGCCGCCCTTTATTGCCAAAATGAATCTCTTCCTCGTCCCCGTTCTTGGTTTCGCCAAGCCAGACAACCATCTGCCCCGCAGTAATCGGATCCTCTTTGCCATTCTCATAATCTCTCATACTCAGCTTATTCTCAAATTTGCGCAGGCACAAATAATGGCTTCTCCCCTTAAGCACGGCTGCTTGGAAGGGCACCGGGAATATCTCGCTAAGCAAGGGAATATCCCGCTCGCGCAGCTGTTCCTGCAAATTAATCGTATGTGTACTGACAATCACCTTTTTGTCATGCTTGAGTCCATAGTATAGGGAGGGGATTAGATACCCGAGCGATTTGCCAGTCCCGGTACCTGCTTCAATCATCAGATGCTGCTCGGACTCCAGTGAATCCTCAACCTCTTGAACCATCTGCTCTTGCGATACCCGGTCTTCATAAACTTCAAATTTATCTTGAAGAGACTTTTTTATGTCTTTATAAAAATCAGGAAATGGGGTCTCCAGAGCCTTTAGCGTCTCCTCCTCCCGCTCCGATTCCTCTTCGCCCCAGTCTCCAACATTCACCGTAAATTGTCTGAAATATCGATGTGTGTCCATATCTACAGCTGTTTCTGCTTCTTTAAATGCGCGAATTTCATCCATAAACCAACCCAAATCACTGGCATCCGGCTCAAAAATCTGGCTTAATCTTTGTACACTCAGCAGCGGCAGACCCACCAAACGCTGCATGCAAATGATCCACAGCTCGGCTGTAACTTCTGCATCGCTATCCGCTTGATGGGGTCTGTCATGATGAAGCCCGAAGGTTCCTGCAACCATGCCAAGCTGAAAGCTGGTAAGCGATGGAAATAAAATGCGCAGCGCATCGATGGTATCCAGGACTCTTCCTTCAAAAGCTGGAAAACCGCTGCTGATCAAGCCTTTCTGCAAAAATCCCAGATCGAATGGGATATGATGCCCAACCAGCACGCAGTCAAATAAAAGCGGAAACATTTCGGTCATCACTTGATCAAGAACCGGTGCATGCTCAACCATCTCGTCCGTGATACCGGTTAAAGTCGTAATCAAAGAAGGTATACAAATCCCCGGATTGACCAAGGAAGTATACCTGTGGACGATTTCAAAGCCATCTATGATAACGAGCCCGACCTGAATAATTTCATCGGCGGCCTGGCTCCCCGTCGTTTCAAAATCCAAAACTGCAAATTTCACTTTATACCTTCAATCCCTTCGTTATCCCCTTTTCCTAGCATACCAAATTCCTTTGGCAAAAGGGAATAGCTAAGATCTTATTCCTCCAAATGAAGAAATGATTCCATCGTGGTGGGATCATGATGGTACGCCTTTTTGAAATATTCATACGCGATTTGCATATTTTTATTCTGAACCTGAATGCATCCCATGGCATTGTAGGAAATTGCCTTCATCTTTGTGTTATCCGTCAGCGGCAGCAAGAACTGAAAATGGCGGTAAGCCTCATGAAAGTCGCCTTTACGAAGATAACCCATGGCCAAATAAATACGGGCCAATAAAAAATCAGGCTGCAGCCGAACGAGCGCTTCAAATTCATCTATGGCCTGATCGTACATAAACAACTTGTAATAGCCCTGCCCTTTTGAAAATTCGGAGGTCATCTTGCCGGACAGCTCGAGCTCAAGCAGCTCCTCATGTAAATGTTGGGCTGTCTTCGGCAGTGCTCCATAAAAAGTTCCCAGCTTCTCTTCGAATAAAAGCCAGCTTTCGATACATTCATCGCTCATCGCCTTCAGAACCTGAAGCTGCTCCTCAAGCGCCGCTTTTTCCTCGCCGACTGAATTGGGATATCCGCTCAGAATTTCATCCAACACCTCGTTCATGGTGGAAAAAACATGCTTGAACATGCTGCACCTCGCTACAACCAGAGTTTGTATTCACATCACAGTCGAATGGATTTCTTCTTTAAGCAGCTGCGCGACCTGATTACCCGCTCCCATTATGGCAATCGTCGGTTGATGCTTCCTCGCTTCTTCCTCCGTCATCATGGCATAGGACACGATGATAATCGTATCGCCCGTTTGAACCAGTCTTGCTGCTGCGCCGTTAAGGCATATGACCCCCGAGCCTCGAGGACCTGGAATAATGTAGGTTTCAAGTCTGGCTCCGTTATTATTATTCACTATTTGCACTTTTTCATTAGGGTACATATCGACAAGATCAATTAAATTTTCATCAATGGTAATACTTCCAACATAGTTCAGGTTGGCTTCGGTAACGGTGGCGCGGTGGATTTTGGATTTCATCATCGTTCTAAACATAACAATCACTTCCTCAAGGAAATTAGTTGATTATCGATGAGATCGGACTTGCTGAATTTGTTGGAAAATAGCTGATTATCGATAAGTCTGGCCTTGCTGAACTTGACGGCTAACGCGACAATCACTTGATCGCTTTCCAGTTCATCACTTCTTTTGAAAGGCTCTAATGAAGGATAGGCTAATACCTCGATATAGTCGATCTCACCGAGCGAAGCTGTGCGAATATGGTTACTGATTTCACTCATAAGCTCTTCAGCTGAGAACTGCGGATGGTCCCTGATAAAATCTGCTGCAATAGCTAAGGATTGAGACAGCACCAAGGCTTGTCGCCGCTCAGCTTCGCTCAAATACACATTTCTGGAGCTCATCGCCAATCCGTCGGCTTCCCGCAGTGTCGGACATGGGACAATGTCCACAGGGAAATTCAGATCACTCACCATCTGCTGAATCACGGCTATTTGCTGAGCATCCTTTTGCCCAAAAAAGGCTTTATCCGGCTGTACAATATGGAACAGTTTACTTACAACCGTGGCCACTCCATCAAAATGCCCAGGCCTCGTAGCACCGCACAGCCTTGCGGTCAATCCGCTGACAGATACAGTTGTTTTCATGGGTCCGGGATACATTTCTTCAACGGAAGGCGCAAAAACGATATCGACACCCTCGGCTTCCGCCAAATGCAAATCACGCTCGGCATCCCGCGGATATTTATCAAAATCTTCATTCGGCCCAAACTGCAGCGGATTTACGAATATACTAAGCACAACGATATCGGTCTGCGCTTTGGCTGCCTTGATCAAGCTTGCATGTCCTGCATGCAGAAAGCCCATTGTAGCAACTAAACCAACTTTCACCCTATCCGGGCCTTGATTCAGCCGATGACTTGCAAGACAGTCTCTAAGCTGTGAAATGCGTGTGATCACTTCCATGACAGTCTACTCCTTGTCCCCATTTAAGTATTGGATCACATCATGATCCATATGAAATGAATGCTCGGGACCGGGAAATTGGCCGCTTCTGACTTCATTTGCATACGCCGCAAGCCCGTTTCGAATAGTTTCCCCAATCTGGGCATAAGCCTTGACAAACTTTCTGGGAGCGCTGGTTGAACCATACTCGAGTAAATCATGAAAGACCAATACCTGTCCATCACAGCTCACACCGGAACCGATGCCGATCGTAGGTATGGACAGCTCCCTGGAAATCCAGGCTGCCAGTTCTTCCGTCACCAGCTCCAGGACAATCGCAAAGGCTCCCGCCTTCTCAAGCGCCTTAGCGTCTTCCAGCAGCTTCTTGGCCTGCTCGGAGCTTTTCCCTTGAATCCGGTAACCGCCTAACTGATGCACAGACTGCGGCGTCAATCCGATATGCCCGATCACGGGGACTCCAGCTTGCGTAATCGCTTGAACCGTAGAAGCTATCTCCGCACCGCCTTCAAGCTTGACCGCTTTGGCATGGCCTTCCTGCATCAATCGAGCTACGCCGGCCAGCGTATGATCCAAGCTTCCGTGATAAGTAAGAAACGGCATATCCGCCACAATGAATGTAGAAGCTGCGCCCCTAACCACTGATCTTGTATGATAAACGATATCGTCCAGCGTGACGGGCAATGTAGAATCATATCCAAGCACTACGTTCCCCAAAGAATCTCCGACCAAAATGACATCAATTCCCGCTTCCTCCGCCAGCTTGGCTGAAGGGTAATCATAGGCTGTGACCATCGTGATCTTTTCCCCGTCCTGTTTCATTCTTCTCATGCGGGCGGTCGTAAGCGCCTTGCGCTGATCCATAGCAATCTCCCAGCTTTCCCATAAAATAAAAATACCTTTTAGCCGACAGCTAAAAGGAACCTATGCGCATAAAAAAAGCATATGATCCTTCTGTCTCGGTCCAAAATGGCTCAGAGCAGAATCCGACATACTACTGTATTATAATTCAATTGGGCTAAAACCTACATCATTATGCTTGAAAAACAGGATAAGAATGCAGTTCCAAGGGATACCGCTTCTTGGTTTAAGTATACCATACTTGTGCAGGTTTACCATACCGACTTCAATCCCGCTCAACGCAGCTCAACGTCACCCGAGAAAACGCGAATCGATTCACCCGATGCCAAGGATATGGTCAATGCACCTGACTCATCAATCGATTCAGCCATCCCCTCCATTAAACCATTGGGTGTTTGCACCCGAATAGGACGGTGCAAGGAAACGCTGTAGGTTTCCCATAAAAGCCTGATGGGTCCAAAGCCCTCCTCATGATACAGCCCATACAAATCTTCAAACTCCCGCAAAAAAGCTTGGATGACAGCTGTCCGGCTTACTGCCGAACCGGATTCAATCGCTAATGACGTAGCCACGCCGCGAAGCTCCTCCGGATAATCCTCCAGCCGCAAATTTGCGCTGATGCCGATTCCGGCTATCACATATTTTAAACGCTCGTCTTCACCGTTGATCTCAAGCAATATCCCGCATACCTTTTTTCCATGGATCAAGAGGTCATTGGGCCACTTGATGCCGATTTCCACCTTGCACAGCTTCTGAATGGACCTGCAAACTGCAACAGCGGCAAGCAAGGTCAGCTGCGGAGTGAAATAAATCGGAATCCTCGGAGTAAGCACCAAGCTCAACCAGATCCCTTTGCCGGGCGGGGAATGCCAATGGCGGCCCATACGGCCTCTGCCTGAGGTTTGGCGTTCTGCAAGCACAAGAGTGCCCTCCACTGCTCCAGAACCGACCAAAGCATGGGCAACAGCTTGCGTGGAATCCACCTCATCCAGGATATGGAGCTGGCGACCCATCACTTTGGTTGTGAGGCCGCCAATCAGTTCCGCGGCATTCAGCTTTTCAGGTTTGCTAATCAGCTTGTAGCCTTTGCGAGGTGCAGAATCAAATTCATAACCGGCCTCGCGCAGACTCCGGATATGCTTCCAAATGGCCGTACGGCTGCAGTTCAATTGTCGGCTGAGCTCTTCACCGGACAGAAAGGCATGCGGATGCTGCTCGAATACTTGTAAAATACGTTTGTTCATGATGGGCTCTCTCTCATTGAAATTGAAAACATAGTCAGGGGTGGGATGCTCCCCATTGCCTTGCTGCTAGCAGCAAGGACTCCCGATCATTGTGCAGCTCATTCAGAGCGGTACATTCCAGTAATTCCTGCAGCACCAAGCCGATCCAAGGTCCAGCCGGGCGATCCAAAGCCAGAACCAGGTCGCTGCCCGTGATCGACAATTGTTTAAGCTGCGTGCAGGACAGCTCCTCGAGCCACTTCTCGCCGGATTGGACCAGCGGCGGAACAAAAGTACGCAGACTGGCCTCCAGGCTGGCCAGGACAGGCTCTGCCGAGGATGCAGCCGCATCTCGGGCGAGAGCTGGCTGGCTGGCCTCCAGGCTGGCCAGGACAGGCTCTGCCGAGGATGCAGCCGCATCTCGGGCGAGAGCTGGCTGCAGGGCGCGCAGCACCTGCAGCCAAGCGCGGGCAGTCGGCACGCCGTGCCGGACCGCGGCAAGCTTCCAGATCCGCGCCAGCTGCAGCGGATCCTCATAGGGCGCCGAACCCGCGGCGCCCAGGGTCAAGAGTTGCCGCGCAAGCTGCTCGTGCAGCGCGAGAATCCCGGTCACCGCGTCCGTGTCGGCGCGAGAGAAGGTCAGCTCCTGGAGCGCCGAGCGGACCATGTCCGCAGGCGTCTCCAGGAGCAGCAGGAGCAGCGCCCAACGGGCGTTCTGCTCCTGCAGCGCGCTGACGGCGTCCAGCGCTTCGGGCCGGGCGAGCCAGCTTTCAAAAGGCAGCGGAAGCTGCTTTTTGAAATGGCGCCACAGGCGGCTCGCCAAGAGCAGCTGCACGGCCCGTGCCGGGGCAGCGCCTGCGACCATGCGCTGGAGCTCGCTGCGCACGCGCTCCATGGCGACGTGGCGCAGCAGCGGAGCTTGCCGCAGCAGCGCCTGCCACGTCTTCGCTTCGACCTGCAGGGCATAGGTCGAAGCGAAGCGAATACAGCGAAGCATGCGCAGCGCATCTTCGCCGAAGCGCTGCTCCGCTTCGCCGACGCAGCGGAGCAAGCCCGTTTGCAGATCCTTTTGTCCGCCAAAAGGATCGATCAGGGTTCCGCTCCGGTCCAAAGCCATCGCGTTCATCGTAAAATCCCGCCGCCGGAGATCCTCCTTCAGGCTGGAAACAAACGCGACCTCTTTGGGTCTGCGGTAGTCTTCATACTGCGACTCCGTGCGAAACGTCGTCACCTCGTAGGCTCCCTGTTCCAGGATCACGGTAACGGTGCCGTGCTGCAGACCCGTCGGCGCAGTCCGGGTGAAGAGGGCCATGACCTGTTCCGGCAATGCCGAGGTGGCGATATCCACATCTTGAATCGGCCGCTTCAGGAGATAATCGCGAACGCAGCCGCCAACCAAATAAGCTTCAAAGCCCTGATCCTGAAGCTTGTCCAGAATAAACCCGGCTTCTTCATGTTCCAAAACTCCGTGCACACCAGCACCTCATTCTAAGTCCGCCTGCTCGTTAATTAGCAGATGGGTTCCTCCAGCTTCATCTCTTCCGGCATCTCCCTACCCAGCACCCGGTAGTAGATCTCTTCATATTGTTTACGGATCAGGTCGTTGCAAAACGTGAAGCGAGCCCTGTATTGGCAAGCTTCCACCATCCGGGCATAGAGCTCGCGATCGGTTAACAGCTTTAACGTATAGTTTGCCATGGTTTCCGTATCGCCAACTTCGGCCAAGTAACCCGATTCGCCATGCGTGATCAGCTCCGGGATACCCCCCGCGTTCGAAGCGACTGTAGGCACTCCGCAGGCCATCGCTTCCAGGGCGACTAACCCGAAGCTTTCCTTCTCGGACGGCAGCAGATTAACATCTGCCAATGAGAGGATCTGTGCAACATCATCCTGCGTGCCGCAAAAAGTCACCTTTTCCGTTAAGCCCAGGTCTTTGACCTTGGCAATAATTTTGCAAAGCTCCGGTCCTTCTCCAACAAAGATCAATCGCGAGGGAATTTTTTTGGCAACTTGGGCAAAAATATCGACGATATCCGAAACGCGCTTCACCGGCCGGAAATTGGAGATGTGAATCAAAATCTTTTCATCAGGCCTGGCGAACTCCAGCCTGAGCTCCTGTACATCCCTCGGGTAATACTCGCGTTTATCTATAAAATTGTAAGCCAAATCAATAGGGCGGCTGATATCAAGCAGAGATCGGGTTTCCTCAATGAGATTATTGGAGACAGCTGTTACGGCATCGCTCTCATTTATGGCATACCGAATCAAATTGCTGATCGATTGATCCTGACCGAGCACCGTGATATCAGTTCCATGAAGGGTAGTGACCACCTTCAGGCTACCTCCCGCCATTTGCTTGGCGAGCAATGCACAAACAGCATGTGGAATCGCGTAATGCACATGCAGCAAGTCCAACTGATTCATCTGGGCGACTTGGGCCAGCTTGCTGGCCAGCGAAAGATCATAAGGAGGATAGCGGAATACGTAGTAATCGCTGACCTCCACTTCATGATAAAATATATTTTTATCGAATTTACCAAGCCGAAAAGGCATACTGTGTGTGATAAAATGCACTTCATGGCCTTTTTCCGCTAGCAGCTTTCCAAGCTCCGTCGCTACGACTCCCGATCCGCCCAATGTCGGATAACAGGTAATTCCGATCTTCAGCTTCTTCTCCATATTCGGCCTCTTCTCCGCTTACCTGAACATATCCACGAGTTGTGGTTGTTTCGAAATAAATCCTTCTGCATAGCCCACCATGCGTTTTTGTCCCATTAAACGATCTCTTGCTTCCACCCTCTCCACATAGCCTTGATTCAGTGGGGTAGAGACATAGTCATTTCCTTCCCCAGCAGTCACAAATTGGGAGCGATAGGCTTCTAAAGCAGCTATTTTCTTGCCATAGCAGTCTGAAACGTCGACTAGCAGATCAGCTTCAACTACATCATTAATGAAATAAAAATAAAGCTGTTCAACCTGAAAGGCCTTGGCATCCGGCAAATATTTGCGCAGCTTGGCGTTAAATACCGCTTCCTGGATTAGCTGCGAGCAAGCGACGTGATCCGGATGACGGTCCTGCCAATAAGGGGCAAATACAATTTTAGGTTGGAGTGCCCTTATTTCATTTGTAATTCGCTCTATAAACGTTTCCTTGAGGAGCAATCCGCGATCCGGAAGTCCCAAATTGGAGCGCATCGTAATCCCAAGAATAGCCGAGGCTTGCTCCGCCTCATTCTTTCTCGATTCAACAGAGCCGTTGGATGACAATTCGGCATAGGTCAAATCACAAATCCCGACTTTAAAGCCTGCTGCTGTATGCTTGGCGATGGTAGCTCCCATGCCAATCTCTGCGTCATCTGCATGCGCACCAAAAATCAAAATATCCAGCTGTGTTGGTCCCATGGCTACTCTTCACCTTGTTTGTATTTATGAACGATTTCCCTCCAGGCAAAATCCCCGCGATCCAGTGCCTTCACGAGAATTTCAGCTGTAGCCATATTCGTGGCGCAGGGAATACCTTGCACATCACACAACCGCAAAAGCGCCGTAATATCCGGTTCATGCGGCTGAGCCATCAAGGGATCTCTCAGGAATATAATCAGATCCAGCTCGTTTTGAGCGACCATGGCCCCAATTTGCTGATCCCCGCCAAGCGGACCTGACATATATCGATGAATGTCCAGCTTCGTATTCTCCATAATTCTCAGACCGGTTGTGCCTGTTGCATAGAGATGATGCCCCTGAAATACGTGTTCATAGGCCACCACAAAATTGACCATCTCATCTTTCTTTCTGTCGTGTGCAATCAGTGCAATATTCATCAACTGTCGCTCCCTAGTCTATAAATTGCTCGAAGCCGTATACCATTCCGGTGTATGTCATTACTTGTCTCACACCTATCGCAACTCCCGGCATATAAGCGGAACGTTCATAGGAATCGTGGCGCAATTTCAGTGCTTGTCCGTGTGAAGCCATAATGACTTCCTGCTGCGCAAAAATACCCGGGAGCCTTACGCTATGTATTCTAAACCCATTGTAATAACCTCCGCGCGAACCTTCGATGGTTTCCTCTTCCTGCGGATTTCCCTGCCGCAATTCTTCCCTGACTCCTGAAATCATTTCTGCGGTTTTGACCGCCGTACCAGAAGGAGCATCCAGCTTTTGGTCGCCGTGATATTCGATAATTTCCAGATGGGGGAAATATTTGGCGGCCTGCTTGGCAAAACGCATCATCAGGATGGCTCCGATCGAGAAGTTGGGAGCAATCAACCCGCCGATGCCTTTTTCAAGGCAATGCTTGTCCAGCAGATCAATATCGTTCAAGGTAAATCCGCTGGTGCCGATTACGGGACGAATGCCATGCTTAATGGCCAGATTCGTGTTTTCCAATGCAACATGTGGCGTGGTGAAATCAATCATGACATCGGCTCTGGATTCCACCAAGGCCAGCTCCAAATCATTCTGCAGCCGTATGCCGCATTCGTCCAGCCCAACCAGTCTGCCCATATCGACGGAATCGGAAGAACGGCACACGCCGGCTGCCAATTCAAAATCCGGCTCCGTCAGCACCAATTTAACAACCTCGCGTCCCATTCTTCCACTTGCTCCCGTGACAGCTACTCTAATTTTACGCTCCATGATAGTAGATCTCCTTTGTCATTTCTGATCATAAGAATTAGCTTGAATGTTATCTTGAAGCATGAGCTGATGCTTGTATTCCGTGATCTGTTGACTGGCAATTTCATGCAGGGGATCGAGCCGCAGCACTTCATTTACCGCACTCAGGGCTTGATGGTATTCCTGTCTGGATGCGTAAGCCGCACCCAGAATCAGATACGCTTCTATGGCTAGAGGATCCAGAATGATGGCTTCCTTCAAAAGCGCGATCGCCATATCCAGCCTTTCGTTTATCGGATTTAAAAGCTTCTCAGCCTGCTGCACCTTTTCCCGCGCATACAAATATTGCAAATGAAATCGATAGGATTCATTATCCGGTTCCAATCGAACCGCGTGCTTCGCACGATTCAAAGCCTTCTCCAGCTTGTTGCTTCTGGCATAGGTAATGGATAATTTATAGTGGTAGTCAGCATAATCCGGTTCCAATGCAATTGCTTTTTCAAACCACTCTATGGCTTTTTCAAAATCAGACCCGAGAATGGATTCGTATGCTTTTTGTAATTCTCGTTCTCCATCCACCTGCCCATCCTCCCTTCGATAACCGAAATTACAAAATCAGGGGATGGTACAGTTTATGAACTTCAAGTAGGTTCGGTGTTAATTTTAGTCCAACGACCAGCATCTCGTGTATTGAACTTATGCATGACTTTCTCATGAGCCTCGGTTAGATCGATTCCCAGAGAATTAGCGAAACATATCGTAATAAAAAGGATATCTCCAAGCTCCAACTCAATGGAGTTATCTGCTTCCGTCTTTTTCTTTGGTTTTTCTCCAAAGCTGTGATTGACTTCGCGCGCGAGCTCTCCGACCTCTTCGCTCATTCTGGCCAGCATGGAGAGCGGGCTGAAGTAACCTTCCTTGAATTGTGAAATATAAGTGTCAACCTCTTGTTGCAGCTCTTTGAGCGTTCTGTCTGACATAGTAACCCTTCTTTCAGGTCATTTCTGAACTTAAGCCATCCCTTCCATGTTATCGTAAACAACTTGCATTGACAAATGATTTTGAATTTTTTTCTTTCCAGCAAAAAGAGGTATAATTGACCTGTGTTCAAGTCCTTATACCCCTCGGAGGATTTCCATTTATGCCATTGAAAAGTTTTACAGATCGATTGACTTCCCTGCTCGCCATTACACTGGGAACGGCTATTTATGCTTTCGGCCTGCATTACTTCGTCATCTCAAACGAGCTCATGGAAGGCGGCGTGACCGGCATTTCCTTATTGCTGAATTACGTGCTCGGGATCCCTCCGTCTATTTCAACCCTGGTGCTGAATATTCCCCTGTTTTATCTTGGTTGGAAAATGTTTGGCAAGAACTCGATGTTTTATACCATCTACGGGGTTATTTCCCTTTCCATTTTCTTATGGATCGTGGAATGGCTGATTCGTTATCAATGGATCATACCCTTTCAAACTGAAAAGGATTATTTTCTTGCCACCTTATATGCGGGAGTAACCTTAGGCTCAGGACTGGGCTTGGTATTTCGCTATGGAGGGACAACCGGCGGTTCGGATATTGTGGCGAGAATCGGCCACAAGCTAAGGGGCTGGAGCATAGGGCAAGTGATCTTGTATATCGATGTGATCGTCATCGGGGTTGCACTTTTTTACATTCCAAAAGAAAAAGTGCTCTATTCATTGGTAGCTGTCTTTATTTCATCCAGAATGATCGATTATATAACGGAAGGAGCCTATGCTGCCAAGGCCTTCACCATCATCAGCGACCATGCTGAGCAGTTGGCTAGTGCCATTTCCGATGAGTTGAACCGCGGTGTGACCCTTTTTCCGGCAAAAGGAGCCTATTCCGGCCAAAACAAGGATGTCATCTATTGTGTCATCTACCGACAAGAGAGCAGAAGGCTGCGTGAGCTTATCAAAGGCATTGACCCCTCAGCCTTTATCATTATTGATGAGGTGCATGATGTGGTGGGTGAAGGGTTCAAAACAAGCTAAATTCACTCAACCCTTCTCTTTTTTGTTGACAGTCTGATTGGTTTTGAACATTCTCCAGCCTGCATAGGTCAATACCGTGCTGATGATGGCGCCGAATAAAAACACCCAGATGATTGGCGTTTGGTTATCTGCCAAGGGTAGATAGGCAGTTGCCTCCTGCCGTTTGTTGAAAATTTGATCCAGTGTATGCTGGAGCTGTTCAATCCCTTTGACCACATTTTGTGAAGCCATCGGCTTGGATTTAACTCCCGTTTGGATAAAGTTGATAACAGAGTCCAGCTTCTCTATGAGGGATGGATCTCGGCTGATCTGCAAGGACGGATGAATCAGAAAAATATGCTGCTTCAGTTTTTCATAACTATTAATCGTTTCTTGCTCATTGGAAGCTTTAACAGCCTGCTCCAGATGAGTGAGATCATTGCGGAGCACCTTGTCATATTGGAGCCACATCGGCTGGCTCGTATGAGTCAGAGCATCTGTTGCCAATCGAATTTGAGCTGCTGCTGCCTGGCCTTCTATGTGAGATAAAGAAGCGGCATTGTATACTCTCTTGGCCTCGGTTATGGAAGATGTCAGTGCATGAAGGCCTTCGATCGAAGTTACACCTTGAAACTGGATATGTGTGATTTGATCACTGAGCTGGAGCAGCATATTACGCGCTTCCATCATCTGCCCATCCATGGCTTTCTTATACATATCATCTGCCGTCCTATTCAGCAGCTGCATTTTTTGCTGCTGCTGAGGGTCGGCTTTTTTTGTGGGATTCGCAGATTTGGAGGATCCGCAAGAGGCAATTAATATAATAGCCATTAACACTGTGATTAAGAGTATCCAACTACGACCGCTGAAATAATCAAACATGGGACATTCCTCCTTCAAAATCAGCTTATGGAGGTTTGTCCCATTTTAGACCAAGCTATTCGATTGTTTTTGATTTTGTTTTTCTTTGGACCATCATGATTACAGCTATCCCTATTCCTATGATGCTCAAGCTTATGGTGAACTTCTCAATCCAGCCCAGGTCATCCATAAGTTCATCCGGCAGCCAAGGAAAAATACCGCGGTGATAATCCATAAAATCATTCCAAAATGTCCAAACAGCAACAGCGAGTATTGAAATCCAGCGATAGGTATAGAATCTGGCGAACATTAAGGCTTCCACGGCCATACCCAAATGAGAGGCAGTCAGCATCCAATCCTGCCAGCCAAGGATATTGCCCTGTGCGGCACCGGCAAAAATCATCGCCACGGCCCAAACGCCATACTTGATGGAAGTAATCAGAGCAAAAGCTTCCACAAAACCCCGCAGCGCTGATGCGCTCTTTCCAAGCGGAGAAGATTGGATGCCGTCTCGGATCAAGTAAAGTAAAGAAAGGGTAAAGAACAAGCTCGCCGTAGGACTGTCGGGAACAAACCATACATACCACAGAGGTTTTTCCGCGATGGTAAACATCATTTGCGACCAATACCATTCATATCCGTATAGGGTACCGGCTAAATTAACAATAAATAGCGTCCAGATGATCACCTTGCTGGTTAAGAAAGGTTTACTCAGCAAAAATGAAAATGATAACTGCTGCTGCAAACGTGCTCCTCCTTCATTTTCGTTCAAAAAACCTGACCGCTTAGTTCGGTCAGGTTTTGATGTTCATGTTTATCCTTGATTATTGAGCCTTTTTTTGCATCGCCAGCCAGTTGGCCAGCTTATCAATGTCGGCGTCGGTTAAGCCTTTGCTTTTATTGGCATCGTATTGAGCAGGCATGTTGCCCTTGCCGTTTTTGATAACTCCCAGGATTTGATCCTTGGAGAGTACATCGCCAATACCGAGCAGCGCCGGGACTCCAATGGAAGGATTACCCTTCAGGTTGCCGCCATGGCATTGCAAGCATGTGGCTTTGGCAAATACCTTGGCGCCTTCATCATCAGGTGCAACAATCGCAACGGCTGCTTTTTTGGCGCCTCCGGAAGTACCAGCGCCGCCTGTCGCGCCTTTGGCAGCTCGCAATTCTTCTTCACGCTTAATGTCCTCAGGGATAATATTCTTATCTTTCAGTTCGAACTGGTAATGTGACCAAGATGTATAAGTCAAATACGAAGTAGCGATTAAAGTCAAAAACATGAGTGTTGATGCAATCGGCCTTCTGTAAAAACGCCGCTCCTTGCCTGTATCCAGAAATGGCGCAAGAAGTAATGCACCAAACATAATGGCCGGTACAAGTACGGTTCCCATGATGATATATTTATCTGAAGTGTACGGATATTTCAGAAGCTGGTACAGGAACAGGAAGTACCAGTCAGGCATTGGAATAAACGCTGTATTTTTAGGGTCAGCCGGATATCCCAGCGGAGCCGGTTCCGACATAACCAATACGAGAATTCCAACCATCACGACGACTCCAACCATCCACTCTTTCAGCAAAAAGTTGGGAACGAATGCTTCTGATTTTCCCGGATAAGCCGAGTAATCCTTTGGAATCATCTTTTCCGTTTTTTTGATAACACGGGAATCCCCGACGAAAACTACTTTTTCATCCGATTTATGACCATGTGCCACGCATTAACCCTCCTTTCAATTATAGCGGTCCGGAAATACCTTGCTTGCGAATCATGAAGAAGTGTCCTGCAAGTAAAGCAAGCAGTACGCCCGGCAGGAAGAAGACATGAATAGCAAAGAATCTGGTCAATGTTTGTGCTCCTACGATTTCTCCGCCCTGCAGAAAAGTTTGAATATAAGGTCCAATGATAGGTGCGGATGCTGCAATCTTGATTCCTACTTGCGTTGCATAGTAGGCTTTGTTATCCCAAGGCAGCAGATATCCGGTAAAACCAAGACCCAGCATAACGAAGAAAATCAGCATTCCTACAACCCAGTTCATTTCACGAGGCGCTTTATAGGAACCTGTAAAGAACACGCGCAGAGTATGTAAGAACATCATGACAATGACAAGGCTGGCACCCCAGTGATGCATACCCCTGACAATGACACCGAAGGCCACTTTATGCTGAAGGTAATCAACACTGGCATAAGCATTAATAATATCCGGCGTGTAGTACATCGTTAAAAACATACCGGATAAAATTTGAATAACTGTAATAAAAAACGTCAAGCCGCCAAAGCAATAAACAAAAGCGGAAAAGTGATGCGCAGGATTTACGTGTTCCGGCACCTCGTGATCCGCAACGTCCCTCCACATCGGCGTGATATCAAGACGTTCGTCAATCCAGTTGTACATATTTTTCAACATCTGATGGTTACGCCTCCTTATTTCACTCTTGTGTTATGGCCAAGCGGACCTACATAAACAAAACCACTCTCTACTTTTACTTGATATTCGTCGAGGGGATTCGGTGCTACGGCAAGGTTTTTGCCGTCAGCCGTATAATGCGCGCCGTGACAAGGACAGAAATATTGATTTGGATAGGCAGGATTATCATTCCAGTTTACCGTGCATCCAAGATGCTTACAGGTCGGATTCAGAGCAAATATTTTGCCGTCCGCTCCTTTGGAAATCCATGCAACCAGTTCCGGATCGCTCTCATACCAGCCGTCTACTTGATGGATTTGGAATGAAAACGATTTAGGCTCTGTCGTAATTTTGCTTTCTTCAACAACTTTGATCCAAGCGGCCTGAATCTTTGGTTTAAGCACCGGATCTATCGCAAATCTGAGCATCGGCACAATCATGCCGGCTCCCATAAAAGCCCCAGCTCCACCTAAAGTATAGGTTAGAAATTGGCGGCGGGTAATTTCGCGCTTGGTTCCAGGTTTCTGTACATGCTGATCATCATTTGGATTGTTGTGGACATTCATTGATTCAGTCTACCCCCCTACATTTGCTTCCATTCGAATAATGAAGCAAACTTTTATCACCTGTCGTTCGATGTTACATTCATAACTAGGACATTTCTAATAATAGCTCACGACCTTGGAAGCGTCAAGAAAGGGAAGCTTGTTTTAAAGCATCGAATTCTTGCATGAAAGCCAAATTTAATTAAATTGTCACATCTACTATTTGCTTGGACGGAAACGGCTCTGTGCACCTAGCTTTCGCATTTTATTTTCCAAAAATACGTTAATCTTGAAAGTAGCTGTTCTCAGCTCCAAAGCAGCTGCAATTGCCTGGATATCCCGATTTTCATTTCAGACTGATGATCCATCCATTTTTCCATATCTATGTAAAAGATTTCGTCCACCGTTTGCTTCAGCCAGCTCTGTGATTCCGATTCTGTCGTCAATACTATCACATACGCGAAACCGGCTTCCTTCAAACGTGATCCGAGGGTATTGATTTGTACGGACAAGTCCATGCCTTCCACATAATGAACTGCAGGATAGGTAACTACTCTGCCTTTATAAGGGATCTCTATCAGATCAAGGGCATCACGGAGCTTTTCAAGCGCTTCTGTTGCCTGCCACGGCTGCTCCCTGCCCGTTAATCCGGTGACAGGCAGCAAGCAGGTGTCCAAGTAAGGCTGTAAAGCTTCCCATTCCTCTTTTATCACATCGCTGAATTTCATCGCATCTGCTCCTTTATTTCTTTTCGATCCGGGTTACAGTTACTTTAAAACAAAAAAAGACATATGTCACCACATGTCCATTTATCCATTCGATTAATTGGGTGTTTTCAATCCTATAAGCTCGGAAGTAAGCGCAAAAAACAGCTCTTGATCTCCTTTGTCCAACGCGTCGTCTATCTCTTGATAAAGCTCCTTCTCTTTTTGCTTTCGAATCGATTCATCCCAGATGATTTCAGCAAAAACCGCGAGCAGCGCATCGTTCGTTATATTCATTTTCCCCATAGGACCGATCTACCTCCTACTCTTAAGCATATTCAACGAAATTTTCACCGTTAAGTACACCAGCCCGCTTGATCGATTAATGTGTCTTTACCCAATTTCCTGGGAGTTAATATCAATCCGGTCTTCTTCCTTCACATATGTGCCTTCAATGACCTCGCTTCCGAGCTTTGTCATTTGAATGACACGTCCATGCAGCTCATCCTCGCCTATACGGATCAGACCAAGATGCATCATCATTTGTAAAATCCGCTGCTCCAATATGGATTCGGAGGAATCGTAATAAAATGGTTTAATCAGCTTGCACAGCACATCTCCCAGGGAAGCGGCCGTTACCCAGGAACCAGCTAACCGCTGGACCCATTGGACGATGGATTGGATATTCGGGATCGGACCTTTATAAAGCCTCAACCAGAAACGGTATATTTGAACGAGATTTTCTTTGCTGCCTTCGAGCACTTTATTTTTGCCGGAATCCGTTAAGGCAAGAATCGAATTTTGCTCGACAATCCAGTGGTGGAAATAACAATAATCGTAGATGAATGAAAACCGGCTTGGATATTCCTTGAACATCCGTCCATATCCGAATCTCCAGGCTCCTTTGGTGACCATTTCCTCTTTAACCGACATGCATTCCAATATTTGCTGCAGCTGGCGCTTATACATACTGTTGTCCGGAGACAGCATAATCTCAGGTTGCATGGATATGTACTTTAAAAATTGGTAGATATCTTCATGTATGAGCATTTGCTCTTCTCTATAAACCCTGGGATCATCAACAACAACCAGCGACTCCCGGAATTTCACCGTCAAAACATCGCGAAAACGCCGTTTGAGATCATGGGGAACCTGAAACAAATATTTGGTTTGCTGCGAGTAGCCGTTGAACAGCCAGCCCAGCTGCTTGAATTTGGTGATCACTTCTCGCGGATTCTTGGTGTCGGCTTCATTCTTGGGGAACATGCTTTGATTCACTCGAGCGGTCAATTCTTCAAGACTAAATGAGTTTCTGGCATCCGAAAGCAGTGAATTCAAAAACCGGACATCCTCCAGTCGCAAGCCTTGAATGTGGCGCTCGAATACCTCTCGGCGATTAAGAGTGCTAAGAATGGATTGGATCAATTCATTTTTGGAGTGCCCATTGCACTCACACTCGTAAGTGTCGGCAATTCTGCCGAGCTCCTGAATATCCGCATAGCTGAGCATATCTGCGAGATTCATTTCCATCTTAATCTCTCCCTTCCGCCGGTTTCTATTAACCATTATGGGAGACTTAATTGTAAAATATTCCGGTTGCGCAAAAAAACACTGCTCTTTTTTGAGCAGTGTTTGTCCTAGCTTTCCAGATGGACCAAACAGTTATAGAGCACAAGTTCCCACGAAGAATCCGTGCGCTTGAGGATGGTCAGTGAGGTGTTTTGCAAAAATTCGTCCTGCTCCATGCTTAAAGCCCTCAAAATCTGAACAATGAAGCCGCCGTGCGAAATAAGGAGCAGCCTCTCATCTGAGGCATTGGTCGCCAATTGCTCCAAAAAATCATGCCAGCGAGCAAGCACCTGCTCATTCGTCTCGCCGCCGAGATCCAGCTTCTTCCAATCGGCTCCCCAACGGTCTATTCTTTCTTGCTCCTTCGTGCCTTCGACTTGGCCAAAGCTCCTTTCACGCAGCCTGGCATCAAATCCAAGAATGGGGATTCCGGAGATGGCGGAGATGATCTCCGCTGTTTCGCGAGCTCTGGACAAATCGCTGCTGAATATCCCTGTCCATGCTTCATTCTTCATTCTATGTCCCAGCAGCCTCGCCTGGGCTCTGCCTTCTTCAGTCAAGCTCGTATCCATCTGTCCCTGCATTTTGCCCAGTTTGTTCCATTCCGTGCTTCCGTGCCGGATCAATCCAATAGTCGTCATTTTGTCCTCCCGAGGATAAACGGTTTCGCGGTCCTAAATGAAAAATGCTCCCCTAAAGGAGCAATGTAAGTATGCTATTGTAAAGCGTTTATGCTTTTGTTCTTGAAAACCAGTTCATGATCAGCATTGTAGCTATTAGACCGAGAATGGAGACTACAAGCAAATAATGCGGATAGGAATGAATAGGCCCAACGTTAAAACGCAGCGGCTCCATAAAGCCCGTATTCAGGCTTGCCACAGCTGTGCCAAGAGAATGTCCATTCAAGGATGCAGAGTTATCGCTAGGAACAAATACCTTTGGCGCTTGCAAATCATTCATGGAAGATCCTGAAGAAGCTAATGATGCTCCCGTCGACCGATCATTTAAGATAGAGAATAGAAAACTGACTACAAACAGAGCCAGAGAAAAAGCAATAACAGTTGTTAAATTTCTGCGCAGGTTATGTGAAATAGCATACATCCGATTCGGAACTGGGATTCTCCATGATTCGTCATGGTAGATTCTCGTCATGACCCTGTCGGAGACCGCATGTCGATAATCGGATTCCGCCTTGCTTTCAACGGCCGAACGAATCAGAACCGTACTTTCCTCCCATATTTGGAACTCTTCTTTGCAGGAGGGGCAAGTTTTGATATGGCTGTCCACTGCTGCGCGACGCAAGTCATCATTCGGCAAATCCCAGTAATCACCAAATAATTCTTGAATGTCACTACATTTCATCTTTGATTCATCCCTTCGTACTCTTCGAATATCGATTCCGCAAAATAAGGCTCCAGCTGAAGCTTGACACTCGCACGGGCCCTGAAGAGCAGTGACTTCACGGAACTGACAGTCTGGTCGAGAATGTTGGCAATTTCCTGATAATCCATTTGATCATACTCTCTCAGGATCAATGCGGACTTTTGCTTCTCTGGCAAACTGTTGATCGCTTCACGGACCATATAAATTTTCTCATTACGCAGCGCAGCTTGCTCCGGCATGGCCTCGAAGGATGCCTGAGGCGTATGCCCGCTTTGCTCCAGTGATACTTTGACGTTTTTATTTTTACGCAGCTCACTAAGCACCGTATTTCGGGCTATCGTGTAAAGCCATGTAGAAAAAGAAGCCTCAACTTCACGAAAGGAGTGAAGGCTGCGGTAAGCTTTATAGAAACTCTCGTTACACAGATCCTCAGCCAAGGCTTCCATCTGCGAGCTTTTAAGCATATGAAAGATAAATGCAAGAATTTTACGCTCGTAACGACGCATAAGCTCGTTGTAAACCTGAACGTTTCCATCCTTGATCTCTCTTATCAACTGGGAATCGGTCATTACGGGCGACTCTCCTCGTAATTGAAAGGTAGTGCTCCCCAGCTGCTCTTATCATGTTTGACTGCACAGGGAGAAAAAAGTTGCGGAAAAAGAACACTTTGGATGAAATAAATTGAACCTTATAAGAAAGTTCTGGACAAACCATTAAATTCCTCCTTACTTCGACAATCTTTTTGAAAACTGGACTGAGTTTGCTTCTCCTGCCGGACAAGAAATCACCTATTTAATTGTGTAAGAAAAAGTGCAGCAGTCCTGTATTTTGGGCAAAAAAAAAACTGCCTATAGAGGCAGCTGCACTTATGGTGCTAGTATCGGATAGGAGTGGAGAGAAACCATACTGTACTTTTATTATATGTATACGTTTTCAAAATGTCAACGTTTTTTTTGAAAACGTTTGCGGAGGTCATATGCAATGTATTTCTACACATGAACAGCATATTGCGCTTTAAGCATTTCTGCAGCGCGATCAGCATCCTCCTGATTGCGAAAGGATAGCCTTAACACTCCAGGAACGTCCTCTCTGCTCTCTACAATTTGAATATTGCTCAGATTAATTTTTTCATTCCCAAGGGCTGTTGTTACTTGTCCGATGATTCCGGGATGATCGGGAATATCGATGTAAATGTCATATAAGGAAGTGATCATGCCTTTACGTCGTTCCGGCAGCTTGCTGCGAAAATCGCCAGCCAGTTGAAATTGCCGGGTAATGCCCTCCCCATCGGACTGCTGCAGCAAGTCTATAAAACGAGATACCTCAAGCTTCCAATCAGTAAGCAATTTCAGCAGGATTTCACGGTTATTGATTAAAATATCCTGCCAGATCACGGGATCCGAAGAAGCAATTCGGGTAATATCGCGAAATCCGCCTGCAGCCAAATTCTGATAAAGCGGATTGGTCTCATTGTAGGCGCGAATTTGATTGACCAGGGCGACCGCAATGATATGCGGAAGATGGCTGATGGCCCCGACGATATCATCATGCTGTTTGGCATCGACCTGAATGATCTGAGCTTTGGTCAACTTCAGCAGGCCTGACAGCTTATCCACTTCCTGCCTGGGTGTATTTGCGGCAGGCGTGAGGACATAAAACGCATTCTCAAATAAATGGGAGGATGCGGCCTCTACACCTGACCGCTCAGAGCCTGCCATCGGATGTCCGCCGATGAAATGCACGCCATTCCAGGAAAGGGCTTCAGCCGCCTCCATGACGGAAGCCTTTGTACTGCCCACATCTGAGATAAGGCACCCAGGCTTCAGCGGCAGCTTATTCAGCTCTGAGAGATAAGTTTCCAAAGAGCCGACAGGCACACATATGAAAATATAATCTGCATTCTTTACCGCCTCTGCCATGGAGGTAGTCGCCTCGTCCACTACATTGCGCTTGAGCAGTTTTTCAACGGATTTAGGGTTGGGAGAATGTCCAGTCACCGTAAAGCCTGTTTTTCCTTTATAGCATAAGGCTAGCGATCCGCCGATTAAGCCGACGCCAAATATCGTAATTTTTGTCATGTGATCAACCTTTTTTGCTTTTTATTCTACCTTATCTCTTTAGCACTTTCCAGCGCAAAATAGGTTTACAGACTTTTCCCTTTAAGCCCACCCACAAATTGACTGATTCGCGAAAGTCCTTGCGGACTTGCGGGATCAGCTTCCAAATGAGAGAGCACCTCTTCTATCGAGCGAACAATCGCGCTGCCGACAACAACGCCATCGCAGGCTCCTGCGAATTTGGCAACCTGATCTCGAGTTGAAATACCGAACCCTACAACAACCGGCAATGAAGTTGCCGCTTTAACCGTAGCGATGAAATCATCAATTCCACCGAAAAACTCGGACCTTACGCCTGTGACGCCCAGCGAAGATACACAATAAACAAATCCGCTGGCGTTAGCCGCGATTCTCTTGATTCTATCATTGGAAGTTGGAGCAACTAGCGGTATCAAATGAATGCCATATTGCATAGCGATAGCACGGGCTTCCTGGTCCTCTTCCAGAGGAAGGTCAGGAATGATGATGCCGCTGATCTCATTTTCTTTCATTTGCTTGAAAATGCGATCCAAACCGATTTGCAGCACAGGGTTATAGTAAGTAAATAGAATGAATGGCAGCTTTGAACCTCGGCTTCTGGCCTGTCTGGCAGTCTCGATGACATCAAAGATCGAAACACGATTCTTTAAAGCTCTTTCCGAGGAGCGCTGTATGACAGGACCGTCGGCTAGCGGGTCTGAGTAAGGAACTCCGAGCTCCAATAAATCGGCCCCTGCTCGTTCCATCTCAAGAATGATTTCCAGAGAAGCTTGCGGCGAAGGATCTCCAACCGTCAGAAAAGGGATTAATGCGGTTTCTCCGCGGCTTTTTAGTTCGGCAAATCGTTGATCGATCAAATTCATACTCGCCCCTCTTCTCTATCCAGATAGCTCATAATGGATTCAACGTCTTTATCCCCGCGTCCCGACAAGTTGATGATCATTATCTGATCCTTGGACATGGTCGGGGCAAGCTTGACGGCTTGAGCGATGGCATGCGCGCTTTCAAGCGCAGGAATAATTCCTTCGGTGCGGCTTAACAGCTGCAGGGAGTCAAGCGCTTCCTGATCAGTGATCGGATAGTAAGTGGCGCGCTCCGAATCCTTCAGATAAGCATGCTCAGGACCGATACCCGGATAATCAAGTCCAGCGGAAATCGAATGCGCCGGCTGCACTTGTCCGAATTCATCTTGCAGCAGGTAGCTTAGTGAGCCTTGGAACACTCCCGGAGAACCTTTGGTCATCGTAGCGGCATGTTCTTCCGTATCTATGCCGCGGCCAGCAGCTTCTACGCCAATCAGCTTGACATCCGTATCCTGCACAAATGGATAGAATATCCCCATCGCATTGCTTCCGCCTCCAACACAGGCTACTACAGCATCTGGCAGACGACCTACCAATTGCAAAATTTGTGCGCGCGACTCATCGCCGATCACACGCTGAAAATCGCGCACCATCATTGGATAAGGATGAGGTCCGGTGACTGAACCGAGTATGTAGTAGGTATCCTCTACATGGCTGACCCAATAGCGCAGCGTTTCGTTGCAGGCATCCTTTAAGGTGCGTGTTCCCGACATAACCGGGATCACCTCTGAGCCAAGCAGCTTCATGCGAAACACATTGAGCTGCTGACGTTTGGTGTCCTCTTCTCCCATGAACACCTTGCATTCCATGCCCATCAAAGCCGCAACCGTTGCGGAAGCAACCCCATGCTGGCCTGCGCCGGTCTCGGCAATGATTTTGTTCTTGCCCATACGTTTGGCAAGCACCGCCTGGCCGATCGTGTTATTGATTTTGTGCGCGCCTGTGTGGTTCAAGTCTTCACGTTTTAAATAAATCTTCGCTCCGCCGAGCAATTGGGTTAACCGTTCCGCATAATACAGCGGTGTGGGTCTTCCGGAATACTGCTGCTGTAAATAACGGATTTCCTCGATGAAATCCGGATCGTCCTTGTAGCGTTTATAGGCCTCTTCAAGTTCAGCCAGCGCATTCATTAAGGTCTCTGGTACGTAACGGCCGCCGAACTTTCCAAATCTTCCAAACTCATCAGGTACTTGAGCCATGATGGATCACCCTTTCCACAAATGCTGTAATTTTGGATACGTCTTTGACTCCATCCGTTTCTACGCCGCTCGACACATCGACTCCGTCCGGTTGATAGTCTTCCAGAAGCTGAGTCACATTATCCGGCTGCAAACCTCCGGCAACGAGCAGCTTGACTCCTACCTCGCGAGCCCATTCCTGGTAGGGCGGGATGCAATTCCAGGCAAAAGCATTCCCGGACCCGCCTCCATAGACGGGATCAAACGTATCTAGGAGTACAGCGTCGATGCTTCCTCTATAATCATCCAATTGCTCCGCTACCGCTGCAAGGGTAGGAACGCGATCCCCCGATTTTTGTAAAAGCACCGCTTTAATTACGAGAACGCCAAATTGCTCTTTTACCCGTTTGCAAAACTCGGGGGATTCTTGTCCATGCAATTGAACCACATCCAGTGGAGCTGTTTGCAGTGTTTGGAGCAGCTCGTCCTCGCTTGGATTCACAAAAACGCCAACGGTCAAGGGAATATCGTCACCCGTTAAAGCTTTCTTTTGCAAAAAACGGATCATCTCTCCTGCTTGCTCGGGAGTAACCTGACGCTTGCTCCTCGCAAAAACAAAGCCGATGTGGGCAACCGGTAAATGGGCAATTGCTTGCAGCACTTCGATGCTCCGGATGCCGCAGATTTTCACGGTTGGAGCCGCAGATGAAGCCATACAGATCTTCCTTTCGACTAAAGCTTGGCCTCCGATGGGCTCATCGGTCCCATCAAATCATGGACGGCTTGCTCCACAATGGATTGTCTCATAAAATACTCACCGATAAGTACGGCATGAGCGCCGACTGATTCCAGATAAGCCATATCTGACTGCGAAGAAATGCCGCTTTCGCTTACAATTGTAATGCCCTTGGGGATATGGAGGATCAATTGTTCCGTTGTTTTGAGGTCCGTTGCAAACGAGTGCAGGTTGCGGTTATTGATGCCGATCAGCTTGGTATCCAGCTCCAAAGCACGATCCAGCTCAGCTTGATCATGAACCTCCACTAAGGCATCAAGTCCCAGCTCCCTCGATAAAGCGAGGAATCGCTTCATCTGTTCAGTGGTGAGAATAGCTGCAATCAGCAAAATGGCATCCGCGCCAATAAGCCGCGCCTCATAAATCTGCAGCTCATCAATCGTGAAATCCTTGCGCAGCAGAGGAACTTGTACAGCCTGGCGCACTGCCTTCAAATAATCGTTGCTGCCTTGAAAAAAATCCACATCCGTCAGCACCGAAATGCAGTCCGCGCCTGCCCGAACATAAGACTCAGCAAGGCTCACCGGGTGAAAATCCGGGCGGATTAAGCCTTTGGAAGGCGATGCCTTCTTCACCTCGGCGATTAATCCCATATGCCGCCGGCGGGAGCCTTCGGCCAAAGCTCTTTCGAACCCGAGGCAGGCCGCAAGCTGGCTGATTTGCTGTTCCGCATCCCGAAGCGACAAGCTTGTCTTCAGAGCGGCTACCTCTTGCCGTTTGCAAGCTACGATTTTATCAAGAAACATGGCTGAGATCTCCTGTGAATTGGACTAATTCTTTCAATTTGTCAGCCGCTTTGCCGCTGTCAATCACGCTACCGGCAAATTTGACGGCCTCTTGCAGAGTAGCGCATCGTCCCGTTACATAGAAGCATGCTCCGGCATTGGCGAGCACAATATCGCGGTGAGCTCCCTTTTCTCCAGCCAGGATACGATGAATAATAGCTGCATTCTCCTCTGCATTTCCGCCGATTACTTCTTTCAGCGGATAGGTGCGAAGCCCCAGATCATCCGGAGTAAGCTCATACGTATGGATCTCGTTATCTTTGAGCTCTGTCACCTTCGTTGGCGCCGAGACGCTGATCTCATCCAAGCCGTCCAGACTGGCGACAACAAGAGCCCGTTTGAGTCCCAGCGCCCGAAGCACCTCGGCTATAAGCTCCGTCCGGGTGCGATCAAAGATACCCAGCACCTGCCGGTCGGCTCCGGCTGGATTCGTCAACGGTCCCAGCAGATTGAATACCGTACGGAATCCCAATTCTTTGCGGGGTCCGGCGGCATGCTTCATGGATTGATGATAGGCCTGAGCAAACATAAATCCAATACCGACCTGATTGATGCATGCAGCCGCCTGCGCACCACTCAGCTGGATATTGACGCCCAGCGCTTCCAATACATCCGCGCTGCCGCTTTTGCTCGACATGGCGCGATTGCCATGCTTCGCTACACGAATCCCGCCGGCAGCGGCAACCAGCGCTGAAGCCGTAGAAATATTAAACGTATCCGATCCGTCTCCCCCAGTGCCGCAGGTATCCAGCAGGTTCGTCTGCGATACATTAACCTTCATGGCTTTGCTGCGCATGGTCTCGGCAAACCCGGTGATTTCATCCAGGGTTTCTCCCTTCATCCGCAGCGCCGTCAACAAGCTGCCGATTTGGGCTGAGGTTGCCGCCCCTTCCATGATCTCCGCCATCACGCCGCGCGCTTCATCCCTTTCCAGGTTCGAGCCGCTCACTACCTTGGAAATGGCTTGCTGAATGATCAAAAGTGCACTCATTGCTGTTCCCTCCTAAGAGTTTTGCTTTAGCAAAACTGGCATCGTAAGCATAATCTCAGTGTTTTCGTTAGAAAACCGGTTCATAAATTTCATCTTTTTGGCTTATTTACATGTTGATGAAATAGTCTTTATTGATATCGCTGACCGGCTTCTCCGCTGGAGCGAACATCACTTCGGCCATCCGTATGGATTTCAGCATGCCCTTTGCCTTGTTGACCGTTTCTTCGTATTCCTTTTCCGGAACAGAATCCCAAACAATCCCCGCTCCTGCCTGCACATAGGCTTTGCCATTTTTAAAGATGATCGTGCGAATCGTAATGCAAGTGTCCAAATTCCCGGAGAAACCCAGATAGCCAATGGCCCCTGCATAAGCTCCTCGCGATTCCTGCTCCAGCTCGGCGATGATGCTCATCGCTCTCAGTTTGGGCGCACCGGATACTGTTCCGGCAGGCATAACGGAAAGCAAGGCATCGAAGAAATCTTTGTCCTTGGCGATTGTGCCCGTCACATTGGAGACAATGTGCATCACGTGGGAATAGCGTTCGATTTCCATGAAGGTGTCGCACTTTACTGTACCGAACTCTGCTACCCGACCGATATCATTGCGCCCCAGATCGACGAGCATCAAGTGCTCGGCTCGTTCCTTCTCATCGGCCAGAAGCTCCTGCTCCAGCCGCATATCCTCCTCCGGTGTCGCGCCTCTCGGCCTTGTTCCGGCAATCGGTCGGGTTTCCACCTTTTCCTCCTCCACCCGGACAAGCAGCTCGGGGGATGTGCCCACGATCACCTCATCATCCATTTTGAGCACATACATGTAAGGAGAAGGATTTAAGGTTCTCAGCACTCGATAGACCTGCAAAGGGGATACTTCCGTTTCAATTTCGAAACGCTGGGAAAGCACAACCTGAAAAATGTCGCCGGCACGGATATAGGCTTTGGCTTTTTCCACATTGCCGATAAAAGCATCTTTTGTAATATTGGAATTTACCTGGCCAAGCTCCAGCTCGGAAGCTATCGGATTATGCGTCATGGTGTCCATGCTGAGCGGACGTTTGATTTTCTCAATCGTGGCGTCGATTTTGGCACAGGTTTCGTAATAGGCCTTCACGATGTCTTCATCTGTAGCAAACGGCGCGACATGCACATTCGCAATCACTTTGATCTGTTGTTTAAAATGATCGAAAGCAATCACTTGATCGCAGAACATGAACTGCATGTCATTCATCTGCAAATCGTCCACCCGATGGGCTGGCAGCTTCTCGTAGTATTGCAGTAAATCATATCCGAAGAAGCCGACAGCGCCTCCGGTAAAACGGGGTAAATCCTCCAGCTGAGGACTGGTATACGATCGAAGATATGCTTTTAAAATATCAATGGGCTTCTCTGCCGTTGTTGTGGTCTCCGATTTAGTTTGCACCTCGGTCAAGCCGTTCTTGGCACGGATCATTAAAAATGGATCGGAGCCAATAAAAGAATATCTCGCCCATTTTACGCCGCCCTCCACACTTTCCAGCAAAAATGCACGAGGCTCTTGATACAAATGATGAAACACGCGAATCGGTGTTTCCGTGTCTGCCAATAAATGGCGCACGACTGGAATTAGGTTGTAGGTGCGGGCAAGCTGAATGACTTCCTGGATTTCCGGTGTATACATGGTTTACATCCCCCTCTCAGCAGGCCGCAAAAAAACCTCTACCGAAGTAGAGGCGTCTGTTCATCAAGTAAGAAAAAGATGATTCCATAGAAAACAACAAAATAGGCACATCACTCACCTATTCTCTGCTCTGCTCATCTAAACTCTACTCAACTCTGGCTCTGCTCTACTTACTCATCTATACTCACTATACTACTGACCTTTGGAATTTGTCAATTTCACAATATCTGGACGAAGGCTTTGGGCGGCTTTCAAATAAACATGATTCATTTCATCCTGACCCTTGGTCGTATTGACCAGCACCATAAGCCGAATGCATCTAGGCAAGCTGTTCTCCACCGGAATCTCCAGTGAGCACATCAGAGGCACCAGCGCCCAGTCACTCATTTGACGAATGGCTCTAGCCGGGAATGTCGCAGTGATATCATGGGTAACTGTAATAAAAACGGAGCTGATTTCATCGGGCCTAAACTCATTGGCTTCTATAATCGCTTGAAGCAGCTCGGATGTTGCGGATAAAATCTCTTGCTCTTCGTTGTGCTCGACGGTTGTTGCGCCGCGTATGCCACGATTCCACATCGATTAGGTCCCTCCCTTCAATTGGTCCACAATGGCTCTAACCTGTTCAGGCTTTACATCCTTGCGAATCTCGACCTCGCCGATCCGCTTAGGTACAATATAAACCATTGAACCTTCCATGAACTTTTTATCATGCATCATCGCACTCATAATTTTATCCGTATTCAAATGCGGCGGAATCGTCACAGGTAAACCAAACTTCTCAAAAAGACGTTTAGTCTCGTCATGAATCTGCTCCAAGTATCCGAATTCCCGCGCCAGCTTCGCCGCACCGACCATGCCGATCGCAATCGCCTCGCCATGCAGCAGCTCGCCGTATCCGGCAACCGCTTCCAGCGCATGGCCAATCGTATGGCCCAGGTTCAAGATAGCGCGAAGATCTTGCTCTCGCTCATCCTGGGACACGACGATCGCCTTTACCCTGCAGCCCTGATACAGCGCATATTCAAGCGCTTCCGGGTCCAAGGCCAGCAGCTTTTCCGCATTCGCGTCGCACCAGTCGACGAAGCTCTCGTCCCAGATCAAGCCGTGCTTGATCACCTCCGCCAGCCCGGCCCGCACCTCGCGGACGGGCAAGGTCAAGAGCGTGGAGATGTCGTAGAGCACCATCTCCGGCTGATGGAACGCCCCGATGATGTTCTTCGCCATCGGGTGGTTGACCGCCACCTTGCCGCCGACACTGCTGTCGTGGGCAAGGATCGTAGTCGGGATCTGCACGAAGCGGATCCCGCGCATGAAGCTCGCCGCCGCAAAGCCGGCGAGATCGCCAACGACGCCGCCCCCGAGGGCGATGATCGCAGACTTGCGATCGAGGCCCGCCTCCAAGGCGGCCGTGACGATTCCCTCGAGCTGCGCGAGGGATTTGGACGTTTCGCCTGCGGGAACCACGCAGGCTTCGGCTTTGTAGCCGCCGTGCCGGAGCCCGGCCATCACCTTGTCGAGGTGATGGGGGGCGACGGCGGCGTCGGTGACGACGAGCAGCGGCGAGATGCGGCTGATCTGGTGCTTGTCGAAGTAAGCAGCGATGCTGTCCAAGAGGCCGCTGCCGATGTAGATGGGGTAGGAGCGTTCAGCCAGATCGACAATGAGCTCTTTCATATTAATAGCTCTCCACTTGAGCTAGGTAATTGTTCAAGTTGCCGCGGATTTCCTCCAGGGAATCGCCGCCGAATTTCTCCATGAAGGCCTGCGCCACTTCCCATGCGATGACATTTTCCATGATCACGCCTGCAGCAGGCACGGCACAAGTATCCGAGCGCTCCACTTGAGCGGTGAACGCTTCCTTCGTATCAATATCAACGCTTTGCAGGGGTTTGTAAAGGGTAGAGATAGGCTTCATAACACCGCGGACAACAATCGGTTCACCTGTGGTCATACCGCCTTCAAAGCCTCCGGCCCTGTTGCTCTTGCGGCGGAAGCCGCCTTCCTCCGTATACACGATCTCATCGTGAACGAGAGAGCCTCTGCGCTGTGAAGCTTCAAAACCAATGCCGAATTCTACACCTTTGAACGCTTGAATGGAAAGTACCGCCTGCGCTATTCGGCCATCCAGCTTACGGTCCCACTGCACATGGCTCCCCAATCCGACCGGCGCGCCTTCGATGATCACCTCAACAATGCCGCCAAGAGTATCGCCGTCTTCTTTGGCTGCATCAATGGCAGCAATCATCTTTGCTTCTGCTACACTATCAACCACTCGCACAGGAGATTCCTCTGTGACGCGAATCAATTCATCCATCGAAAGCTCTTGGCGTTGAACTTCCACTTCACCAATACGGATGACCTGTCCGGCCACCTTGATGCCGAATTCGGCCAGCAGTTGGCGGGCAACCGCTCCGCACGCCACACGCATCGTTGTTTCCCTGGCGCTTGAACGTTCCAGGATATTGCGAAGATCCTTTTGGTTATATTTGAGTCCTCCGTTCAAATCGGCATGCCCGGGTCGCGGTCGATTGACTCTGCGTTTGCCTTCGCTATCATCGGCAATCGGTTCGATTCCCATAACTGTCGTCCAATGCTTCCAATCATTGTTCTCGACTACGAGCGCAATTGGAGCTCCCGTCGTTTTGCCGTGACGGACGCCTCCCACGATATTCGCCGTATCCTTCTCAATTTGCATCCGGCGGCCGCGGCCGTAACCCTTTTGCCGTCTTTGCAATTGAAAATTCAATTCATCAAAATTCAAGTTTACATTGCTCGGAAAACCTTCAATAATTGCTGTAAGCTGCGGTCCGTGCGTTTCACCTGCCGTTAAATATCTCAACTTTGGTTCCCCTTTCTCCAGTTCCAATCCAAAACGCTTTAGCGCTTTGGTGCGTGTAAGTATCTGTTGTCATTATAGTATAGCTCTATGAGTTTGGCAACCAGGACAGCGAAGGGACAACAACAAAAACACGCCATCCCAATAAGCTGCTCGGCAGCTCCAAGAATGCGTGTCTGTAACCGTCCGGCACCACTAGATACGCTCTAGCCGTGCATAGGCCGCTTCTGTATAATCCGGGAGCTGTCGGCCAACTGGGAATCGTTTAGCAAGCTAAGTATTTGCATGGAATCGATTCCTAGTATTTGCGCGCATTCCTGAATCGTGATGATTCCCTGACGGTAAGCGGAAATCACTTTTCTCTTATCCATATAAACCCTCCTAAGAGCTGATACAGCCATTTCCTCTTAGTATTGGAATTTATGGAAGAGGTTATACCTACGAAGCCAGAAACGTTTCTCAGAGCATTTTTTTGCGATAAAAGAATGTATCAGCCGACTCCAGATCGTATTGACCGGGTGTAAAAATTTGCTCCGTGGACCCAACGAATAATAATCCTCCGGGCTTTAGCGCCTTTGCAAACTTTTGATACAGAAGATGCTTGGCTTCCTCAGTAAAATAAATAATGACGTTCCGGCAAACGATCAAATCAATGTCTCTGTCGAATGGATCAACCAGCAGATTTTGCTTTTGAAATTTGACGGCTTGCTTGAGCTGTTCCGAGATGAGAAACGTGGCCGCCTGCTCCTGCCGAAAATATTTCTTGATGTAATCTTCTGGAACGTCCCGAAGTGAGCGGTCAAGATAAATTCCCTTTTTTGCTTTCTCAAGAGCACCTTCATCAATATCGGTTGCCAGCAAATGAGCTTCCGCAAGCACACCTTTTTCCGCTAGAATCATGGCCAGCGTGTAAGGCTCCTCACCCGTTGAACATGCTGCGCTCCAGACCTTGAGCCTGCGGGTTTTTCGTAGCATTTCTGGAATGAACCGTTTCTCCACGATCTCCCATCGGTTCGGGTTGCGCCAAAACTCCGACACATTGATTGTCATGCGGTCCAAAAACTCATAAAATAAAGACTTATCCTTCATCATTTCATCGAAGAAAGCGGCGAATGTATGGAACCCGCGTTTTATTCGCAGCGTTGTTAATCTGCGCTTCATTTGGGCTTCTTTATATTGCGCCAAATCTATGGAAGTAAAGTCTTTTATCTTTTTGATAAAGAGCAAGAAATCTAGATCTTGTTCCTCCACGCTTTGCTCCCACCTTGCCTTAGGCTAAATCCACTGTTGAATGGTTTGCTTGTATTCCACAATCTCTTCGGGCTTGAAGAAATTGCTGATTTCACGCTCCGCACTCTCAGGTGAATCCGATCCATGAATCAGGTTCCTGTTGGTATGCAATGCGAAATCACCGCGAATTGTGCCTGGAGCGGCATCCAATGTGTTCGTTTTTCCGACAACCACCCTGGACAATGCAATGACTTGATCCGCTTGCCAAACCATGGCAAATACAGGTCCGGCGGTAATAAAATTTAACAAATCATCGTAAAATGGCTTGCCTTTGTGTTCCGCGTAATGGAATTCGGCTTGTTCCCTGGTGACGACCATCAGCTTGCTTCCTACCAATTGAAAGCCCTTGCGTTCAAATCGTTTCACTATCTCTCCGATTAATCCGCGCTGGACTCCATCGGGCTTGACCATAAGGAAAGTTTTTTCCATGTAAAATGAGCCTCCTTATATCCATTTTCAATAGGTTCGATTACCGATAAAATGAGCTATCTCAATCAGATCTTTTTTTGCCCTGATCTCAGGTAGAGTATCCAGAGCATGAATGGCTTTGTCTATGTATTTTTGCGATAAAGCTTCCGCTTTGGTTACTCCCTCACTGCTCCGAATGATCTCGAGAAAGTGATTTACATCCGTTTGTCCATCCAACTGCTCGATCCGCGATAATTCGTTAAGAATAGTGGCTTTGAGCTGGGGCTCTTGCAGGGCAAACAAGACGGGAATCGTAATGTTTCCTTGTTTGACATCGCTGCCGGGCGGCTTGCCGATCTGCTTCTCGGTGCCGCAAATATCGAGTAAGTCATCTCGAATTTGGAATGCCATTCCGACGTTGTAGCCAAAATCGTAAAGCTTGCTGCTCACGGAGTCAGGTGCTTCCGCTGCCATCGCTCCGAGCTGGCAGCTAATCGCAATCAACAAGGCTGTCTTGCGCTTGATTCGCAGTAAATAATCGCGGATGGTCTGCTCTGTATGGAAAAAGAAACGGATTTGCTCCATCTCTCCGATACAAACCTCTACAATGGCTTTGGACATAATTTGATGGACAGCCGGATTGGCAATTTTCGTGACGACGCCGAGCGCCTTTGCGAATATATAATCACCCGTGTACATGGCTATTCGATTGTCCCATTTGGAGCGGACCGTGAGCTGGCCGCGCCTTGTATCGGCATCATCAATCACATCGTCATGCACCAAGGTCGCCATGTGGATCAATTCCAGAGGTACCGCAATATGCTTCATCGTTTCGAGCTTGTACGTTCCAAATTCGCCTGCCAGCAAGACAAAAACAGGTCTTATGCGCTTTCCTCCAGCTTTAAGCAAATGCAGCGAGGTTTCCTTCAACATGGCATTGTTGGAATAGACGCTTTCCTCCAGCTCCCGTTCTATGGCGGCAACATCTTTCTTTTTTCTCGAATAAATGTCCAGTAGATTTTTCATTCCGTCACCCGTGCTATTCTTTTCTCGAACCAAATCTCAATGGAGGGCATCTTTGGCAAAAGGCCAAGCTCCCAGCAGTATTGATAGTAAGTCCGCAATCCCTTCCATTGCTGTGAACCAAAGTCGTAGCAGAGCTGGCCGAAGTAATTCCTCCAATATTCCTTGCTTCCGCCGATCGTACGTTCAGCTTCACCAATCATCGCTTCCGGGCTTTCCAGACCCATTTTCTTGCTTTGGACGAAGGATTCAAACACCCTCTTAACCAGCTCGGGGTGCTTGTCTACTGTATCTTTGCGAACCGCCCAAACAGCGAACGACATCCACTCACCCGTCCATTTCGCCCATTCTTTCCCAAGGTCGGTTATCCTATACTTCGTATTCCGCCAGCTTTCGCGTATGGCATCATCCCCAATCAGGAGCGCCGCATCGTGCTTTATCATCATATCATCCAATACTGGAGAAGCAAAGGAGTAGCCAGGTTTCCCAGCGTAAAATTTTTCAATAATAATTTTTAAGAGATGAATGGAGGTCGCCGAGCTTGTCGTCAGGGCTATTCGACCGTTTACGATCTCATGCAACGGCTTTTCATGAAAAAGCAAAATGGAATTAACCTTGCCGAAGGCGCTGACGGATAAATCGGGATAGAGCACATAATCCTCAAAAACTTCTCCATAGGCGAAGGACGAAATAGTCCCCATGTCAATCTCTCCGGCAGCCAACGCTTTATTCAAACCGGTCGGCACCTGGTTGACGATTTCAATGTCTTCCTTGCTCACGAGCTCGGGGAAATAGTAGTAGATCGGCCATACATTGGTATAGTTAATTCTTCCGATCCGAATCTTGTTGTTTTGGCTCTTCATCGCTGTTCTCCCCATCTTTTGTACGCTCCGCTGGCGCTCGTTATCCCGATTACCCGATGGCCGTTCATTTGTGATGCACCAAGACCAGATCAAGCAGCGTAAATGCAAAGACAACCGTGCTTAATATCCCATTCATCGTAAAAAATGCAGTGTTGAGCTTGGATAAATCCTTGGGTGAAACGAGCTTATGCTCGTAAAAAAGAATGAGATAGGCGATTACAAGACCAAGCAAATACCATAAACTTAGATTCGTCATAAAAAATAATGTAATAAGTCCGACTGCAGTCAAGATGTGTAAAATACGCGCCGTGTATAACGAAGCGGCAATTCCAAAACGGCTGGGGAACGAATACAGTCCTTCCTTGCGGTCGAAATCCACATCCTGGCATGCATAGATCAGGTCGAAACCGGTACTCCAGCAAACGATGGTCAGGTAAAAAACAAGCGAAGCCCCTGAGATCGAGCCGGTTACCGCTACCCATCCCCCAAGCGGAGCCAGTCCCAGTGTCAAACCAAGGATAAAGTGGCAGGTCCAGGTGAATCTCTTGGTGTAGGAGTAAAACACTAGTAAAAATACTGCAATGGGCAGCAGCTTCATGCTCAAAATGCTAAGGTGCATTGTGGCCCAAATGAGTAAAGCAAACGATAGAATGATATATAATAACACTTGACGCGTTGAAAGAAGTCCGGCTGGTATGGCGCGATTCGCTGTTCGCGGATTTTTCTTGTCGATCACCCGATCGATGACCCTGTTGAGCGACATGGCCGCTGTTCTTGCTCCGATCATCGCGAGAGTGATCCATCCGATTTGGATCCATGATGGCATATGCCCTGTTATGACTACTGAACCGAGGATCGCTCCCATAAACGCGAAAGGCAATGCAAAGACTGTATGCTCGAATTTGATCATTTCCAAAAATATTTTAATTTTTGTCCACATGCGATATTTACACTCCCGAATTTGATTTCCCCTTCAAACCGATATGAAGGGCGGCTACTCCGCCGGTAAGCGGATAAGCTTCAACGTGCTGCAGCCCTTGCTCCCTGAATATAGCAGCGAGTTGGATATGGTCCGGAAAGCTCACTAACGATTCCGGCAGCCATCTGTATTGTTCATACCGCTTGGCAATTAATTTCCCAAGAACGGGCAGTACCTTTTGAAAATAAAAATAGTACATCGCCTTGAAGGGCTGCCAGGTTGGCTTGGACAGCTCAAGCGACACCACCATGCCTCCAGGTTTGACTACACGCTGCATTTCTCTGATGACTTGCTCCAGATCAGGGACGTTGCGCAGGGCAAATCCAATCGTTGCATAGTCGAAAGTATTGTCCTCATAAGGCAAGCTCATCGCATTACCGCGAATGAGCTTGATTTGCGTGTCGAGTCCCAGCTGTTTAATTTTATCGGCTCCGTAATCGAGCATGTTTTGGCTGAAATCAAGTCCCACTATGGAACCGCTGCCGCTGGCTTTCGCCAAGCTGATGGTCCAATCACAGGTTCCGCAGCATAAATCAATTGCGGTTTCCCCCGGCTTGACTTGTATTTTGTTCATGGTGAATTTCCGCCAGGCCTTATGCCTGCGAAAGCTTAAAATATTGTTCATCATGTCATATTTGGGAGCTATACTCTCAAAAACGGAATGAACGAACTGCTCCTTGGATTTGGATTCCACTTCAATGACACCTCAAATTTCTTCCAGCAGCTTTGGCTTGGATAAATGACGAAGGAAAGGCTGTCCTATGTGAAATAGTTCACTAATCAGCTTATCCGAATCGAGCTTCTGTACCTTTGTGTAGAGCTGTTTGATTTGGGAATCCAGCATCTGATACAGCTGTGAGGAGATATTGTATTTATGCAGCAGCGTTTTTATTTTGAAGGAATCCAGCTCTGCGGTTTGAAGCTGTTTGCGCTCTTCTTTGGAGCCATTTTGCAAAATGTACCAGAATCCCCAGCTTTCACGAAAATCAGCATCCGACTCCATACGAAACAGCTCTTCAAAAATAACCTCGCACTCGGTAAAGCCTTGGAGCATGTCCGGCCATGCCTGTTCGTACATTTTATCTAAAAGTCCTGTATAGGATAAAAAAAGCTGTGCTTTAATGGCAACAGATTGATGAATATATTCTTCGGCAGAGCATTTCAGCTGCTTCATCTTCATGTACAAATTCATTTTGAGTCTGTTCACTTCACAAATCGCATTGGATAATTGCTTCACCAGCTCGATCTGTCCTGCCTCTGCCAGCAAATGATAAAAGCGCGAACTGAAATAATCGCCTGCCAGCACCTTTAATTGTCTGGAGCGAGCCGCTTTCTTCTCCTTCACGTCATTGGAAATGGATACCTGGTCATGCGTATCCAGCCCCAATTGAACCAATGAGGTAACAAGCGCAAATAGTTCGCTCGTGTTATTCTTTACCGGGCTCCCGTTTAAAAAGGCAAATAACAGTCGCGTACGAAATTCAGGAAAGCCAGGCAAGTCTGTATGGTTTTGGATCATGTCATAGTTCGTATATTGTTTGGCGATCTCTGGGATGCGATAAGAATTCATAGAAAAGCCTCCGTAACCTTATGCCAATCTCATTTCTTGCTAAATCCAATTAATTATATCATAACCAGTACGATGAAGCCTAATTAATTACAACGGATAGCGTGCCTGCCATCTGGAGGTATAAGTCAGATGAAAGCGGGCTTTCACCTGCTGCTCCAGCAGAATGGAGCTGACTTCCTGCAGACGCGCATCCAAATTTTGAGCATTATCCCTATCTGCCGCCATGGCTAAAACCATTTGCGCATTGGTAAGAGCTGTAGCGTTCGAATAATCCATAATTCGTACAAGGACCTGGTTCACATTCGAAGTTCGGGTGAATGTCAATTGAGCGATAGCATATAGATCCCGATAAACCAACGCTTCTTCCACATTCCTTGGCAGACTGAGATCAATCGAGAGAACACTTTGGCTCAGTTCAACTTTGCGAATTCGCAGCTGCAGGGGGATTTGGACAAGCAGATCTACAAGGTTGCGGTCCGACAGCTGAACAACCTGGACGGTGGAGCCTGTCTGAGCAGAATTGGATATTGACAGATTTGTGGCCTCCGGCAATAAGGACATGGCTAACGCCAACAATCCTGAAAGTGCTGCAGTGATGAGGATACGGGCTTTCCATTTCATGTACATGGCCTCCCTGAAGTTTTCCATGGGAAAACTTGCTTCGTAAGCATAAGCTAAAAGCTTATACACCATTGTACAATGAAAAAAAGCAGGCTATGCCTGCAAGCCGAACAATTATTCCTCCGTGTCGATCGTACCGAACTTGGTCAATACAATCGCTTTGCCGCGAACCTTCACTGCCGAGGTATGCTCCGTAAATTGGGCGATCATGACTTCGCCTTTATCCAGCTTCTCGGTATGATGGAATCGGGTATCCTGACCTCTGGTTAATCCGATCACATGAACACCGTTTTCTTTGGCTTTAACTACAAAATATTCATTTTGTCCGCCGCCGCTGCCCTGATTGTTTTCCATGCCTTTTCCCCCATTCCGTTCATGGCTTAACACTGCTTCTCTTATGATGCTAAAAAAGCGATCACAAGTCAACCCTCCTGACAGATTCCTCAAGGATAAACGGCTACGTCGTCCTAAATGACGAGCGCGTTTGTCAAGGTTGAAGCGAAGTAGGATAAGTTTAGGAAAACTTATACTAACTTATCAACGAAACAAAAACCTCCCGATTAAGTGTTATCTTAACGAGAGGTTTCGAAATCCCAAATCAAAATTTCCTGCATAGAGCCTGATCGGAGTAGCGGGATTCGAACCCACGGCCTCATCCACCCCAAGGATGCGCGCTACCGAGCTGCGCCATACCCCGTAATCTTTCACTTTAGTTATTATAGTGCGTGCTTTTGCAAATGTAAAGGCATTTGAAAGCCATAGAAAAAAGCCGCGTCTGTGCACAGCCGCGGCTTCTTCTAATATGTAAAACTAGCAATTATTGAATTCCGTCCTTAAGCGCTTTTCCAGGTTTGAATGCCGGGATTTTACTTGCAGCGATTTCAATCTCTTCACCGGTTTGCGGGTTACGTCCTTTACGAGCGGAACGTTCACGAACTTCAAAATTCCCGAAACCTACAAGTTGTACTTTGTCTCCGCTTTGCAAAGCTTCAGAAATTGCGTCAAAAACAGCATCCACTGCTTTAGTTGCATCTTTCTTGGTAAGCTCGGAGGTTTCTGATACCTTGTTGATCAATTCAGATTTATTCATGCCATTCACCTCCTCCCAAAATTCTTTCATCCATTACTTTTCTGTTTTCACTGTTTCTCTAAAAAATATACATAGAAACAGAAAAATGATTGATTTCGCAGCGAAAAAATTGCTTTTCGACCAAACGAACAAACCTATCGTAATACACGGGCGAAGCAATTTCAAGTCCAGTTTGCTTTTTTTATGATAGATTTGGATAAAATAAGACAAAAAGCACTCTTTTGAGTGCTTTTGGACTATAACCTGCCAAGGAAGCTGAAACTGTACGGCATTAAAGTATAATGGCGATCAATCCACCGGAACCTTCATTGATAATACGGCCCAAGGTTTCCTGCAATTTGTATCTCGCGTTATCCGGCATCATCGCAAGCTTGCCTTGAATGCCTTCGCGAACAATGGAATGGAGTGATCGACCGAAGATGTCCGATTCCCAAATCTTGAGTGGATTGGCTTCAAAATCCTGCATCAGATAACGAACGAGCTCTTCGCTTTGCTTCTCGGTTCCGATGATCGGCGAGAACTCGGATTCCACATCGACACGAATCATATGGATGGACGGCGCTGTCGCTCTCAAGCGAACTCCAAACCGAGAGCCTTGCCTGATCAGTTCAGGCTCATCCAGATTCATCTCTGCAAGCGTTGGAGCAGCAATTCCATAACCCGTGGTCTTGACCATCTCCAGAGCTTCTGCGAATTGATCATATTCCCGCTTCGCATGCGTAAGATCCTGCATCAGCTGCAGCAGATGATCTTTTCCGCGGATTTCTACCCCTACGACCTCGACCAGAATGCGGTCATACAGTTCATCCGGGGCATACAAATCAATTTCTGCAACGCCTCGACCCATATTCATGCCAGCCAGAGCCGCTCTATCAATGAAATCATATTCGCCAAATTGATTAACTACACGATCCACGTCACGCAGTCGACGAATGTCTTGAACCGTGTCGCGTACGGATGTTTCAAATCTATCGCGCAGCCAATGGTTTTCATTCAGCACCATCACCCAGCTCGGCAAATTAACATTGACCTCGTGAACAGGAAACTCATAGAGCACCTCGCGCAGTACAGAGACCATTTCTTCCTCACCTGCAGTGGCGACGCTCATGGTCATTACGGGAACATCGTAGCGGCTTTGCAGCTCGCTGCGAAGCTCCTTCGCTGAATCGCTGCTCGGCTTTTGTGAATTCACAATGACGATGAACGGTTTGCCGACTTCTTTAAGCTCTGCGATGATTCGTTCCTCCGCCAGAATATATGAAGATCTGGGGATTTCCGAAATTGTGCCGTCGGTCGTGATCACAACACCAAGAGTGGAATGCTCTTGTATCACCTTACGCGTTCCGATTTCTGCCGCTTCCTGAAATGGAATGGGTTCATCGAACCAAGGGGTGCTGATCATGCGGGGACCATTTTCATCCTCATAGCCTTTAGCCCCTTCTACTGCGTAGCCTACACAATCTACTAGGCGTACATTGACATTCAAACCTTCCGCGACAACAATTTGAACCGCAGTATTCGGCACGAACTTGGGCTCTGTTGTCATAATGGTGCGGCCTGCTGCGCTCTGCGGGAGTTCATCCGTAGCACGAATTCGTTCCGTTTCGCTTTGAATGTTCGGCAGAACCACAGATTCCATAAAGCGCTTAATAAAAGTCGATTTACCTGTGCGGACCGCGCCGACAACCCCAAGATAAATATCTCCTCCCGTACGCTCTGCAATGTCCTTAAAGATATCCACTTTCTCCAAGAGAATCCCTCCTACAGTTTTGCGTAGCAGCTCTTCAGGCTGCGACTTGATAACTCGTACAATCATTTGTTCTAGTAAGAAATATATGTTTCTTCGATAGAATTATGTTAGGTGCGCAAATCTTTTTTCAATAATCGCACACACCTAACAAACTCATTCTCACATGGAACCTCTGAAAAAATATATGTAACAAGTCCAAAGCTTATGTCAAAAAAAATAACCTTTCGCATAAGTTCGCAAAAGGCATGTACATCATTGCTTTTTCATTGCTGATAAGGCAGCGGCTGCTTGTCGCTCCACCTGTAAGCAAAGGATCGGGCGGGTACAAAATAAGAATTCGCAACAAGCAATTCTCGCAAATCAGGCACGGGGTCCAGCTTGCTTTCTAGTTGTTTCGAAGTAATCACTTTCATGATGTCCGGCGCATAATCAATGGCAACAGTACCTGTTGATTGTTGGATGATATAGTTAATAAGGCTTTGTCGATTGTACGTCGATTTGACGGCCGGAGCTTTACCCCCAAGCTTTTGCATATCCAGATAATAAAAATCAGGAGTGATTTGAATCCCAATAGGCAGCGCTCCCGCATGCTTCGATTTATAATCTTCCACCTGTTTTTGCAAATCAACTACAGACTGATAGGCTGTCAGATCCATAAGCTTGACCTCCGCCCTGGTCTCAACATTAATGAGCACATACATAAAAATGCCGCCTTTTTCAAAGGCGTTTGCCGGTACAGCGCTTAATAAATTCATTCTTTGCAGCTTGCCAAAATCAATGACATATTTTTCGTACAACGGAGTTTTCATGTCGCTGTTCTTGATCGGCAGCACGCCTGTCTTGGTCCGATACTGATCGATAGCTTGTTGAACAACAGTGATGAACTCCGATGGATTCACTTGATTTTCCTTGCGGAGCTCATTTGGATAGGCACATCCCCCAAGCATTACCAGTAAAAGAACCCCCGCCAGAAAGCTAAAAGAAGTCCTAGTATACCGTTTCAAACCGATCCCCTCCTTCAAGGATAAACGGCTACACCGTCCTAAATGACGAGCGCGTTTGTCAAGGTTGATGCGAAGCAAGATAAGTTCAGAAAAACTTATACTTTCTAATCAACGATCTAAATAACTACATCCAATCGTCTTCTTCCTTCTGTTTAGACAATTGGGCGCGGATCACAGCTTTCAATGGATCTTCAGGAATGAAAACTTCTACATTCCCCTTAACCCTTGCCTGGCAGGACAATCTGTACCCTTCCGAAGCTTGGCTGCCTATTTTCAAACGCTCGTTTTGATTCATTGGCTCAAGCCCGCTCTGGTCTTTGACCATCACCTTGCACATCAAGCAGGCCGCTTTCCCTCCACAGCGAGTGCGAATGGTCACTCTGGCCTTTCGGCCTGCATCGAACAAGGTTGTTCCGGGCCGCACTCCAATCTTTTTGTTATCCGGCCAAAATGTGATTTCCGGCAAAGACATGGCTATCCCCTACTTCTGGTTTCCATAGTATGTGAAGTTGTGCCAAGCAATTTATCTAATCGAAGCATAAATTCCGGCGACCACTGATTGCGTTCAATCAGATCCTGCAATACCGGCAAGTGCTGCTCCGGCTTGATGAGCATAGCAGCTGCAATAGGCTTATAACGGTCGGGACGATCACGCAGCATGTTAAAAAGCAGTTCATGCGCTAGCGGCATTACTGCTAAGACAGTTCCTTGTATTTCCACATTGAGCGCATACTGCTGCAGGAAGTACTCGGCCTCTGCGTAATAGTGAGAGCCATTCTTATGAACACTGAATCCGCCTACAGCTTCAACCTGCATATCCGCTACCCGATAATGACTTAGTGTTGATGTGTAAATCTCGGTTGTACTGAGCAGCGGTTGATCAAGAGCCCAATTTTGCAGGATATGAAACAATGCCTCCACTTCATGTTCATCCAGATAAATGTCCAAATCTCCGGGACTCTGAACTAGTTCAATCCCATGGAGCAGAAGACCGCAACTCCCGCCGACCAGCCATTTTATCCCGCTGTATTGAAGTGCTTTTTGAAGCATCTCCATAGCTTGAAGCACTTTGAAGGACAACTGCACAAAGGACACACCTTTCCCTGACGTTCATATTTAAAAGTATGGCTTGTGTGTCACTGAAATCGTTCCGGTCTGAGACTTGATTGCGCATTGGCAGCCTAGACGAAACCCCTGTTCCAGCTCTTCCGGTTCCAATCGGTCTTCCTCAGCTTCGGTTGGCAATTCCAGATCCTGCATCCCTTCCGTAACCAAGCAGCGGCATCTAGCACATGTTCCACGGGTACAGGAAAATCCCCAATCGACCTCGTGTTTAAGCGCCAGATCCAGAATCGTCAGCCCTTTCTCAGCCTCTACGGTTTTCTGAATTCGGCGAGCTTTGAGCTCTAACAAGCGATAACCCCCTACAACATAGATAGCAGCATATAGATTATGATGGGTATAAATAAAATAAAGGCAATTACAGATAAAATAATTCTTACCGCACCTGTTGTCCGGGTTCGAGCATAGGTGATCAGTAAGGAGGAAACGACCATAAGTCCAATCGCTACAAATGAAGCCCACATTTTGTCCAAACCTGACATACTGATTGCTCCCATTTCAAAGTGTCAAAAACCTATGAATGATTATAGCATATGGGCAGAAAAAAAGCATAAACGGGTATGCCCGTTTATGCTCACACACCTTGCTAAAGCTGCTACTTTTTCCCCATCATCATACTCATCAGTTGGTTCAAATTGTCGGGGTCCAGCTTGCTGCTTTTGACAGCCTTGATGATTTCATTCACGGTATCTTCCGATACCTTTACATTGACGAGTCCCGACACCTGCTTGATCAATTGACGAAGCTGCGTCTCGTTTTGCAACGTTGACGGCTTCACGCCGCTAGCTATCTTTTGAATATCCTTCTCGGATACGGATTTGCCCGTTTTCTTCTTCACAACATTCAACACGTCTTTGGATACATCTTTATTCGCCACTTTCTCGCCTCCCACTTTCTTATGATGGATACGATCCAACTAAGATATAGTATGAAGGCGAAGCGGTGTCCGTGTAGGCTATTCGAGCCACTTTGCACTGCTCGGGGAATCCAATTCTTCCATCTCCTGGGTTCGGTTTCTCCCCATCAGATCCTCTACCGCAAGCTTGGGCGATTTCCCTTCAAACAGCACATGATAAAGCTCATCCGAGATTGGCATTTTAACTCCAAAAGTGCGTGACAGCTCATAAGCGACCTTGGTTGTTTTAACACCTTCCACGACCATGCCCATTTTTTCCAGTACCTGATCCAGCGGCTCTCCTTTGGCCAACATGTAGCCGGCACGCCAATTACGGCTGTGTTTACTCGTTCCGGTGGCAATCAAATCGCCCAAGCCGGCAAGCCCTGCAAAAGTTTGCGGATAGGCGCCCATGGCCACACCCAGCCTGGCGACCTCGGCGAGACCGCGAGTGAGAAGCGCTGCTTTTGCGTTATCCCCAAAGCCAAGCCCATCCGATAACCCGGCCCCAAGTGCGATGATATTCTTGAGCGCTCCGCCAACTTCAACTCCGAGCACATCGGAATTGGTATATACCCGAAAATAAGGATTAATCAATAAATCCTGTGCCATTTCCGCCGATCCTTGATCCTGTGAAGCGACTACGACTGTGGCCGGGCTTTTGAGGATGACCTCTTCCGCATGGCTGGGACCGGATAAGACCACAATCTTTTCTTCCTTAAGCTGCGGAATTTCGTCTGCAATTACACCCGTCATTCGCATTAAGGTTCCGGTTTCAAATCCCTTGGCTGCATGGATCACAAGTGTATCCTTATGTAAAAAAGGCCTAATTCGGGAGGCTACTTCTCGCATGCCTGAGGTAGGTACAGCCAAAACAATTGCGGCCGCACCTGAAAGTGCCTCCTGCACTGAACTCGTGGCCCTAATCTCGGTTGACAGTTTAGTATCTGCAAGAAACCGGCTGTTATGGTGCAAGGTGTTGATTTCCACGACCTGATCCTCATTTCGGGACCAGAGCCATACCTCCTTGCCGTTGTCCGCCAATACGGCTGCAAGAGCCGTTCCCCAACTGCCTGCTGCCATTACTGCCACTTTGTTCGACAAGTTGATGCCCCCCTTACATGCGAGCTGATTGAAGCGCAAGTCACGCTTTTTTCGAGCCTATCTTATTCTCCTTACCCTGAAGGAGCTTGGCAATATTCTTGCGATGCCTGAGAAAAGCAAATAAACAAATAACAATACTTACCCAAAACACCTCGATCGGCCGGCCCATACCCCAAATGAAAAAAGGTAAAATCGCAGTAAGCAGCAGGGAGCCTAGCGATACATAGCGAGTAATTACTATTAAAAGAATAGCCAGAAGACCGGCAAAAAGCGTTGGCAAAAAACATAAGGTTGCCATGACACCTATTGTGGTCGCGATCCCTTTACCGCCTCTAAAACCAAAAAACAGCGGCCAATTATGCCCGATAATAGCGGATAATCCACTTACAACAAGGATCAACTCTATGCCGCCAAGCCATTTGGCGAGATAGACCGCAAGCACACCTTTAAGCGCATCTAGGATTAAAACGAGAATAGCAGGGCCTTTACCGAGTACACGAAGTGTGTTGGTAGCTCCCGCATTTCCGCTTCCATGCTCGCGGATATCGATCCCTTTAAGCCATCTGCCAAATAAATAACTAAAGTTGATAGAGCCTAGTAAATATCCCGCTATAATTGCTCCAAATGATAGCAATGGTTTTCCCCCTATTCATTATCCGATGATTTCCTGCGGGTAAACAAGCGGATTGGCGTTCCTTCGAAGCCAAAAGCTGCCCGTATTTTATTCTCCAAGTAGCGCTCATAGGAGAAATGCATCAGCTCAGGATCGTTGACAAACAGCACAATGCTCGGCGGTTTAACGGCCACTTGTGTAGCATAATTGATGCGAAGCCTTCTGCCTTTATCCGTAGGAGGAGCGTTGTAAGCGACAGCGTCCGAAACGACGTCGTTGAGCATGTGCGTCTGGATCCGCAAGGAATGCTGTTCTGCAACCTGGATCACGACCGGTAACAGCTTTTGCAGTCTCTGCTTGGTTTTGGCCGATACAAATACGACAGGCGCATAGGACATAAAGAGGAAGTGATCGCGGATTTTCTGGGTAAACTGCTGCATGGTTTTGTCATCTTTATCTACAATATCCCATTTGTTCACAACAAATATGGCCGCCTTGCCGGCTTCATGTGCATACCCGGCAACGTGCTTATCCTGCTCGATAATCCCTTCTTCACCATCAATCACCACGAGCACAACATCCGCTCTTTCGATGGCTTTCATCGCACGCATAACGCTGTATTTTTCCGTGTTTTCATAAACCCGGCCCCGCTTGCGCATCCCGGCTGTATCGATGATGACAAACTTTTGTCCATCCCGTTCAAAAGGGGTATCAATAGCATCGCGAGTCGTACCGGCAATATCGCTGACGATCACGCGCTCTTCACCCAGAATGGCATTCGTTAAAGAGGATTTTCCGACATTCGGTCGGCCGATCAATGCGAATCGAATGACTTCTTCCCCATACTCATCTTCTTTTTTCTCAGGAAAAAGAGCCGCCGCTGCAGCGAGCAGATCTCCGATCCCGATGCCGTGGGCACCGGAAATACCGATGGGATCGCCAAAGCCCAGGCTGTAAAACTCATAAATGTCATCCTGACGCTGCAAATTATCCACCTTGTTTACAGCAAGGATGACGGGCTTCTTGGAGCGAAAAAGCAGCTGCGCCACTTCCTCATCCGATGAGGTCACACCGGCCTTGGCATCCACCATAAAAATAATAACGTCCGATTCATCAATAGCCAGCTCAGCTTGGACTCTCACCGATTTGAGCAGCGCATCTTCGCCATCGATTTCAATGCCACCGGTATCGATCACACTGAACTCCTGGTTCAGCCATTCGCCAATACCATAGAGCCGATCACGGGTCACTCCTGGTTTATCTTCCACAATCGCCAGCCGATCGCCAACGATTCGATTGAATATAGTCGATTTACCGACATTCGGACGGCCGACAATTGCAATAATAGGTCTGGCCAAATTACCTTCAACTCCTCAAAACTCATTTATTTCCTTGGAAAAATTCACAATCTTCATCATATCAAAAAAGCCTGATCTTGGCTATTTCTTTTCCTGATCAAACCGCATTATCGCTGGTGTGCTTGACCAATATCATAGTTCCGTTATTCAAGTCCTGGGCGATGCAATCCAGTATTTTTTCCAACGTTAATGCTACCTTTTGCCGCTCCTCCTCATCGCTGACGATAAAAATCGGTGCACCTCCCCCCACTTTATCCTTGTTCATTGTCACGACCGCAACAATTTGTGCCATGCTGTCATCATGCCTTTCATTTTTGATTAATGCCGGCTTTGGAGGGCATCCGAACCGCGCTTTCCAATACAGGCACTCGCCGCAGAGCAGCTAACGATTTATTCATATCTTTTTCAAGCGGCAGTAAAAATACAGCCAAGTCACCGGTATTCAGCTGCAGCTTGGCCATCGGAATCAGGGAAGGCTCGCCCGAATCCCGATAAACCCCGAGGAGAATGGTCATATCATGTAAAATCGCTTGTCTTTGTCCCAAATTAGCAAGCGTTACGCGGTTATTTTGATTTTTGGGCTTTATCATAAAGCCGACTCCATGCTCCTTAATCAGCTTGCGGTCTTCATCAAGACCGACATTCATAATATACGTATCCCCCACATACAGATCGGGACCGTCCAATCGAACATCACTATGCGCGACCTCAGCAATATCCGCTAATTTCTGGCCTGTCTTAAAAAAATAGGCCAAGCCGACAGAAACAAGTCCGGCCATTACACCCCAGTACCAAGCAAACACGATACTGAACAAAGTCCCGATAAATGCCGTAAATATCACTAAATAGTTTCGGCCTTCAAACACCATGGCGATGCCCTCTATGTAGGCGGCGCCTCTCGGGACCAGCTCCAAATTATCGATCTGAGAGAGGCTGAGCCTTTCCATATTGCGGACATCACGGAACTGCTGGGCGGCCAGCGTCAAGAAGGTTACGGCCGTATAGTTTTTCTCAAGCAAGGCCGGCACCGCCACAGCTCCTAATGCCGCGGCAATGATACCGAGAGAGATATGAATGATTTTGCCATGGGGATAGGTAGGATACTGCCTGTAATCTGTCTGCAGCATACTCACTCTGGAAACAATACCAAAAATAACCCCGACGATGATCCCGATGGTATACCCGTGAGTATGCACCCAATTACTCATTTTCTCCAGCCCCCTCTGCGGCTCAGCCAGGAACGAATCATCCATTTACAGCCGCTGTATGCCGTTTGAAGCAGAATGGTCATGGTGCGTGCCGTGAATACCGAAAGCCACCACTCATCCTGAAAAGAAGGGCCTCCGAATTGAACGGGGGCAGCCGAATGATGAACAAAGCCGAAGAGAAAGTCACCCATTAACAGGCCGATCGACAAGCAGGCGATTTGCTCCTTGACATGGCGTTCAACAAGTATCACAATCATGGCCAGCAATAAGGCGGCATCCAGACTTGGCTTGAAAATGACCAGGATGGGATCCATCGACAGCACTTCTTGCAGCAAAAAATGAATGGAGCCCAGCAGCAGTCCGATTGACAGCAAATGAAGCTTGTGCAAAAACCCGGTTATTTGGTACAAAATGGCTATACTGAACAAAGCAACCCAAATATAGACCAAGTTCATTTGCCAGCCATACAGATTCAGATGAAAAGGGAACAGGACCAGCCACCCGACAAAAAAAAGAAGGATCCTTTTAGTCGATATATGCTCGACATATACATCTTTCCAGCCGCTGAGCAGTAAAATCAGCATAATGCAAAGTATGATTAGCGAAAGATAGCCTGAATTCATTTCTTTTATCACCCTAAAGGTCGTTCGGGCCTGCAGTCGATGTGTCCGAATGCATGCTCCATATGATCCTTAGTATGGCAAAATCCTCATTAATTACTCCAGCTGCCTCTATTTGCATAAGGATGAATATCGATTCCGCGAGCTCTGCACCATTCCGCTGTCTCTCCTGTGATTACAACCGGACGGTTCCATAAATCAGGAACACTGGGAGCGCCCAAAGCGGTCATGATCAGAGTCAATCCTTCATGCAGTTCATCTATAAAGGTCATGAGCGACTCTGTTCCCTCCAGCCGCAGAACCCTCAGAAATGCGCCAGCCATCCCTATTGCTGAAGCGCCAAGCGTCAATGCCTTGCATGCTTGCAGCGCATTTGTGATGCCGCCGGATGCTAAAACCTGGCCACGCGGATACACGCTCAGCGCTTCAAGCAGTGCCGTGCTGGTCGGGCATCCCCAGTCGTTCAGCCAATCGATGGGCGCCGATCGGCGCGCATTCTCGATGGCCGCGAAATTGGTTCCTCCGGCACCGCCTACATCGAGGATGCGCACCCCGATACTGGCGAGCTGCTGCGCATTTTCCCTCATAATGCCGAAGCCGACTTCCTTGATGATGACCGGAACGTGTACTGCCTGTACAATCGCTTCGATTCTCTTAAGCATCCCGATAAAGCTGCGGTCGCCCTCAGGCATGATCAGCTCCTGCATGACATTCAAATGAATCTGCAGCGCACTGGCTTCAATCATGTCAACGGCGCGGAGCGCCTGTTCGACATCGGCTTCGCTGCCCAGATTGGCCACCACGATGCCGCGCGGATTCTCACGGCGGACGATCTGGTAGCTGGACGCTACCTCTGGATTCTTAATCGCCGACATCTGAGAGCCGACCGCCATAGCAAGTCCTTTTTCCCTGGCCACGATGGCGAGCTCTCGATTGATGGATTCCGTCTCCGCTGCTCCACCGGTCATTGCATTAATAAAAATCGGCGAACTCAAAATGAGATCGCCGATTCGTGTAGTTAATGCAATAGCATTTGTGGACGTTTCAGGAAGACAGTTATGCACAAACTTGATATCGGACAGCCCCTGCTGACCGGATTGGCCAAGCTCCAGCGCATGAAGGACATGCTCCATTTTGCGTGAAATGCGCATTCCTGCGGTCCTCCTTAGAGTTTTGCTTTAGCAAAACTGACTTCGTAAGCATAATCTATATTCAACTATTTTTTGAATTTGTTTAATTTATCGCCAAAGCGTTCAGCCAGCGTAAAGGAGAGGCCTTGATTGTTCAAAGACACATTCTCGTTGCCTGCGATTTCCTTCTGATGGTTCGCGCTGGAACCTCCGTCTCTTCTTGGCTGTCTTTCTCTCTCCGGCTTGGCTGGAGCTTCCGGAGCTTCTTCTGTTTCTTTGATGCTCAGGCTTACTCTTTTTTCAACTGTATTCACTTCAAGAATTTTCACTTGAACTTCCTGGCCTTCTTTTAATACTTCATGCGGAGTTCCAATGTGGCGGTGAGCGATCTGCGAAATATGCACAAGTCCTTCTACACCTGGAGCAATCTCGATGAAAGCGCCAAAAGCAGCAAGACGCTTAACGGTACCTGTCACAATCGATCCCGCTGTAAAATCACGATCCACCATGCTCCATGGACCTTCCTGAGTAGCTTTTATGCTCAGGCTGATCTTGTCGTTGGCGGGGTCTACTTTAAGGACCTGAACTTTAACCTGATCGCCTTCTTTGACAACCTCGGAGGGCTGTTCCACATGATGCCAGGCCATTTCGGAAATGTGAACCAGACCATCGATGCCGCCAATATCCACGAACGCCCCGAATTGTGTCAGGCGCTGTACAGTTCCATCCAGCACTTGACCCACCTTGATGTTCTCCATAATTTTCTTTTTGCCGGCTTCGTATTCTTCATCCAGAACATCTTTCTGGGATAGGATGACCTTGTTCTTCTCTTGATCGATTTCTTTAACACGCAGGCGAAGGGTACGGCCTTTGTAATCGCTGAAATCTTCCACAAAATGCCGCTCTACCATCGAAGCCGGAACAAATCCACGTACGCCAACTTGAACCACAAGTCCGCCTTTTACAACTTCCGAAACTACAGCTTCAATAATTTCTTTGCTGTCCAATTGCCCTTGCAGGGTTTCCCAAGCTTTGGAATTGTCAACCACACCTCTGGATAAAGTAAGCTGTTCCTTCTTGTCGTTGATGCTGGCTACTTTCAATTCAACCTCTTGGCCAACTTCCACAGTTTGTCCATCTCTGCTAAGCTCTTTTACCGGAATGATGCCATCATATTTATAGCCGATATCAACAAACGCTTGATCCTCGGCAATCTTAGCAATTTTACCTTTGACGGTTTCACCCTTTTTCAAAACGGCTACATTCGAAAGGGCCTCTTTAGCTTCAGCCTGAGAATCGGATGTTTCCTGCTCGGTGGCTTCTGCTTTCTTGGACTTTTTCGCTTCCGTTTTAGGCGCTTCTACCGCTTCGGATGACTTGGTTTCTTCAGCGGCTTTGGCCTCAGTATCTTGGGCTTTTACTTCAGTTTCTTCTGCGGCTTTTACCTCTTCCTGGTTATCCACGCTTGCATCTTTTACATCTTCTGACATTGAATTAGCCTCCTCGACGATTAAAAAACCTATCCATATTATTTATAAATTCACAAAGATCAAGCACAGGGCCAAACTTTGTTCATACCAAGAGTTATGATTAGCTGCTATGCTCGGCGAGCATACGGCGTATGATCATCATAATCTTATCCGTAGCTTGTTCCAAATCCTCCGAGCTTCCTCCAGCAAATTCACTTAAATCTACTGGCGTTCCATACACAATCTTCATGGGACGAAATAAAGTATAATTGCCGATGATTGCTACAGGAACTACTGCAGCGCCTGATTTCAACGCCAGGCTGGCCGCGCCTTTCTGGCCTATTCCTCCGCTGTTGCTGCGGCTTCCTTCGGGGAAAACCCCCATCATTTTACCTTCTTTAAGTAGCGAAATCGCAAGCCGGATGGACTCCCTGCTCACGCCGCCGCGTTTGACCGGGAATGCGCCGACCTTCGAGATTACTGTTCCAAGAATCGGAACATCGAATAGCTCAGCCTTGGCCATAAAATGAACCATGCGCTTAAGTGGAGTTCCAAGCAGCGGCGGGTCCAACAAGCTCGTATGATTCCCGCATAAAACGACAGGCCCATTGGCGGGAACATTGTCTGTGCCGACGACACGCAGGCGTAACAATGAATAAAAGTAGATGCGAAATAAAAACCTGCCTAATCGATACAGCATCTTTACTTCCCTCCTCCGGCTTTGTCTCTGCAAAGCCCGAGAATCGCATCCACGACTTCAGGGATGCTCATGGTCGTGCTGTCGATGAGAAGCGCATCATCCGCACGGACAAGCGGAGAGATTTCTCTTTCCTGATCCATTTGGTCACGACGCGCAATATCCTGCTCTAATTGTTGAAGCGTCGCATCCCTGTCGCCGCCGTCCTGCATTTCCTTGAAACGGCGCTCCGCTCTTTTATGGACGCTGGCTGTTAGGAAAATTTTAAGCTCGGCATCCGGCAGGACTTGGGTGCCAATATCACGCCCGTCCATGACTACGCCTTTGGCAGTGGCCAATCGTTTTTGTTTGGTTACGAGAATCTGTCGAACTTCACCGATGCTGGCTATCTTTGAAACATATCCGTTAACTTCAGCAGATCGGATCCATTTCGTTACATCGACTCCGTCTACCCAAACCTGCTGCCCATCCGGACGAGGCTGAAGCTCAATTTCCAGACGTCTGGCCACAGCAATGACATCTGCCGTTTGCTCAGGATTCAAACCTTCTTGTAATACTTTCCAGGTTACAGCCCTATACATGCCTCCGGTATCCACGTAGATGAATCCAAGTGCACCGGCCACCATTCGGGCAACCGTGCTTTTCCCGGCTCCAGCGGGACCATCAATGGCAATGTTGAATTTTTGCAAGCTGCCTTTCCTCCTAAACCTAAATACCTTACGAACAAAAAAGCAGGCACTGCCCGCTCGCCTTAAAATTATACCACATCAAGGGGACAGATGCAAAATCATGCCTTCCCCATTCCTATTTCTCATAATCGGAATACAGCTTCCCTTCCAAGGGCTCCACTCGCGTCAGATGCGTTCTCCAATAAGGAAATTGAAGCAGGGCTTGGCTGCAAATCAAGAGCAACAAAAAAACGAGCACAAAGCGGATCAAAACCTTCTCCACCTTGACGGAGAACACAATGAACAGCTGCTCGTATGTGAATGTTTGCCTTTGTTTGTCTCTGGTCATTTGCCTCTACCGCCCAAAGCTATCGATTTGGTTGGTAGTATATCCAATTCATGTGAATCTATGCACTATTTTTTGCGAAAATCCATTTGCCGTTCAAAGCAAAAACGAATCAGCTTCTGGCGATCTCTATCCGTAATATCAACAAAGCGCACCATGGCCAGCTGCTTGCCGGATTCCAGCACCTTGACGCGGACAATCTCACCTTTTAAGGGCACATGCTCAATGGTGCCAGCTTTATAAGGCACCAGCACCCAACAGGAGATGGTATAATTGACGCTAAGCGGTATGTATCCATCACAGATAAAGGAGATTCCGCCGCCGCCGACATCGTCGGTTATGGCAACGAACTGCGGCTGGTTGGAGAATTTCACAGCAATCTCCAGCTCGGCGGGAACCCGCAGAAAACTGCGCCGCTGCACTTGCGTGATGGCCTCCGGCTCCGGCTTCTTGATGACCACGAGTCGAATGACATCTTCTTTAAAGCCAACAACCGATGTATTGAAATAGTTTTTAACGCCGCCTTGAGAAACAAAATAGGCACTGATCTCATCGCCCAAATAAAGCCTCTTGAGCCGTCCCGATCTTTCATTAAGCGGGACTTCCATGACGATTCCTTCATCCGTCACATCCGCGATTCTGGATTTATATTCAATCTTCGCTTCTTCTTCATCAATTGAATTCACTTGTAAATGTAAAATTTGGTTTACCTTAGGAAGCAATTCGCGCACCCCCTTATCAACTAATCTTATGAACGTTAGAATCGCTATTTAGATTATATCATTTCTATGTATTTTAGGAAGCATAAAAAAGAGAAGCCGGCTCTCAGCTTCTCCGAGGCTATCTATTTGGCTATGGCATTGACCTCTTGCGGCCTGATCGTTTCGACCTTTTCCTCCACACCTGTTTCACCGTTCACATAAATCCGATAATGGTTTCCATTCATTCTTCCCAGAAACTCATGGCACAGGATCTCCTGATTGGTGTCATCCTTGATGACTGCCAAGCTTTTGGAAGTTATCTCCATAGCCCCGCTGAGCGCCTTTCTTGCTTCTGCCGCATTCACCTTAGGGGCGGCAAATTTACGCACTTTCTGGCCGAAGACATAGTCATTCATTTGCATTCCGGTAATCTCTCCGTTATCCAGCGCTACGGTCACATTAATTTGCTGGGGATAGATTGTTATGTCATTTTCCCTTTTGGCAAAAGCAAGATTGGCTACGTTATGGTATTGATCGTAGCTGACGGCACTCATGCTCTTGTACCCGTGCCGATCGAGAAACTCACTCGCGGCATCCCTCGCTTGCCTGATGTCGAGCTTAGCCGCGTCCACTGAACGAGGATGCATATAATATAAAAGCTCACCGCCTTTTTTGGTAAAATCCATTTGAACAGCATTATTATTATTTTTTCCGTCAGGGATGGTTACGCTGTAGGATTGATAATCCGTATTGCTGCCTCCGTTGGCTTTCACCTGCATGGCCGAAGTATCCGTATTTTTAAGGAAAGCTGCCGCTTTTTGCTTAATCTCCTGAGGGCTCATTTCATTTCCGGACAGGGCATGCATATTCATTGTTTTCAACATGCTCGAGCCGCCTGGCCCCCAATTGATTTCCGGATAGCCCCCCACTTTCTTATCTACCGTAGAGAAACCGTCGATGATGACATTGTCATTGGGTCCTTTTTCCGAAGCCAGTGCAACCTCGACATCCATCCATCTCAAATTGTTCGTGATTACCTTATCCTGAACACCTTGTATTTCAGTAGTCAACTGCTTGGAGTGCCCATATAAGGCGTTCAAAGTCTTCAGTTCATTGTCATTCATAGGCTGCTTGGTTAAATCCCGAATAGATGTCTTGTACGAGAAGTTAGCCAAATTCGCCAGAAATTCCTCCGTTTTGTTAAAAGGAAGCAGGGAAAGCGGCAGCTGGCTGATATCGCTCTGCGCCTGACTCGTGATCCTCCATACATTAACCAACCCTTTTCGATAAGAGCCCTGCGAAGTGGAATTTACTGCAAGCGTATTGCCTAACTCTTGATGCAGTTTATCCATATGATACGATAGATCATGAAAGGCCCGTTGGTACTGATTCTCCGCTTTAATCAATATAGAGTTTTTGTCCTGATGCTCCTTGTACCCCCATACCGCTGTTCCGATAAAAGCAACTGCCAGGATGGGAAACAAGGCCATGCTTAGCCTACGATATATCATTGGATGGAGTTCCCCTTTCTTTTGCGTTAACTTGCGTTAGTTTTTGCCTGCTCTTGAAGCTTTATGCATCTGTTACGATGATGAGGGCAAAAAAAAGAAGCCGTTCCCGGGAAGGAACGGCTTATTCCGGTTCGGTCTCCACTTCAAAATCATCTTCATTATTGCAAATACACTGCCGAAAACCGGTTTCTATCTTACCTTTACCTTGCTTGCCTTTAAGGACGAAACGTTCGCCGCATTGCCTGCAGCGGATCGTGACTTTGACTCTGTGATTCTGCATAAGCACCCTCCCGTATGTCATCCGCAGAAAAGAAGGGGGAATTCTGCGGATTCTTTCGATTAGGATGCCCTTTTCAGACGATTTTAACCTCATCCTCACGTTGTATGGCTCGCAGCGGCGACCTCGCATTGGCTCTTTCCACTTTCCAAAGCGTGCGAAGCCACAAATAGGTCATAAAAGGGATCATCACCCAAGCCCAATAGGATTTGGCAACGAGCAGCACATAATCGAAGGAGCCATGCCAGAAGATAGGCAGGAGCAGAGAAGCCCACATATATTTATAGGAATGATCAGGATCGAATTTGGCTTTCCCTAAATAATAACCCATCATCACACCAAAAAGCGCATGTCCAGACACGGGCAGCAGGGCTCTGATCATCAGGGTGGAAAAATTTGACCCATTCATAAAGGCATAAAATACATTTTCCAATGTTCCGTAACCCAAGCTTACAGCAACGGCATATACAATTCCATCATAAGGCTCATCAAAGGAAGTATGACGGTAAATGATATGGTACAAGACGAACCATTTGAGAAATTCCTCTAACCCGCCTGACCATAGAAATGCGGTAGTGAAATTGTTTTGCCCCAATTCTTGAATGAACGCCTGCTGCAGAGCAAGGGACGGGAAAACAAGGATGATGCCAAATATAAACATCCGAATCACCAGATGAATGGGTTCGGTCTCGTATCGATCCTTCAAATAAAAATAAACAAGGAGAGAGATTCCCGGTGCAATGGCTGCCATTATAACGGGCAGTATATTCAATTGAGGTCTCCCCCTTTCCGTTACGTAATTTGCAGGTCGACTTAGCTATACCCACCCTCTGAAACGAGAGGCTTCAGCCATTTTTCTTGCTCCAACCATATATGCGGCTAAACGCATATCAACCCCGCGTGTGATATGTACATTATAGACATTTTCAAACGATTTTTCCATGAGTTCTTGCAGCTTGGCATGAACTTCAGCTTCTGTCCAATAATAGCCTTGATTGTTTTGCACCCATTCAAAATAGGAGACAACCACACCGCCGCTGCTGGCAAGCACATCTGGAACAAGCAATATGCCGCGTTCCGTCAAAATTTTTGTAGCTTCCAATGTAGTGGGGCCGTTCGCCGCCTCTACAATGATTTTGGCATTGATTAAATGGGCATTCTCTTGAGTAATTTGATTTTCAATGGCCGCAGGTACAAGAATATCGCATTCCTGTTCGAGTATCTCTTTATTGGTCAATACATTTTTGAATAAATTAGTCACGGTTCCGAACGAATCCCGACGATCCAGCAAATATTCAATATCCAGCCCTTCCGGCTGATATAGGCCGCCGTGCACATCCGAGATGCCCACCACTCTGGCCCCTGCCTCGTGCATGAATTTGGCCAGATAGCTTCCGGCATTTCCGAAGCCTTGAATCACAACCTTGGCGTCTTGCAGGGGGATCCCTTTTTTCTGCAGCGCTTTGTCTATCATGATCGTGACGCCTTTCGCCGTTGCTGTCTCTCGACCATGGGAACCGCCGAGCACCAGTGGCTTGCCTGTAATAAAGCCCGGCGAATCGTATTCACGAATTCTGCTGTATTCATCCATCATCCAGGCCATGATCTGAGAATTCGTCATCACATCAGGCGCAGGGATATCTTTGGAAGGGCCCACCAGCTGACTGATCGCCCGAACATAACCTCGGCTGAGCCGTTCCAGCTCCTGAAAGGACATCTGCCGCGGATCACAGATGATACCGCCCTTTCCCCCGCCGTAGGGCAGGTCACAGATCCCGCATTTGAGGCTCATCCATATCGAGAGCGCCTTCACTTCATCTTCATTGACATCCGGATGAAAACGAACTCCTCCCTTGGTTGGGCCTACAGCATCATTATGCTGAGCCCTATAGCCGGTGAATACACGAGTTTTCCCATCATCCATACGGACTGGAATGCGCACGGTAAGAACTCGCAGCGGTTCCTTAAGGAGTTCGTACATTTCATCCGAATAGCCGAGGCGTGTGAGCGCTTCATGAATGACGGACTGTGTTGATACCAGGACGTTAAGATTTTCTATCATTGACACAGGAACCACCTCATTGTGAAAGTTTATTTAGCATGGGCACCCCTTAAGGGTTCTATTCAACCAGATCCGACTCTAGCTCTATCTCTCTTACTCTGTAACAAATCAATTCACGCTAAAAAAGCACCTTGCAAAAACAAATGTTTTTGAAGATGCTTTATAGGTTTAAGTCTGGAGCTTACCCGAGGAGCATTAGGAATGAAAATGGCGGCACAGCACTTTGACTGCGTCATCCGCTATGACCACCTTGCCGTACTCTTCCAGAACAGCACGCGTGACAGAAGCCGCCTCTCCAAATTCGGACAATACCGCAATCAGAGCCTGGAATTTGATGTCGTCAAGCTCAATGGGTTCGAGCTGTAAAATATACTTGCCTTTATAGGAATACAGAGTGCCGCCTTCCATTAATAACGGATTGATGACTTTGGCAGCGCGAAGCAAATCTTCGAAGTCTTGGAACACATAGGAGATCAAATCGCTTTGCTCAAGCGTGACTTCCATCTCATATACTTCTTCTGCTTCCTGGTCATCAAAGGTATCCGTATTAGCATAAAGGTCGAGCTTGCCTCTGGTTACTATCACTACCATGCCTTGAGCGGGCAGAGCAAACACTTCCACCGCAAGAGGTCCTGAAGGATCGAATCCAAGCTCCGAATAAGCTTGGTCCATCATCTCGCTGAACAATTCATGGACCTTGGGGATTTCTCTCCACATGTCATCCTTTTGGATGCCGCGTTCGGTTAAGTCGTCAAATGTTAGGAAAATCCGTATCTTATCCTGACTTAAACGCTCTATTTTCATGATAGGATCCCCCCTTTTATACAGATTATGATTCAAGGCACTAAAAGGTGAGCAGCCAAATCCCCACTAGATGTATGTGCAACCAGATCAACTTCTAGAGATTTTCACCTATCATGTTATCATTATTCAGAACGAAATGCACGTTTAAGTTCAATAGAAATGAAAAAGAACAGCCGGACCCGTGGTCAGGCCTGACTGCTCTCGCTGTTGATGGTTAATGGATATTCGCACTGTTCTGAACTGCTTTGGATTGACTTTCATCTCCGGCTTGAAACATGGTCGAGTTCATCTTTCCCATATGATCCGACTGCTGGGAACGATTCTTCCAGGAACTGTCGGCTGAGGTGTTCGACGAATTAAAGGCTGAGTACATCATTGATCTTGCGTTGCGGTTCAAGTAAATTACAGCGGCAGCGCCGACAATTCCACCGAGCATAAAGGTGCCCATTCGCATGTAAATCCCTCCATAACATGTAGTTTCAACTCTTGTATAGGGTACACCTCTTTACAAATGGCCATTCATCCATTTTATAGGAAAAGAAAGGAGTAAATCTTTTGGGAATTGTGGTAAAATGATAAGGGTAAGGCATATCCAACAAAGAGGAGATTATGATGAGAAAAGCAAGTTTGACCTTAATTGCTTTAACTATGCTGTTATCCGCATGTACAGGCGGGGCCGCTAAATCAACGGCAGGTTCCAATGCAGCCAGCTCCACGCCTATGGTTACTGCAAGTACTGCACCTACTAACACAACTTCTCCTGCTTCAACGGCGACCGCAGCACCATCCCCATCTCCAGAGCCGTCTCCTGCAGGGAAAGAGGTTGCTAAAACGTACCACATGAATAAAATTTACGACATTGTGCCTAATGATTCCTCTGGGAATAAGAAGGTTGTCCTTCTGACATTTGACGACGGACCGAAAGAAAAAGAGATGAATGAGTCCTTGATAGCTACATTAAAAAAGCATAAAGCCAGCGCCATTTTCTTTTTGAACGGATATCGCATCAAGCAAAAGCCGGAGATTCTTAAGCTGCTGAATGACAGTGGAATGACTATTGGTAATCATTCCTGGGATCATATTGATCTCAAAAAAGTCGACAATCCGAAGGTTGATCAACAGGTTGGTGATGTGCAGAAGATTGTCAAGGACCTGACCGGTTCGGCACCTCAATTTTTCCGCCCGCCCTTCGGCTTGGGCAGCAGCTACCTGAGAGAAAAAGTCAGTTCCGAGCATATGCTCTATATGACCTGGTCCAACGGTTCCAAGGATTGGGAGATGACGAACGCAAAGAACGAACCCGCTAAAGTCGTCGAAAACGTGTTAAGCCAGCTGCATCCCGGCAGCAATATACTCATGCATGAGCTTCCGTGGACTGTAAGCGTCCTGGACGAGCTGCTAACCAAGCTTGAGGAGAAAGGCTACTCCTTTGTGGACCCTCGCTCTATAGAGCTCGAAGCCAGATAACACTATAATCTGCACCAGGAACAAAGAAAAAACGACCCGGAGAATGGGTCGTTTTTTCTTTGATCATTAATAAGAAAGTATCACAGTGCGAGTACTGTCAACATAATCGACTTTCGCGCCTAAGGTAAAAGAGAGTAAGCGAACTGGAAGCATGGTCATCTCGTTAATCAATTGCGCTGGAGCACCGGTGGAATATTCAACGCCATTAATGGCGTACACATTCCTATTTGTAAAGAAAGTAACAGTCTTATCATTTTTCTTATAAATAGCCGCTTTGCGGGAATCGTCCCAGGAAACTGTTGCTCCAAGCGCTGCTGCCAGATCACGAATGTACAAAAATGAAGTTCCGTCCACGATATAGGGGGTGCGTGTCATGGGAAAACGAACTTGATCCAGCAGGTAGTAATTATTATCCAATCCGAAGGAAACGGAATGCTGGCGAATTAAGCCCAGATTTCCGATCTGCAGCATATAGCCATTCGTATCGGCGTGAAGTTTGTCGGAACCAATACCAGGTGTCGGCTCTGTGCGGAACTTCCAGGTCTTGTCAAAGCTTTGTGTCCTGCCGTCCTTATAGATGGTTGTCAATTTAACAGATGCCTGGTAAACGGTATCGGCCTGCAGAGCCACAGCTGGAAGAAGGATGACTTCGGTATCCAGATGGTCATCATTGGAAGCCTGATTTTGCAGCAGCTCTATTTTTTTGCCGCTGCTGTCCGCTAAAGTGGCGGATTGCAGGGTGGTTTTTGAGATCCCTGGCCCTGTTACGCTGGCCATGATCGGGTAGCCTACCGGGTAAGAGGCCCCAGGATGAATCCGAATCGGATCCGGCGCTTCATGCCCGTCAAATGAAGTCGGGACGAACACATCGCCGTCCGATGGAGAGACAACCAATTGAGAGGTCGCGGGACTTTTATATCCAAACTCAACGACATGGAAATCCCCTTCTTTGGCAATGCCTATTTCTGTCATATCCGGGCTCAGAAATGGACTGCGGTGGTACGGAGCATCGAACAAGCTGTCAATCGCTTCTACCAACGTAGATCGTTTATAAGCGACATCCTCCGCTGCACCTTTTCCGTACCCGACATAGTTGATTCGGTCTGCCAGGCTTTTGCCGATATAGGCGGTTTTGGAAGGATTCTCATCATGCAAGGAATCCGAGGTATTGATCGGATCTATCTTATTCACGGCCAAATAATGCGCATGCTTGAGTGCAGCCGTATTAAGAGCATTGTTGAAAACAACCGGTGAAAGCCCCAGCAGCTGGCGATAGTCATTAATAGCTTGAAGTCCTGCACGCTGCTCGGCTGTCGAACCTGCAGAGAGCGAGGCAGCCCCGCTCAAGATCGAAAAGCTCCATTCGAGGGTTTTCGCTTGATATCCATCGTAACGGAAAACAAGCTTGACCGCATAATTGCCTGGAGACAAATCATTGCCAGGGTGATATACATATTGTGTCTTATTAGGATCATAAACGGCGTTTACAAGTTTGTTGTTGATATACATTTCATAGGAAACGGGTGCGAGTTGTTCGCTAAGATCCATGAAATTCACACCAATATCAGGCCTTGCAATACCTAATTTCCCATCCGGGAAAGTGACATAACTGTAAGATAAAGCCCATGTAGGCTTGGCAGGCAAAATAATTGCGCTCAATAAGACAAGTAAAAATAAGAGTACTTTAAATGATGGATGAAATCTAAAAGTCATCTGCGTTAATATCCTCCTGTCTATTAAATGGCTGTGTAGCTACAAATTAGAGTTTAACCATAATTTGTTAGAGAAGAATAAGATAAATATAAGCAAAGTATAATGATCTTGTTACGGGAGTGTTTCATTTGGGTGGAATTGGGGTATATTCCTGCTCGCGATAACAAAAATGCTAGATTTACTTGGAACGGCGTGCAAGCCAAAGCATGAGGAAAGAAAGCCATATAATAACGGCCGACCAAGTCCAGGCCAGCGATATTTTCCCCGAATCAACAGCTCCAAAAATGGCAGTCGGAATGGTCTGAGTCCTACCAGGTATATTGCCCGCAATCATAATGGTCGCACCGAATTCTCCGAGCCCTCTGGCAAACCCAAGTATGTAACCGGCTTTCAGTGAATTCAACATTAAAGGAAATCTTATGTATCGAAGAAGCTGCCATTCTCCGGCCCCTTGACAACGTGCTGCCTCCAGAATCTCCCTTTCTACCGAAACAAATCCGAGCTTCATCGTTTGATAGACCAATGGAAATGAGACGACAACCGAAGCTATGACCGCAGCCCACCAGGTAAAGATCAAAGAGCTGTGAAACCAGGCTTGAATGACTTGCCCCAACCAGCCATTTCGGCCCAAAAGCATAAGCAAAACAAAGCCGACTGCGGAAGGCGGAAGCACGAGCGGCAGGATAAATACGGTTTCCACCAATGATTGCCCGCGAAACGTTTTATCCGCCATCCACCATGCGGCCCATGTGCCGATTACAAACACAATCAAGCTCGATAACAGACTAACTTTCAGTGAAATCCAAATCGGACTGTAAAATTCTTGCCAGCTTATTTCCATAGCACTTATTCTCCTGGCTTTTTAAAGCCATATTTGGTGAAAATCTCTGCTGCTTCTTTCCCTTGAAGGTCCGCTAATAAAGCAGCAGCCGCATTCGCATGCTTTGCTGCTTTTAACACTCCTGCAGGGTATTGGATCACATGATGGCTTGCCGGATCAAAGGTAAACGCTAACTTCACCCTTTTCGACGTTAATGCATCTGTAAGATACACCAGGCCTGCATCTACATTTCCGGATTCCACGTAGGTCAGCACCTGCCTTACATCCTTGGCAAAAACCAGTTTGGGCTGAAGCAAGTCCCAAAGCTTATAGAAGCTTAAGGATTCTTTGGCATAACCACCCGCGGGTACGGATTCAACATCACCAATTGCTAATTTTTGCAACCTCGGATCGTTAATCTCGTCAGCTGCCGATAGAGGAAGCTTGCTGTCAGCTGGAACAATCGCAACCAACGAGTTATCCAACAAGGGTACGGTTTGGTCCTTCGCTAATAGCTGTTTAGCAATCAATGCGTCCATTTGCTTCTGTCCGGCAGAGATAAACAGATCTGCGGGCGCGCCTTGTTCAATTTGCTGCTGCAAAGCTCCAGAGGCGCCAAAGTTAAAGACAAGCTTTATTTCCGGATGCGACTTCTCATACAACGCGGCAAATTCCTTTAAGCTGTCCTGCAAGCTGGCTGCAGCCGAAACGATTAATTCGGTTTGGGCCGAAGTCTTAGAAGGAGTGATTGAAGCCAGAGAAGATTGTCCGCCCGATGTTTGGCATCCTGATAAAACAAATAAGCTTACAGATAATAAAAGCATGATTTTCTTGACGGTATTCATCTTTCTTCCACCTTATTTATAGCTTATCCCCCAGATTGTCAGACCAATTACCAGCAGTACAAAAAGCCAAAGCACGGTCTGATAAAAGATGCGAGTCCATTTTCCATTTTCCGAGGGATGGATGACTTTTCTGGGAGGTAAATAGTGATCTTCCGTTTCCTGCTGTCTGAGTATGTCTGAATATGCAGGGACTTCCCGCGATTTTTTCGAGCGCATTACTGAGCTTCTTCCTCCTTGCTGTAACGAAGTATACAACCCATAGTTAAATCGATGAGAAAATGAGCGACAATCGGGGTCCATAGTGTTCCCGTGTGCAAATAAATCCATCCAAGCCCGTAGCTGATGCTAAAAACCATTCCCGTCATAAGCCAATGCTGCAAGTAGCGAATATGAATAGCCGCAAATAAAATACTGGTCCAATAAGGTCCCCAAGCATGCTGAATGGCACCCCGGAATAACAGCTCTTCACAACAAGCAACGATCAATGAAATCAGAGCAATATGCCAAAAAGCTCTTTTGCCGAAAATCATCTCGTTGACTCCGCCGTCATCCGAAACTTCCTTGGGTACCCACCTTGAAACCAAGAGGTCTAGTCCCAGGACGGCAGCAGCAAACAGTACTCCCCAGATCAATATTTGCCAGCCTGCATGAAGGTTGAATAATGAAAGCACATGATTCCTTTGAATGAGGATAATGACAATACCGACAATCAAGGTTATTAGTTGCGTCAAGTATAAATTGAGCATTAAGGTCTTATCATCCAATGTATCTAAATTCACTTTGCCAAAGCGAATATTCTTGAAGTCGAATTTCCTCATTAGTTTTCCCTTTCCAAGGCGGATATTCCCTTTTCCAGATTTTTCACCTATACTATAGAAAGAAAAAGAGATTTAAGGGAGCTAGATTATGGATAAGCGTCTGACCCGCACCGATTACTTGTTTGCATTAATGTTTATCTTTATGCTCGTTTGTATTCTCGGAGCTTTTTTCTATGGATTAGAAATCGGCAGACAGAAATCGGATCAAAAATACGAGAAATTGATGCAAAAAGACAAAGAAGTTATCGAAGAACCGGGTGCTTATGACCAACAGGTCTTGGTCTCTTTCTACCATACCATTTATTTGCCCTTTAGGGAATTTCAGAATAAATGGTTTGATCAGCTGCATCAAATTGAAGTCAACAGCTCTACCATTGATGCCGCAGCCGTTCTGAAGGAGCTGTCCAAGCTCTCGGATGAAAAATACAAAGCGCTTCAGGGTAAAACATTGCCCAATTCTTCACCCCTGCTGCAGGAGTCGCATCAAAATTATCTCAAAAGCTTAAAATTATTTACAGACGCATTGAACAATTTTCAACCTAAGGCAAATTCCTTGCGCGGCACTCAGCTCCTAGAGGAGATGAATAAGGATGCATTCTTCGTTGAAGCCAAGAATCAAGCACTTACCGCACAAAAGAATTATTTCGAATCGGTGGTGAAGTGGAATCAAACCCTCGATAATAACCTGAAACAGGCAGACATCAGTAAACCGGTCAGCCTGGATGCATGGAGACAAATGAATCTTAATGTCAAAAATTGGTACGTGACCATGCAGCTGTTAAACGGAAAATTCTTTGTGCCTTATTATCCTCAGGATGTCACGATACGTATCGATGATTTCATTGCTTCCGGACAAGCTACTAAGCTGGGAGCAGCCGATGTAAATCAAACGCTCGATCTACTTCTGAGTACGGATGCGATCCGCTCTGGAGATTTCGTGAATGGAAAGGCGAAGTGGTACAGCAATGAGCTGCTGCCTCAGCTGCCTTTCTTCTCAAGCGTGAATTAATGGAAACAGGGCTGTACCGAAAGCATCATTACATACTTTCGGCACAGCCCTTAGTTTAATGCTTCTAAGCCTAATCGTAAGCAAACCCTCTTAAATAAGCGACCGCTGCCATGCCCCCATCCACATTGATGACTCGATCAAATCCGTTTTCCCGTAAATACCCGCAAACCATCTCGCTGCGAACACCATGAGCGCAAATGATATACACCTCTTGATCCTGGGGTATTTCATGAATTCGTCCGGGTATGGAATTCATCGGTATCAACAGCGTATGATCCAAATGGTAATAATCCCATTCAACCTGTTCCCGCACATCAATAACGACTATTTGTTTCCCGGTATCCTGTTCGAGTAACTCTGTAAATGGTTTAGGATGAATATGGGTCATTCCGGTTCCTCATCTCCCTCTTCTATCAACGCTGCTTAGTTGAAGCATAACGAATTTTTATCATTCCTTCAAGCGAAAAGCATTGCAATTCCTTCGACTAATGCTTAGAATGAGAAGGGTCAACTCCATGAATCCAAGGAAGCATTTGCAATTATGACATTGATGTGAAAAGGATTCATCACTATTGACACTCTATGAATACCCGTGTTACATTAATAAAAATTCTATATCGCAGTAAAGCGTTGACGGAACCAAGCAATAGAATTAGCTTTCAGAGAGCCGATGGCAGGTGAGAATCGGCAGCGAATCTTTTGCGGAGCACTCCAGAGTTATTGCATCGAAATGAAGTAGATGCAGTCGGAATCGGAACCCGTTACAGTTCCCGGTCGCAAGACCGTTGAGGTTGTCCATGCGAATGGACGACGAATTAGGGTGGTACCACGAAAGCAAGCTCTCGTCCCTTTGGCTGCAGGTTTTTTCTCGCCTGCACCAAGGCCGGGAGTTTTTTATTCTTTATAGACCATTGCATCCCTAGATTATGCTTACGATGCCAGTTTTGCTAAAGCAAAACTCTGAGGAGGAAACCATCATGTTCAAAGTATTAGTGACCGACCCCATCAGTGATATGGGAATTCAGCTTCTGTATGATGCAGAAGATGTAGAAGTTCACAGAAAAGCCGGCCTTTCCGAGGATGAACTCGCTGCCATTATCGGCGAGTATGATGCTCTGCTCGTACGCAGTCAAACCAAAGTGACTGCAAATATCATGAAAGCCGCTCCAGGATTAAAAGTCATTGGCCGCGCCGGAGTCGGTGTGGACAACATTGATCTGGAAGCTGCAACCAACAGCGGGATCGTGGTGATCAACGCCCCGGACGGCAATACGATCGCTACCAGTGAGCATACGTTTGCTATGATGATGTCGGTTGCCCGTTTTATCCCTCAGGCTTATAAGAAAACAGTCAGCGGGGAATGGGACCGCAAATCCTTCGTTGGCGTAGAGCTTCGCAACAAGGTGCTGGGTATCCTTGGAATGGGACGCATTGGCAGCGAGGTCGCCAAGCGTGCGAAAGTATTCGGCATGGAGGTTATCGGCTATGACCCGTTCCTGACAGAAGAGCGCGCAGAGAAAATCGGAGTCAAGCTGGGCACCGTGAATGAGATTGCGGCGAAAGCGGATTTCATTACGGTTCATACACCGCTGACCAGTGAAACCCACCATTTGATTGGCAAGGCTCAATTCGCTCTAATGAAACCGGGTATCCGCATCATCAACTGCGCACGCGGCGGCATTATTGATGAGCTTGCCTTGGTGGATGCTGTAAATGAAGGTATAGTGGCAGGAGCCGCTTTCGACGTTTTCGAAGAGGAGCCTCCCGCACCCGATCATCCTTTTTTGAACAATCCTCGCATCATTGTGACACCGCATCTCGGTGCTTCCACGATTGAAGCGCAGGAGAATGTCGCGATTGATGTTTCCGCGGAAGTGCTTCATATTCTTAGAGACGAGCCGTTTAAAAACGCGGTCAACATGCCTCCAGTTCCCGCCAATGTACTTAACAAGCTTCAACCGTATTTTAAGCTCGGTGAAAAGATCGGCCGAATTCTCGGACAAATCACTCGTGGTGCGGTATACGAAATTATCGTGAATTATGCCGGCGATCTTGCCGATGTAGATACAAGCCCGCTCACTCGCCATATTGTGAAAGGTGTCTTCGCCGAGCAATTGGAGTCGATCAATATCGTCAATGCGATGAATTTGGCAAAAACCCGCGGGGTGAATGTTTCCGTGCAAACATCAACGACTTCAAACAGCTTTACTAACCTGTTGACGGTAACCGTCAAAACCAAGCAAGAAGAAAAAGTATTGGCCGGCACCCTGCTCGCCGGTATCGGCGAACGGATCGTGCTGATCGATCAATATCCGGTTGACTTCACTCCGGAAGGTCATCTCCTGCTCATCTCGCATAATGATAAACCGGGTATTATCGGTCGTGTAGGCACTCTGCTCGGCAATAATGATGTCAACATCGCCACCATGCAGGTCGGCCGTAAAGTGATAGGCGGATCCGCCATCATGGTTCTGACCATCGATAAACAAGCTCCGAAGGAAGTCTTGTCGGAACTTGGCACACTTTCGGAGATCGTTAACGTGAGAGATCTTCGGATTTAAAGATTGTTTCACGAACAACAAGATTAATGTTGATCATTCTACACCAAAGAGGCGTATGCTGCAGAATTCTACAGCATACGCCTCTTTCCTGCACTGACAGTATGGCACATCCAGTCAATAAGGTGCCTGCTGAGTTTACTTTGTATCGCAAGGCAGAAGGATCGTGAATGTCGTTCCCTGCCCCACCGTGCTCTGCGCGTTTACAGTGCCGTGATGGGAGTCTACAATGTTTTTGACGATGGCCAGGCCTAAGCCCGTGCCGCCTGTGGACAAGCCTCTGGTACGCGCTTTGTCCGCTTTGTAGAAGCGCTCAAAGATAAAAGGCAGATCCCCCGCAGGAATTCCCTGCCCTTCGTCCGTGACCTCCAGGCGCAGAGCCGGCTGCTCGCGCAGCACGGCCGGCTCCGCCTTCACGACAATACGCGCCCCGGCGGGCGTATGTCGAAACGCATTATCGAGCAGGTTGGTCAGCACCTGCTCGAGCCGATCCTCATCCGCGCTGTGCAGGATGAGGGGATGATCGGGCAGCACGACGGCGAGCGTGATGCCCGATTCTTTCGCCAGCACCGTGAATTTACGGTGCATGCGCTTGATCAGGGAGGTGAGCTCCACCTCCCTGAAGTTCAGCTCGAGATGGCCGGCTTCCATCCTCGCCAGATCGAGCAGGTCGCGGACCAGCCGCCCCATGCGGAGCGACTCGTCATAGATGACCTGCGCCAGCTCCTTGCGCTCCTCCGGCGTCGCCGCGATATCGTCCAGCAGGGCTTCACTATAGCCCTGCAGCATCGACAACGGTGTGCGCAGCTCGTGCGACACGTTGGCGACGAAGTCCTTCCGCAGCTTATCGAGGCGGAACTCCTCAGTCACGTCGCGAAGCACAGCCACAGCTCCGCGAATCTGATCCCGCGAGTATAAGGGGGTCATCGCGACAGACCAGACACCGCTCAGCACATGAACCTTGGAAGTAGTCTCCATCGATTCGACCACTACGGATTCAAACAGCGGCTTGAGCGGCTCAGGTATTTGCTGGGCATCATAGCTTCCACCTCTTCCGCTGTACGGCTTTATCGATTCACGGGAATATTCATCCGGCAAGCTGTCCGACGGCTCAGCCCAATGAATTTGGCCCCATTCCTGGATGATGCGTTCGCCCTGCGGATTGGTCAGTATGACGGTGCCCTCGGCATCCAGAGTAATGACCGCATCCGTCATACTGCGCAAAACGCTGGACAGATGCTCCTTCTCCTGGCTGAGCGCCTTGATGCTGTCCTGCAGCTCTTCCCCCATGTGGTTGAAGGTTTTGGCAAGCTCCCCGATCTCATCGCTCGACAAAATAGGCACACGCGTGCCATATTCCCCTTGCGTGATCAGGTCAGCCGCTTTATTAAGCTGCTGAAGCGGCCTTGTAATTCTCGAGAACAGAAAGAATGCAAAGAAAGTGGTCATCAAGAAGCCCATGATGGATACATAAATGAAAAGACGAAGCACATAAGATTGAGTCGCTTCCAAGGATTGCAGCGATTGGTAAACGACAGTTGCGCCGACGATCGTTCCAGCCTCTGTGCGAAGCGGGACCGCTACAGCCAAATAACCGGTTCCCGAGCGAAATCGGTTGGCTTGATCAGAGGTAATTTGATTCATCATCGTCTGACCTGCAAATACCTGCTTAAGCTCTCCAAGGGTGAAGAAATCCAAAGCATGAAACGGAAGCACATTATCTGCCCCCGCTGCAGGTGCAGCGGTTTCCTTCATATCCGTCGTGACAATCAGCATTCTCGCAGCCAGATTCGAGAGCACTTCATTGCTCAACGAGTAAAATTGCACGTCATTCAAGTGCCGTCCCGCCTCTACGGAAAAACGGGTAGCCAGCCGTTCCAGACTGGCCTTTTGATCGTTAGCCTGAGAGAAGTAATCGCCCAGGTAATTAACGAGAAAAAGGCCCAGGATGAGCAGTACAACCGCCACCAGGCCGATAATGGTGAGCCACAGCTTACCTACAACACTTCTGAAGATAAACACGTTATTTGGGCACCTCTAGCTTATAACCTACTCCCCATACGGTTGTAATCATGGTCGCCGCTTCCGGGGAGACTTTGTTTAATTTTTCACGAAGACGCTTCACATGCGTATCAACAGTGCGGAGGTCGCCGAAAAACTCGTAGTTCCAAACATCCTTGAGCAGCTCTTCCCGAGAGAACACCTTGTCCGGCGACACCGCCAAATAATGAAGCAGCTCATACTCTTTGGGTGTCAGAGCAATTTCTTGTCCACCGGCCGTAACTCGGTGCGCATCATGTTCAATGATCAAATTCGGAAAGACAATATTATTGCTCGAGTTGGCGTCCTTCGATAAAAAGGCTGTTGCCGAGGAGCGTCTTAAAATCGCTTTGACCCGATAGATAACCTCGCGAGGGCTGAAAGGCTTCACCACATAATCGTCCGCTCCCACTTCAAAGCCCTGAACGCGGTTCGTTTCTTCCCCTTTGGCTGTCAGCATAATAACCGGGGTCGATTTAACCTGGCGGAGCCTCGAGCATACCTCGACTCCGTCGATTCCGGGCAGCATAACATCAAGCAGCACAAGATCATAATCCGTTTCACTCGCCATGCGCAGTGCCGTTTCTCCATCCTCGGCTTCTTCGATGAGATAGCCTTCCTTTTCCAGATACATCCGAAGCAAACGGCGAATTCGTTCTTCATCATCGACGACCAAAATGCTTGATTTCTGTTCCATGAGCTACACAACCTTTCTTTTAAAGCTGAAGTTATACGCCAGCGTAGGAATGCAAGCCTGCAATAACCAAGTTGACACCAACTAAGGTAAACATCACAACTATGAAGCCTATAACGGACAGCCAAGCGGATTTCTTGCCCTGCCAGCCTTTTGAAAGACGTAAGTGCAGGAAGACCGCGTAAAACAAAAATGTGATTAAAGCCCAAACTTCCTTGGGGTCCCAGCCCCAAAAGCGGCCCCATGCTTCCTGCGCCCAAATCATCGCAAAGACCAAAGCACCCAACGTAAATATCGGATAGCCTATCGCGATCGCCCGATAACTGATTTCATCCAGATCTTCAGCGTCCATCCCTTTTAATATCGGGCTGATGGCCGCTCCGAGCGGTTTGCGTACAAGCACTCTGAGCAGTCCGTAGAGCAAGGCACCCAGCAGCAAGGACCAGATCATGGTGTTCAGCTTACGGCCAGCACTGACTCCATTCATCCATGACGGAGCTTCAAATATTGGCTTGGTCATGCCCAGAAAAGAGTTCATCTTTACCACCGTCGCTCCGTGAGGCTGAACGATTGGAGGAAGCACATAGGATTCCTGCTGCGCAACAGTTTGACTGACACCTTGTTGGTCAACAGTTGTTATGTCCTTAGTAAAGGTTGCTTCATAGCCCGCAGCATGAAACGTGAAGATCGAGCCAATGAACCCGATGAGCATCAAGAAAATGAGCAGAGTGGCTTCGATGCCTCTTTGTTCTTTTTTATGCTCGGATGTTGTGCCGCTGAAATCGATGGAGCGCAGCAGGTACATCAGCCCTCCTGCAAAGCCGACGGCAAAAAATGCTTCGCCCGTCGCAGCCGTGGTAACGTGAATTTTGAGCCAATAGCTCTGCAGAGCAGGAATCAAAGGTTGTACCTCGCTTGGAAAAACGGAGGCATAAGCGATGATGATAAAGCCGATCGGCAAGGCGAATACCCCAAGCACAGGCGTCCGGTAAATTAAGTAAACAACGATAAAAGCAAGCATGATCATCATGCCGAGGAACGTCATAAACTCATACATGTTGGCTGTAGGGATATGCCCTCCGCTGTACCACCGGGTAAAGAAAAAAGCCACATGACAGATGAAGCCTGCAACCGAAATGATAAAAGCAAATTGCCCCCATCGTCTTGTGTGCTCTTCAGGTTCGCGATTGCTCCACTTTTTTCCTATGATCGAAAGCACAAACAATAAGAAGGCAAGCAGATAAACGAAAAAGGCGATTAATAAAAATGTACTGCTCAGCGAGTTCAAATTCACTCCGGCTTCCCTCCTGTATCAAGCGACTTGGGTGTAACGGCAACTCCGCTCTTCGTTAAGGCGTAAGCAACTTCATTGCGGACCCCAAACCAATTTTTATTCGTATGCGCTCCCAGTGTCACCTTGCTGTCATCAATCCGCAGCCATACGCGGCGATGCTGCCAGTAAAAACCCATAATCAGTCCGATCATCGATATGGCGGCTCCTACCCAAATGTAGGGCATTGCTTTATCCACCCGGATGTTCAAATAAGAAGTGTACTCGGCAAATTTGACCCCATCCATGGAGCCTACCGAAAGCTCCAGCTTCTTGCTGATAGCTCCATTGATATCGTCTTGACGGAAATTGACCTTGTCTATCTGTCTTGGGAAGTATAGATAAGGCTCACCGTTTGCAGCAAGCCCGGGTCCGATGATTGAAAATATAAATGCAGGGGCCTTGGGTTCATTAGACTTAGTGATAGGCTGCCCGTTTTCAAGAGCAAATTCCGGTAAGAATCCTTTCAGCTTCAAGGTGTACGCACCTACTTGATAGGAATCCTTGGGATGGCTCATGGGAAGCTCAAAGCTTCCATATACTTCACCCGTTTGCGGATTTCTTAAGCTGGGTGTAACTGAAATCAAGAGCGGTGTTGGCTTGTAGTCGAATTGATATGCCTTCAAGCCTTTATAATCGAGTGGTTGATTGACCAAGATATTGGCCTTTGTCACCTCTTCCAGCACGGGATCGCCGACCGGATTGTCACAATTTGCCGTGCAATGGTAGAGGACCGCTTGAGTTTCATACTTTTTGGGAACCATCTGGCCCTTTTTCTGAAAATCCTTGGACATTTCATCCTGAGTATACACTTCCAGGGTGAACTTTTCATTTTTCAAATAATAAGAGGTGTGAGGAATTTGCTTGGTTTCCCCTTCCAAAAAACCCATGTATTGATCCATATGCCAGCCTGGAATGCTGCGCATCAGGACACCCAGCAGAAAAATAATAAGTCCAATATGGTTAATGTAGGGTCCCCAGCGGCTAAAGCGGTATTTTTCAGCCAGCATCGCCGTACCTTCGCTGTCGATATGAACACGGTAGTTCTTTTTTTTCAGCGCTGCAGCTATTTGGCTTGTCCATGCTTTCGGATCGCTGTCGGCTGGAAGATCTCCGAGATAGGATACCTTTTGCCTGAGTAAAAAGTTGGGATGCTTGCGCAGCTGCTGTTTGGTTAGAGCGCGGTACAGAGGCAGTACACGGTCAAGGCTGCACACGACCAAGGAAGTCCCGATCATAAACAAAAGGGTGATAAACCACCAGGAGTTGAACGTGTGAGAAAGTCCAAGTAAATAATAGATGTGGCCAAGAGTGCCATAATTATCTTGATAAAAAGCCGAGGGTTCCATATTGAGGAATGTATTTTCTTGCGGGTAAATGGTCCCTACGGCTGACGCGACAAGTGTAATGATAATGAGATATACGGCTATCTTCACGGAAGAAAAGAAATTCCATACTTGATCGATCCAGGTCGGATCGGCTTTCTGCGAGCGGCGCGCCATACCGTCATAGCGCATTTCAAGCGGAAGATTCGGATCTTCATCGAGCAGAGGCTTTCCGCAAGCTTCACAGAGCACGGTGCCGACCGGGTTTTGATGGCCGCATTCACATTTTGTATTTTGAATCATGCTGCACCTCAGTTCATAACATAACAGGTAATTTTACTTGCCGGTCAGTAAAGCCAGCGTATCCTGGATATAGGACTCTTGCATCTCGCCGATTTTTTTGTAGGCGATTTTCCCGTCCGCCCCTATAAAGAGAGTAGAAGGATATTCAGAGATTCCGTACTGCTTGCGTACGGTTTCCTTCGTGTCGAGTAGTACAGGAAGATTAAGTTTATATTGCTCCATAAAGCTTTGAGTGGTAATTTTATTCGTATCCAAATTAATCTCCAGAAACCGTACTCCTTTAGGGCTCCACTGGTCGTATTGCCGCTGAAGCGCTGGCATTTCGGCCTTGCAAGGAGGGCAGAAAGTCCCCCAAAAATTGATCAATACAGGCTTACCTTTATAGTCAGACAATTTATGCGCTTGTCCGTTAAAATCAACCAGCGTGAAATCAGGCGCTTTATCGCCCACCTGCGGATATTTCTTATCGCCTGAAGCAAATAAATTGTTGATTATCGTAAACACGCCAATGACCAGCACGATCGCAAATATAGCAAGCTGCAGCCATTTTTTATTATTTTTCATTCAGATCACCTTCGACTTTGGGCTGAGATATCTGAGGAAGCCGTCCTATTTATTATAACGCAATAGAAGGCCAATTCTTTATTGGCCTTTTTGAATATTATGTGTCGAGAGTGCTTCTTCCTTGAGCTCTTTGACCTCGGCCGGCGTTAAATGCCGGTACTTGCCGCGCGGAACTCCTTGTAGGAACAGCGGGCCGAATTTAATCCGTCGGAGACGTGTCACCGGAAAGGAAACGGCTTCGAACATCCGCCTTACCTGACGGTTCCTGCCTTCATAGATTGTAATCTGAATGATGGATTCGTTTTTCTGAGGGTTCACATCCGCATACTCGACCTCAGCTGGTGAAGTCATCCCGTCCTCGAGCTGGATTCCGTTTCTCAGCTTATCCAATATCGTACCGTGCGGCACTCCTTTAACAGTTGCTTGATAGGTTCTGGGTACATGATGCTTCGGATGCGTGAGCAGGTGGGCAAATTCCCCGTCGTTGGTCAGCAGCAGCAAGCCTTCTGTATCATAATCCAAGCGACCCACCGGATAAACCCGCTCTTTGATCCCTGGCAAAAAGTCGGTAACCACTTTACGTCCGCCAGGATCCGCACTGCTTGTTATGACCCCTTTGGGTTTATTGAGCAGAACATAAATTTTGGTCTGTTGATTGATGTATCGCCCGTCCACTTGAATCTCATCCAGCTCAGGGTCAACTTTAACACCGAGTGTCTTTACAACTTCGCCGTTAATCTGCACTCTTCCGGCTGTGATGATCTCCTCGCATTTTCTTCGTGAAGCAATCCCCGCTTCGGCCAATACCTTTTGTAAACGTTCTTCCATAATCCGCCTTCACCTCAACACTAATGATACCCATAGAGGAGGGAAATCACAAGCGGGCTAGCCGAACACCAAAAAGCAAATGACAATCGAGGCCACAAAGCCCACAAGGTCAGATATTAGACCCACCTTTAACGCATAACCTGCTTTGCGGATGCCAATGGCGCCAAAATAAACCGTGATGACATAAAGCGTCGTATCCGTACTGCCCTGGACGGTCGAGGCAATACGGCCAATCATCGAATCAGGACCGAATTGCTCTATCAGATCTGTGGTAAAAGCTAGAGAGCCCGCTCCCGTAATGGGTCGAAGAATAGCAAGCGGCAGAACCTCCGTAGGTACCCCAATATAATTGAAAAAAGGCTTCATCCAATCCATGAGCATGTCCATTGCACCGGAAGCGCGAAATATGCTGATCGCTACCATCATGCCCACAAGGTGAGGAATAATTTTAATTGCGGTATCGAAGCCATCTTTGGCTCCTTCAACAAAAGATTCATAGACTGGAACCTTGCGATAAGCCGCGTATAGGGGAATAAAAACAATCATAGCCGGGATAGCCCAGGCGGAAATCATGGACACAAAAGCATACACGAATATTCACCCTTTCAGCGGTGGAATGGGTGCGCTTCTGCGTCGGTACCAACGGTCTACGAAAATAGCAGCTGTGGTAGAAATGATCGTAGCTATTAAAGTAGTACCCACAATTTCAGCAGGGTTGAGAGAATTGAAATTCATCCGAATGGCGATCAAGGTTGCGGGTATCAAAGTTACGCTGGATGTGTTCAGCGCTAGCAGTGTACACATCGCGGTGCTGGCTTTTTCTTTATCAGGATTAAGCTTTTGCAGCTCCTGCATGGCTTTAATGCCCATAGGCGTAGCAGCATTGCCCAAGCCCAGGATGTTCGCACTCATATTGGACATGATATACCCTAACGCAGGATGATTTCTGGGCACACTCGGAAACAAAAAACGTATGAAAGGGCGAAGCAGAACAGCAAGCTTCGAGAGGATCCCCGCATCTTCAGCAATACGCATCATCCCAAGCCAAAAAACCAGAATGCTGATCAATCCGAAGCAAACGCTCACCCCGCTCTTTGCGCCTTCAAATGCTGCCTGAGTCACGGCCTCCACATTGCCTTGTACAGCTGCAACGATAAATCCGGAAAGGATAAAAAATAACCATATGAAATTGACCATGACTCTTCTCTCCTCTCTGATGTGTTATTCCAACGCGATCAGCTTACTTAAAGTTAATTTGAGCATTCGCCAATAGTGACCCCATACGGACTCCCGATAGCGCTCGCCTTCTTGAAAGCGAAAAGCTGAGGTGTCTGCCAGCTTCAGCCTGGGATTATTTGCCTCAAATAAAGGAATAGACCCAATCTGCTCCCCTCTGAGCGAGATCTGCAAACTGCCTCTTTGACCAAGGCGAAAATCCGTTGCCTCTTCCTTGAGCGGAATCACTTTTCGGGTGATTTGAGCATGTTCCTCTTGCAGCAGCGGATAGGTAAAGGAATTGCCTGCAGACCATAAGGAGCCTTCAACCTTATCCCCTTTACCAATGATCGATTGCAAAGGGAAATTTTGAAACCCATATTGCAGCATTTTAGCGTGATCGGCCCAATCATCTCCATCATTCAGGGTTACCGCAACCAATTGTTGGCCGCCTCTGGTTGCTGAAGAAACCAGACATCGCTTTGCCAGCTTCGTGTAACCCGTTTTGACTCCATCCGCTCCTTCAAACATGGCGAGCATTTTATTTTTATTGAACCAAACGTAGTCCCATTTTTCATTCGGATTAGGAACTTTTTTCCGCTTGGTTTTAACGATGTCTTGAAAAATCGGGTTTTTAAGTGCATACGCAGCAAGCTTGGCCATATCGTTGGCGCTGGCGTAGTGCTCCCCCTTATCATCCAGACCTGTAGGGTTATTAAAATGAGAATGCGTCATTCCGATCAACTGCGCTTTCTCATTCATCAAGTAGGCGAAGCCTTCCACGCTGCCTCCCACATGCTCGGCAATCGCAGTAGCAGCGTCATTGCCCGACCTGAGCATGAGACCGTACAGCATATTCGATAAGCTCATTTCTTCGCCCAGCTTCAAATAAATCGAGGAGCCTTCTTTGGCATAGGCATTCTTGCCGACCTTCACCATATCGGATAGATTCCCGTATTCGATAGCAACGATCGCTGTCATGATTTTCGTTAAACTGGCTATTTTCATAGGGGTATCCCCCATTTTGTTATAGAGAATACGTCCTGACTTCACATCAATGAGTGAGGCTCCGGCTGCATTTGTTTGAAGGGGCGGATTGGCCTCTGACTTATTGACCGGGAAGAGCAAAGCACTGACACAAACAAGGGTCATACTGAATTTCAAACAAAGCCTTATCATGATTTACCTCCATCGGTCATTTGTACAAGTATATGCTTGTTCAAAAAGGTTATGTCCTGATGCGATATCAGACATAAAAAAAGCTGCTCCCCTTGAGCAGCTTCCCATTCATTTCATATTTACACGATAAAATTCGGGTTATTGCCGCCAGGAATGTTTGTATTTCCTGTTTCTGTTTTTGCAGCTCCGGTTCCTGCCAAGGGGCCTGTCATCGTTCCTGGGGTTACTCCTGTTGCAGTATTTGTCATACCGCCCACTCCCATTCCCTTCAACATGCTTTGTATTCTCTCGACAACCTGTGGTGCCGAATCAATCAAGCGTTCAAAGATATGTGTTTGATTATCGAGAGGGACTACTTTCACTCCTGCGCTGCCCACAACCAGAAACGCTATGGGTGTGATGCTGACTCCGCCGCCGCTGCCGCCGCCGAAGGGCAGCGCTACTTGGGCATTCATGCCATCATTTCTGATCGAGGAAGACCCATCCATCTTAATATCCGTTTGAGTAACAAATTCACTTCCTCCAGCAGCAAATCCGAATCCCACTTTCGATATAGGCATAATGACGCTTCCGTCCGGAGTTTCAACCGGATCCCCAACAATGGTATTTACGTCCACCATTTCCTTGATATTCTCCATGGCGACTTTCATTAGTCCTTCAATAGGGTGTGTTGACATTATTTTTATCCTCCATTTTCATTAATCTTCATAAGATATTTCATTTCGTTGTATATAATCTCCCAAAGATTGCGCCATTATGTACTTGGCTTTATTTTTACTTCTTTCAATTAGGCAAGCACCACATTTCTGACATGCAACATATGCTAAAAGGATCTCAGAATTTCGAAGGGAAGATGAGAATGGCTTACACTGCTTATCCATATACGCAAGGATTACCTTTTGCACAAGGTCAGTACCCATATCCATATTCCCCCCAGTATCCTTATTTCTATCCATATCCTTACTCACAAGCTCCATATCCGTATCCTTATGCTCCGATTGCCCCAGTTCCTATTCCTGTGCCTATCCCAGTCCCTATTCCTGTTGGCGGCGGCTGGCAGGGAGGCTTCGGTCACGGCTGGCATGGTGGGTATGGCGGCAGCCACGTTGAACATGGAGAGCATGAGGAACATGGACACTATGGGAACAACCACGGGCATAAGCGATAACAGCAACTCAAAAAGACCTTCAATTCCACAAAGGGAAATGAAGGTTTTTTTATGACTTAAGCTTTGGACATCACGCGGTACCAGGTTCTTAGGCCTCCCTTGATTTTCATCACCCGCAAAGCAAGCTCGATTACGGCCCAAACGATATTGGTGCCCCTGGTCCCTACTGCACCATTGAAATCAGTTGAGAAGTGCACCCCCGTATATTGCGGAACCACTTTAACCAGCGGCTTGGTTTTGACCTGGACCAAATGCATAATAAATCCCAATGAGGATGTCTTCAAACCCCAGACCACTCCGGTGGCGATCGCTGTGTGCGTTGCGTCTCCCATGCCAACCCGTGTAATCCAATTCAATTGCGTGCACTCAATACGTGAAAATGTATGCTTCAGCCATTCATACCCATGAACGGTATTGTGCAGTAACAGCTTGACCTTTTGGAAGCTTTCTTTCATTTTCCCCTTGACGCCGTCATTGGTCTCTTGGGTAGTTTTTAGTGGTGTCTCTACATGATCCGATGAGAATGGAATTCTTTTGCAGTAATCCTTCAATTTAATTATGGGAAAGAATCGATTGATTTTCATCCCCAAACTAGCTTTAATCTTTAGCTCCATGTAATCTTGCTCCACCACTCGAGAAAAATGGACTTCACCCTGAACATAGCTTAAGATCAGAATCGTCAGGATGATAAGTAAAAAAGCGATAAACACCAACAACCAGATCAACACAAAACCCTCCCTGACTAGGATAAACGGCTAAGCCGTCTTACTTGACGAGCGCGTTTGTCAAGGTTGAAGCCGGAGCAAGATAAGTTCAGAAAAACTTATACTTTCCGATCAACCCAAAAAAACTCCGAAGCAGGAAAATTTCCCTTTTCGAAGATTATTATGAGCCTAGTCTGGAAAATCATGCATACTGTGGCCTTATTACACATCTTCAAATGTAATTTGCTTATTATCCAGTTTATCAAATAACATTTTCGTCTCTTCTTCCAAGTCAAAATCACCTTGTATCGAAGAGGACTCCGGTAATTCCCGGAGTGAACTGAGGCCAAAGTAATCGAGAAACTGTTTGGTCGTCCCATAGAGAATAGGTCTGCCGACGGCTTCCGCACGTCCTGTTTCCTCAATCAAATCCTTACTCACAAGTGTATGCAGGGCTCGGTCACTCTTGACGCCTCGTATTTCTTCGATTTCCACACGGGTAATCGGCTGCTTGTAAGCAATGATGGATAAGGTTTCAAGCGCCGCTTGAGATAAGGAGGACCGAGACGGACTGTAGGCAAGCCGTTCGAAATATGGGGCATGTTCCGCTAAAGTGGTTAGTTGAAAGGCTCCCGCTACTTCAACGATCTGAACGCCGCGTCCAGCTCGCTTCAGTTCATCTCTTAATTCAAGAACGAGATCTGACGCCAGCAGAGGGTCCATCTCCAAAACTTCGGCTAACTGCTTGGCATCAAGCCCCTCATCTCCGGAGGCAAACAGCAGTCCCTCAATAACTGATTTCATCAGCTGGTAATTCAACGGTGAGTCCCTCCTGTCTGGCTTGAATCACGATATCCTCAAATAAACTGTGCTGGTAGCAGACAACCTTTTTCATTTTCATCAGCTCCAGCAATGCCAAAAAAGTAACCACGATTTCCTCGCGAGTCATCTCATAATCAAACAGCTTGGAAAAAAGCAATCTTCCGCTCTTTTCCCCCAGCAAATGCACGATTTCTTTCATTCGGTCCTTCACCGAGATTTCATCTCTGCGAATTTTGGAAACCGTATTGCGGCTAACCATCTTGCGCAGTGTGCGCTGAAAAGCAATAAGCAGATCGGTCACGTCCAGCCCCAATACAGGATTTTCCTGCACCACCGGCAAAAATGGGGATAAATCCTCAGGTTCGCGTGTATAAACAAGGCTGCGCTCTACCTCTTTATCGCGAAGCAGATCAGCAATCGATTTATATTTGCGATACTCGATCAGCTTTTGGACTAACTCGACACGCGGGTCGAGCTCATTGTCCAAATCATACAGGGAATCATCATACTCAATAACTGGAGGCTTGGGCAGCAGCATTTTACTCTTGATGGATAACAAGGTTGCCGCCATGACAAGGAATTCACTTGTCACTTCAAGCTCCAGCTCATGCATCGCCTGCACATATTCGAGATATTGATCCGTAATATCCTTGACGGGAATATTGTAGATATCCAATTCGTTCTTATCAATAAGGTGCAGCAATAAATCAAGAGGGCCCTCAAATGCCTCCAGCTTATAGGTTACTTTCATCTCAGGAAGAGAATTGTTTCGACAAATTAGCCATTTCGATTGCCGATGAAGCAGCTTCCCAGCCTTTATTGCCGGCTTTTGTTCCTGCGCGTTCAACGGCCTGCTCAATGGAATCTGTCGTCAGTACGCCGAAAATAGTAGGAATACCTGTTTTGAGCGAGATGGCCGAAACGCCTTTGGCAACTTCATTGCAGACATAATCAAAATGAGGCGTAGAGCCGCGAATCACGGTTCCCAGCGTAATGACGGCATCATACTTGCTGCTTTCTGCCATTTTTTGAGCGATTAAGGGGATTTCAAAGGCTCCCGGTACCCAGGCGATTTCGATTTCTTCATCCTTCACACCGTGACGCTTCAAGCTATCCAATGCACCGGAAAGCAGCTTGGAGGTAATAAATTCATTAAAACGTCCAACCACGATTCCAAATCTTAAATTTTGCGATACCAAATGGCCTTCATATACTTTGTGCATGAGAGTTCTCCTATCTTTTATTTAAATTCCACTGCCTAAATCCTGAAAGTCAAGCAAGTGTCCAAGCTTTAGCTTTTTGGTGTGCATGTAGTTCGTATTATCCTCATTCGCTTCCATTTGGATCGGAACGCGCTCGATAACCTCCAGGCCATAACCTTCGAGGCCTTTGATTTTACGAGGATTATTAGTGAGTAAGCGCATTTGGCGGATACCGAGATCCTTCAGGATTTGCGCGCCGATTCCATAATCGCGAAGATCCGGAGCGAATCCAAGCTTTATATTCGCCTCAACGGTATCAAATCCCTGCTCTTGCAGGGCATAAGCTTTTAATTTATTAATCAAGCCGATGCCTCTTCCCTCCTGTCTCATATACAGCAGCACCCCGGAGCCTTCGAGCTCAATTTGCCTCAAAGCCGCATCCAGCTGGGGACCGCAATCACAGCGATGCGAATGAAACACATCCCCTGTCAGGCATTCCGAGTGAACCCGCACAAGCGTAGGATGATTGGGATCGATAGTTCCTTTTACCAGGGCAATATGCTCTTTACTATCAACCTGGTTGGTATAGGCAATGGCATGGAATGTGCCGAAATCGGTTGGCAGCTTGATCTCAACCTCTCGCTGTACCAGCTTTTCCATCTGATTGCGGTAGCTGATTAAATCCTGAATGGTGATGATCCGAATATCATGCTTTTGCGCAATTTCCATCAAATCCGGAACACGCGCCATAGAGCCGTCTTCCTTAATGACTTCACATATGACCGCGGCCGGATAAGAACCGCACATTCGCGCCAAATCAACAGCGGCTTCCGTGTGCCCTGCTCTGCGCAGGACTCCGCCTGCTTTCGCTACAAGCGGAAACACATGGCCAGGCCTGCGGAAATCCTGTGAGCGAGTCTCCGCATTCATCAATGCCAGTATAGTCGCTGAGCGTTCATGGGCGGAAATGCCTGTACTGGACGTTGCATGATCGACAGAAATCGTAAATGCCGTGCCATGATAATCGGTATTACGGGCAACCATGGGCGGCAAATCCAGCTCCTGAGCCCGCTCTTCCGTGATCGGTACACAAACCAGACCGCGACCTTCCTTGATCATAAAGTTAATGACTTCAGGTGTCGCTTTCTCGGCAAGGGCGATGAAGTCTCCTTCATTTTCACGATCCTCATCATCTACGGCAATAATCACTTTTCCCAAAATTAAATCATAGATCGCATCCTCAATCGAGTTAAATTTGAGGTCTTCACTCATGCTCATGCTGTACCCCTCCGTTTTCGATAAAGCAAATTCATGATCCAGTGCATTACATAAATCCATGTTCGGCTAAATAAGCCGCAGTCATCGGCATTCGCTTACTGTCGGTTGTTTTTCCGCTGCTCGGAGCAGGCTGAAAGCCGAGTAATTTTTCTATATATTTACCAAGTACATCGCATTCCAAATTGACTGTATCCCCTGGCTTCTTATCCTGCAAGACGGTTTGAGCGAGGGTGTGCGGGATAATCGAAACCGTCAGCGTATGCTCGGAAACATCCACAACCGTGAGACTGATGCCATCTATAGTGATTGAACCGCCGGGAATGATATATTTGAACATCAGTTTATTATCCGGCTCAAAGAGAAACACAACCGCATTTTCTTCCGGTGTACGGGAAACCATAACCGCCGTCGTATCCACGTGCCCTTGGACCATATGCCCTCCAAAGCGTCCGTTCGCTGGCATGGCTCTCTCCAGGTTGATTCGGGAGCCTGTTTGCAGCTTGCGCAGATTCGTTTTTCGATAGGTCTCCGGCATCACATCCACCGAGAACGACTCTTTATCGAACGATATGACCGTTAAGCAAACTCCGTTGACGGAAATGCTGTCGCCCAGCTTCATATCGTCCAGAATCCGTATCGCGCCAATCGTCAGCACCATGGCTTGCCCCTGGCGATGAATCCGGCGCATCACACCGATTTCTTCTATTATTCCTGTAAACATGCTTAGCTGTTTTCCCCTTCCCGCTTACGTTCATATACCGGGTACCCGGTCAGGCAGATGTCCGGCCCGAACTGCTCGACATTCAGCCGTTCAAGCGTAATTGCATCACTCATCTTCTCGAAGCCGTCGAAGACGAAGCTGCCTGGCGCTCCGGCGCCTCCAATAATCTTGGGTGCATAGAACAGCACCAGCTTATCGACTAATCGGCGCTCCAGCATCGTGCCATTCAAGCGGCCTCCACCCTCGAGGAGGATGGAGCCGATCTCCCGCTCGCCGAGCTGACGCATCGCGAGGGCCAGATCCACCTGCGGACCGTCGCCGCATGTGAGCACCTCTATGCCGCGCGCTTCCAGCGCGGCTCGGCGCTCTGCGGGCGCTTGCCCGCTGCACAGCAGGATCGTCGGCTGACGATCCTGCTCCTGCAGCACGCGGGCGCCCGGAGGGATGCGCAGCTGCGAGTCCGCGACCAGCCTGACCGGCTGCACCGCCGGTACCGGAAGCCGCGCGTCCAGCTGCGGGTCGTCGGCGAGGACCGTGTCCACGCCGACAAGGATACCCTGGTGCCGATGGCGCAGGGTATGCACGTACGCGCGCGAGGCTTCGCCGGTAACCCAGCGGCTGTCGCCGCTCTTGGAGGCGATGCGGCCGTCGAGCGTGCTCGCGGTCTTGAGCGTCACGAACGGCATGCTCGTGACGATATATTTGTTGAAGGCTTCGTTGAGCAAGGCAGCCTCTTCACCGAACAGCCCAACCTCCACCTCAATGCTATGGCTCTTGAGCTTCGCGATGCCCTTCCCCGCTACCTGCGGATTCGGATCAACTGCTGCCACCACTACGCGTTTCACTCCTGCAGCAATCAATCGATCGCTGCAAGGGGGCGTCTTACCGTAATGGCTGCACGGCTCAAGGGTGACATAAGCCGTGCTTGCTCTGGCCTCTTCCCCGGCCATCTGCAAAGCATGAACTTCGGCATGAGCTTCACCTCGCTTCAAATGCGTGCCCATCCCGAGGATCCGTCCATCTTTCACCAGCACGCAGCCAACGACGGGATTGATACCGGTCTGGCCTTTGGCGCCTTCAGCCATTTGCAGCGCTAGTCTCATGTAGGCTTCATCATTCAACAGCTGCTCCATGCCGCACCGCCTTTATTTCGGATTCTTATCAACCGTTTGTCAAGGGTTGATGCGAAGCAAGATAAGTTTAGAATAACTTATCTTCTTATCAACCAAGGATAAACGGTTAGGCCGTCCTAAATGACGAGCGCGTTTGTCAAGGGTTGATGCGAAGCAAGATAAGTTTAGATTAACTTATCTTCTTATCAACAGAAAAAGCCCCATCCTTCGAAGGATAGGGGCTTTGATCGGAATTTCAAACAACACGAAATGAACCTGCAGGGGAACATGTTTGTACGCTTTCAAAGACATGCAGAAAACAAAAGCTGAAGCCTCTTGTGGTCAAGGCGGCATCTACATAGCTTTCCAGCACGATTGTCTTGTGAAAAAAAGTACAAACATACGCAGTGATTCAAGCTTCCGTGTTCTCCTTCTCCCATCCAGACTATACTGTCGGTCTCGGACTTGCACCGAGTCAACCGTGCAAAAGTGTCGGCTCGAACCGCTCAGCTTGTTGCACGGGTCACGGACTGAACATCGGACTTACTTGCTGTCCCATGTAACACCGCCGGTGGGGAATTGCACCCCGCCCCGAAGGATTGCACTATTTGATTATTGATTAGTATACAGTTGAAACGAAATCCTGTCTATGGAGGAATCTCACTTACACTTCCACAACTTCAACTTTCTCCATCACATCTCTGCCTTTAAATGCATCAACGTACTCCATGCCTTTCGAAACTTTGCCAAATACCGTGTGCTGTCCATCCAAATGAGGCTGTGGTTGGTAGGCAATGTAGAATTGGCTTCCTCCAGTATTTCTGCCTGCATGCGCCATAGCCAGGCTTCCACGCTCATGCTTGTTGGGATTGATTTCACAATCAATCTGGTAGCCGGGACCGCCGGCTCCTGTTCCGTTCGGGCAGCCGCCTTGCGCGACAAAGCCCGGGATGACACGGTGAAAATTAAGTCCGTTATAAAAGCCCTTGTTGGCCAGTTTTTCAAAGTTGGCAACCGTATTGGGTGCATCCTTTTCAAATAAATCGATGACTACTTCCCCGCCGTTTGCGAGTTGAATTTTCGCTTGTTTTGCCATGTAAGTCCACTCCTCTAGTCATAATGTGATTATTGTACTATTAATTGTCCTTGTACTCAAATCGAAGGGACTTCAAAACGAAGAATCGTTTCGAGGTCCCCCCATAGATATGCATACTTATACTCTTGTACTGGTTAGCTTCATTCTTTCCGGAATTACATCGTTGCCAACAATATCGTTAAATGATTCGCGTTTTACAACTAAATCCGCTTGTCCGTCTTTAACAAAAACGACAGCTGGACGGCGAATCCGGTTATAGTTGCTTGCCATTGCATAATTATAGGCACCCGTGCAGGAAACGGCCAGAATATCCCCATTGTTTACTTTCGGTAATGACAAATCCCAAATCAGCATGTCGCCGCTCTCGCAGCATTTCCCGGCAATGGTGACTACTTCTTGCGATTCCTCAGTTGCCCTATTTGCCAGCATGGCTTCATATACGGAATCGTACAGTGCCGGACGCGGATTATCCGTCATCCCGCCGTCAACGGCCACATATTTACGCACGCCTGGAATATCCTTGCTGGTTCCAACAGTATATAAAGTTGTACCGGCATCGCCTACAATGCTGCGGCCTGGTTCTACCCAAATCTCCGGAAGCGGATAATCATTGCTGCTGAAATTCTCTCTAACTGCATCCGTGATTGCTTTCACATACACGGCTATTGGCAATGGCGTGTTGCCGGCAACATAACGAATGCCGAAGCCTCCGCCCAAATTAATCACCTTGAAGGTTACCTGAAGCTCGCTGCGAACCTTTACAGCCAAGCTGGCTAAACGATCCGCCGCCATTTGGAACCCTTCCACTTCAAAGATCTGTGAGCCGATGTGCGAATGAATACCCAAAAGCTCAAGATTACTAAGCTGTGCCGCTTCCTGAATAGCTTTAAAAGCGGAACCATTGCCCAGATCGAAACCGAATTTGGAGTCAGTTTGACCCGTGGATATAAATTCATGTGTATGTGCCTCAACACCCGGAGTGACGCGAAGCAATACATTTACTTTTTGTTGTTTGTGTGCAGCTATGGCATTCAGCATCTGCATTTCCACAAAATTATCTACAACGAAACAGCCGATTTTGGCATCTATGGCCATTTCGATTTCCTGAGGAGTTTTGTTGTTTCCGTGAAAATGAATGCGTTCTGCCGGGAACCCTGCTTCCAAAGCTGTGAACAGCTCACCGTCTGATACTACATCTAAAGACATGCCCTCTTCAAGCGCAATGCGGCACATAGCCTTAACAAGAAATGCTTTACTGGCATAAGCCACTTGGAACTTAAAGCCGGAAGCACGGAACGCATCCACATACTCGCGGCAGCGCTGGCGAACGAGTGCTTCATCAAAAACATACAAAGGCGTACCGAAATCCGCTGTCAGCTTGGTCGAGTCAACGCCACCGATCTCGAGGTGACCGTGATCATTTATTTTACTGGTACCGTGTAAATACATAGCTGGATATTCCCCTCTTCCATTGCGTTAGCATGCTTCTTATACGGACGTACAGCTTCATGCATTACTATTAAAATTACCACATTCCAGGTATATTTGACAATACAGTTTCAATATAATAGCCATTCAAAGAGAGATCCAATGACCTTGCCAAGGATCATGGCCATCAAAAACCAAATCATATATCCATCCATACCCATGCGCTTTGCTAATATTGGCAGGACATTGATGATTTCAGTCAGGGCTCCAGCCAGCATGCCGATAAAGCAGCCTGCGAACAAGCCGATTAATGAGGCTCCAAGCGGAAATAAATGAAGGTGCGCGTTGCTGAAGTCGATCCAGGTGAAACCTACAGATCCTGTTATAATGGCAAACTCATGGCTGCGCAGATGGTTCCATGAGCGAGTTAATTGCGTGAGTCTCGGAATAATATCCAGCACAATCAAAAAAGCGACAATTCCGCTTCCTACCGTAACACCTCCGGCCAGTCCAATAAGCACAACAAGGCTGGATTGCAGCAGCGCGATAATCATGGCTCATCCTTTTTCTCATGAATTTTATTATATTCTTCCGTGATCACAAAGTGATTCATACTCTCCTGATACATGAACATTTCCAGTTCGAGCGGACTTGGTTCCTCGTTGAATTTCTTTTTGAATAAGTGATTGAAAAAGATCACCATGCCCACTCCGATGCCGAAGGAGTATGGAATTTGCATCAATAAGGGATGCTCCACAACTCTGCCGGTGATCAACTGATAGAGCCGCTGGTGCACCTCCAGCATGCTCACATCGACATGAAAATTCATGATCGCCAGACCTGATCCGATGAACAAAAGCAGCCAGACGAGTACAATCCCAATCAAGCTGGGCCGCTTGGCTTCGGTCGTGATTTCCAGCAGCACATGCGGCTCGCCGAAATGCTCGATTTGCATATGCGGAAAGGACTGTTTGATCGTACGCACAATCATCAGCATGTCGATGAGCACCCGATTCCCATCCTTTTGGGAGGGATTATATATGATCAGCTTAGCCAGCTTGCGTTCATATTCCGGTTCAGCGATCATTTGTGCAATATCGCTCAAGTAAACGATTTCCCCTTTGGCAATCGCGGCCTTTCGGCGAAGGCGAATATATAAGCAAGGTGACGCAGATTCAATCATAAGTATCGCTCCCGGCGGTAACCTTTTATCCTAGTATGAGTTTGAATTTCCATGTATATGTATAAACATCAACCGGATATGGAAATAGTAAAGATGGAATAAAGGACTTAACACTTTAAGAAACGGGTGAAAAAGATGGCAAGATTAGCTCTAACTTTGGTCATCATTGGCGCGCTCAACTGGCTGCTCGTCGGGTTGTTTGAATGGGATTTGGTAGCTGCATTATTTGGCGGAGATTCGCACCGTGTATCTTCAGGGGTCAGTCGGGTTGTCTATTCGCTGGTAGGAATAGCAGGATTGTATTGCATCCGGTTTTACGTTGATGACAACGCAGTTGCCAAGTGAATATGCAACCAAATAAAGCCTCGAGATCCCGACGACTCGGAAACTCGAGGCTTTGCTTTGTTCATTGCGCGATCTGATCCTTGATCGTTTGCAATATTTTCTTTTCCAGCCTCGATACCTGAACCTGTGAAATGCCTAATCGCCCAGCCACCTCCGATTGAGTCTGGTCGCGGAAATAGCGTAGATACACAATCAGCCTCTCCCGCTCGGATAAGGTGCCAATAGCTTCATTGAGCGCCAGCTTTTCAAACCACTTTTCCTGGGATTCATCAGCGATTTGGTCGATCAGGGTAATCGGGTCTCCATCGTTTTCAAATACCGTTTCATGAATCGAAGATAGAGGTTTGTTGGCTTCCTGGGCAAATACGACTTCTTCCGGACTGATCATGAGTTCCTCGGCCACTTCTTTAATCGTGGGCAGCCTTCCCAGACGTTTAGACAGCTCATCCTTGGTTTTTCTGATCTTGTTGGCCAGTTCCTTCAAGGAACGGCTTACCTTCATTGTGCCGTCATCGCGCAGAAAACGCTGAATTTCACCGATGATCATCGGCACGGCATATGTGGAAAATTTGACATCATAAGAGAGATCAAATTTATCAACAGACTTTAACAGTCCGATACACCCTATTTGAAACAGGTCCTCAGCCTCGTAACCTCTGTTTAAAAACCGCTGTACAACGGACCAGACCAGGCGAATGTTGCAGTTAACCAGTGTATCTCTGGCAAGCTGATCACCGGTCTGGCTAAGCGCTATCAGCCTCTTGACTTCACCATCATCCAAATAGCTGTGGGAAGCGTGCTTCAAATCTATGTCCATAGATCAAAACCCCTAATTGGTTAAAGCTTTTTTAGATTCGATTCGCTTCATCATCGTAATACGGGTACCGATTCCAACGGCCGACACGACTTCAACCTCATCCATAAAGTTTTCCATGATGGTAAAGCCCATACCGGATCGTTCGAGCTCCGGCTTGGACGTATAGAGCGGCTGTTTGGCCTGCTCCAGATCTTCAATTCCGGCTCCGCTGTCCTCGACTGTCAAGTAAACACGGTCATCCTCGATCCGGGTTGTGATGGTAATAATTCCATCCTTCTGATGATCGTAACCGTGAATAATCGCATTGGTGACAGCTTCGGAAACAACGGTTTTAATATCCGTCAATTCATCTATTTGTGGATCCAGCTGAGACACAAAAGCGGCTACAGCTACACGGGCAAAACCCTCATTCTCGGAACGGCTGGCAAATTCAAGCTTCATGAAATTGCTATCACTCATAATGCAACCTCCAAACTGGAGATCGCGGATCTCTCATTTTCTTGAATGGAGACAATCTTGAACATGCCGGACAATTCAAACAACCGATAGACGGAGGGCGTGACGTCACAAACGACCATCTTGCCGCCCTTGCTTGTAATTTGCTTGTAGCGCCCCAAGATCACTCCCAGTCCCGAGCTGTCCATAAAGGTCAAATCCCTTAAGCTCAGGATAAGATGACGTGTTTCCTCCTTGGCTATTGCCTCTTCCATTCGGGCCTTTACCGCATCTGCAGCATGATGGTCCAATTCGCCCTTCAATCTTACAATCAATGCTCTTCTGCCTTGTTCAAACTCGATTTGCAGGCTCACGCATTCCTCACTCCTTCCATCATGAAGAGTAGAGTTCTACAGGGAAAGAAGCAATTCCTGCTGCCCGACAAAACTAGAAGAAACCCGCCAAATTCAGCCTATATTCGCGCTTATGGACAAGCATTTTTATCCGAACAAAAATACATTTGACGCGGTTCTTTTAAACAAGATCCACCAGTTTGCCTTGACGACATCCATTGGAGATGCCAAGGGAAATTCGGATATGGCGACATCCCCTTTATAGACCACAAGCTTGCCTACAGCCTGACCTGCTTGAATGGGTGCTCTAAGCTGAGGATCCCATTGTACTTCGTGACGGATCCCCTGTGAGGCTTCCCCTTTTTTCATCAAAACGCTGTAATTTTGCTTGGCTGTAAAAGGAACTGTGGTAACCTCACCTTTCCCCACCTTGAAGCTTCCCAAGCTGTCTCCAGCCTTGTAGAGCGGATAATTCGTATATTGTGAGAATGCATAGTCGAACAGCTTGGTGACCTCGGCATTTCTGGTTTTGGTATTCGGCTCTCCCATCACTACAGCAATAACGCGAAAATTCCCTCTTTTAGCCGTTGCGGATAAGCAAAACTTGGCTTCAGCCGTGTAACCGGTTTTTAATCCATCCGCACCACTATAAAACCTAACAAGCTTGTTGGTATTCACGAGCCAAAACGGATTTTCTGAATCCTTGCGCAAGTAATCCTGATAAACACCTGTAAATTTAGTGATATCCCCATGCTTTAAAAGCTCTTGTGACATGATCGCGATATCATGCGCAGAAGTATAATGATTGGCAGCCGGCAATCCGTTGCAGTTCACAAAATTTGTATTTTTCATTCCGAGCTGCTGGGCGCGCTCATTCATCATTTGCACAAAATTTTCTTCGGAGCCAGCAAGCTTTTCGGCCATGGCAACAGAGGCATCATTGCCTGAAGCCATGGCAATCCCCTTGAGCATTTCCTGGACCGTCATTTCTTCCCCAGCCTGGAGAAAGATCTGTGAGCCTCCCATGGAAGCCGCGTATTCACTGGTGGACACTTTCTCGTCCATTCTTATTTTCCCCTGCTCCAACGCTTCCATAATGAGCAGCATCGTCATGATTTTGGTAATGCTTGCCGGAGGATGCTTTTCATCCATATTCTTATTTAGAATAATAGTACCTGTATCTGCATCCATGAGCACCGCCGAGCCCGCATTTGGCGTCATGTCAATGGGTTTGGCGCTGCTTTCCGCAGCGTGAGCTCCAGGCAATACGAGCAGCGAAACAAGCAGAAGCCCCAGCATACTCGCCAATCCTTTTTTTAGCATAGCCTTCAACCTCCCGAGAAAATGGTAGCTTTGATAGATGTATAGAAATCCTGCTACTCAGTGTTGACGATTTGATTGTAAAATATTCCAATCTGCAAAGAAAAAAGCACTTCCTCTTGGAAGTGCCTGGTTGATGTAAAACCTCATCTTACATAATGACGTCATAGATCAATTGTGCAGGTACGGGTTTGGCGTCAGCAATGATATAAGCGCCATGAATTAAATCGATTACGTCCTGCACGTTCTGGCGATTGGCATGCAGCGTACAGATGGATTGACCGGATTGGACGGCGTCGCCGATTTTTTTATTTAACGTGATTCCCACTGAGTAATCAATGGGGTCTTCTTTTTTGGCTCGGCCTGCGCCTAGGAGCATGGCGGCAATCCCGATTTGCTCGGCTTCGATCTGCTGAACAAAACCATCAGACTTAGCCAGTACTTCAATATGATGAGCAGCGGTTGGGAGCAGCTCCGGATGATCAACAATATCCGGGTTCCCGCCTTGATTGGCGATAAATATTCGAAAAGTATCGAGAGCTCTGCCGTTTTGAATAATTTCCTTAACAGCGGCATGGGCCTCTTCAAAGCTGCTGTATACTTTACCAAGCAAAGCCATATAAGCTGCTACCGATATGGCTACTTCGGTCAAATCATGGTCGCCGGTACCCCTCAGCACATCGATCGATTCGCGAACTTCATTTGCGTTGCCGATCTCACGGCCCAGCGGCTGCTCCATATCCGTAATCATCGCAATCGTATGGCGACCCAGACTCTTGCCGATGCTGACCATAGTTTGCGCCAAAACCCTGGCATCCTCGACGGTTTTCATAAAAGCACCTGAACCCATTTTGACATCGAGCACAATCGCATCAGCTCCTGATGCAATTTTTTTGCTCATGATGGAGCTGGCAATCAGCGGAATGGAATCTACTGTTGCCGTAACATCTCGCAATGCATAAATTTTCTTATCAGCTGGCGCCAGGTTACCGCTTTGCCCGACAATGGCAATCTTATTCGTATTCACGGAGCGGATGAACTCTTCTTTACTTAACTCAATATGGAAGCCTGCTATCGACTCCAGTTTATCAATCGTCCCGCCTGTATGTCCGAGGCCGCGGCCTGACATTTTGGCTACGGGTATGCCCAAATAGGCTGCTATAGGCGCTACGATCAAACTGATTTTATCGCCTACACCGCCTGTTGAATGCTTATCGACCTTAACGCCGTTGATCTCGGACAAATCAATCCTGTCACCCGAATTTGCCATTGACATCGTTAAATGGGAGATCTCCTCGCTCGTCATGCCTCGAAAGTAGACCGCCATAAGCAGAGCCGACATTTGATAATCCGGTATGTCCCCTTGTGTATAACCTTGTATGATAAAATCGATTTCTTCTTGCAATAAGGCAGAGCCTGATCTTTTTTTATGTATCAAATCCACCATTCTCATCATGGAAATCCTCCATTGTGCGGAAACAAGGATAAACGGCTGCACCGTCCATATTGGGACGGATGCGTTTGTCTAGATGATTCAGAGAAAAGTATGACGAAAGGATATACTTTCTGAATCATTCAAGGATAAACGGCTACGCCGTCCTAAATCACGAACGCGTTTGTCAAGGTTGATGCGAAGCAAGATAAGTTTAGAAAAACTTATACTTTCTTATCAACTGAAAAAGGGCCCCGGAATGAGCCCCCTTTGGTACTTTATTTTATCATGAAACAATGATCTTGGACATCATATTGGCATGGCCCTGACCACAAGGCAGAACACAATGGATTTCATAGGTTCCCGGCTTATCAAATTTCACTTCCTGCATAGGTGCATCCTTAGTAAGCTTCACATCAAGTCCTTGTCCCGTAATATCAACGGCATGCACGCCTTCTTTAAGCGTTAGCGAAACTTTCAATGTATCGCCTTTAGCCACCGTATATTCAGGCTTGTCGAATTGCCAATTCGAAGCAATAATTTTCAGGGATTTGCCGGCATCCGCTTTTGCCGCTGCATCTTCAGCCGCGTGCTTGGAAATATCCTGGAAAAGAACACCGATTCCTAACACGGCTGCTCCGATAAATAACACAAAGAAAATCCACTTTTGCATACATATCCCCCCAATTTGTGTTCACTCCATCTATTTTACAAAACTATTCCCAAATAGCCAAATGCTTGGCATGGCAAAACCTTGAAGGTTTTGTGACAAGAATGTGAACGTGATGATGGACAAAAAATAACCTCCGCTTGGGAGGATGATTCTAGCATACCCTAATTATTCACGAATTACGTCCAAATCTATCGCGAATTTGAAAACCGCCTTCAATTTGCGGCCGAGCTGCTTGTCTTTCATTCAACTTATTCACATCATCGGTAAATTTCGTTAGGCAATTCGTGCACATTTTGTTTTTACGAATCGGTTTACCGCAAGAGCTGCAAGGATAATTTAAATTGGGATAATCGCTGACCAGCAGCCTGCCGTCTTTAATCCATGCCTTAATGAATTCAGCAGGGACTCCGGTCTCTTGCACGATTTGTTCCTCATCCGCTTTATGGTTTCTGCGTAAAAAATCCATACATCGAATTAAAGCCGCATCCAGTTCACGCGTGCAGTCCGGGCATTGGCTGCGATTGCTTTTCTGAAAAATTTTATTGCAACGAGGACAGTTGACCACTTCAAATTGCGGATTCGCCAAATTCCTTCACTTCCTTGTTCTAGTCCGAATTGACTATATTGTAACATGGAATGCAATGGCTTCATAGGTCAATTTTCACTTCACGCACAAAAGCTCTGACCAAAGAGATGAATTTCGGCTTGGTTCGATTGGCTACAGCTACGACCTGTTCATGTGTGAGAGGTTCAAGCTCTTCGCCAATAGCCATATCGGTAATGCAGGAAATGCCCAGGACTTGAAGTCCAGCGTGTCTTGCGGCAATGACTTCACCCACTGTGGACATGCCGATGGCATCCCCGCCAACACGTGCAAGCATCGTTAACTCGGAAGGCGTCAAATAGGCTGGACCTGTAATACCCGCGTAAACTCCCTGTTGAAGGCGCAAAGGTTCATTAGGCTCAACTTGAATCTCCTCAGCGAGTTTTATGGCGAGTGCCCTGTATTCGCGGTTGTAGGCTTCTGACATGTCCGGAAAGCGGACGCCCAGCTCACTATGATTAGGTCCGATCAAAGGATTATCTCCGGTCATATTCAGATGATCGCTGATCAGCATCAGATCTCCGGCTGCGAAGGAACGGTTCATTCCCCCTGCCGCATTCGTCATAACGACTGTCTTTATACCCAGCTCCTTCATGACATAAACCGGAAAAACGACTTTTTTCATTGAATAACCTTCATAATAATGAAAGCGCCCCTGCATAACGATGACTTGCTTGCCTTCCAGCGAGCCTGCAACAAAACGGCCTTCATGCCCCTCAACAGTCGATACCGGAAAATGGGGTACATCATGGTAATCTATCGCTGTGGGCTGCTCTACTTGATTCGCCATATCGCCCAAACCAGATCCCAGCACTAGGCCAATTACGGGCTCCTTGTCTCCTAAGCGATTTCTGATATATGCTGCTGCTTCTTTAATTTGTTCTATGTATGTCTTTTCCATGTTGGCCTCCTTCACCTATAGAGCTTCAATAATCCCTAACACCAGCTTTAGAAATTTCGGTTTTACCTTCTCCGTTGTTACCATGACTTCCGCATGAGACAGCGGTTGATCCAATATGCCTGCTGCCATGTTAGAGATACAGGAGAAGCCAAGTACTTCCATGCCGGCGTGTCTGGCAATAATCACTTCGGGTACCGTCGACATACCGACAGCGTCCGCACCCATAATCCTTAGCATCCGAATTTCTGCCGGAGTCTCATACGATGGTCCGAGCAAACCCGCATAAACCCCTTCACGAAGGCTGAAGTTTTGGCTTGCGGCTACATCATGGGCAAGCTTACGCAAGCGGCGGCTGTAAGCCTCCGACATATCGGGAAATCGAACGCCTAGCTGATTGTCGTTGGGGCCGATTAAGGGATTCCGATACGTCAAATTCAGATGATCCTTGATCACCATTAAATCTCCGACCTCATAGGAAGTGTTTACACCACCTGCCGCATTGGTCACCATCAATGTATGTATGCCCAGCTCTTTCATAACTCTAACCGGAAAAGAAACGGTTTGGGCGGCATAGCCCTCATAAGCATGAAAGCGCCCCTTCATGATCAGAACTTGTTTATTCTGAATGGTGCCAACGACAAGCTCCCCGGCATGGCCTTCCACGGTAGAAACCGGGAAATGAGGGATCTTCGAATAATCGATGACGATGGGTTTCTCAATCAGGTCAGCCAGTACTCCAAGACCGGATCCCAGAATTAAGCCTATCTCCGGCCGCAAGTCTATTTCACCGCGAATAAATGCTGCAGCTTCATCAATTTTGGATTGTTCGGACATTTTTTATTCCTCCTTAGAGTTTTGCTTTAGCAAAACTTTCTTCGTAAGCATCATCTTGAGATTTGTTTTTTATCGTAAGCTGATCTTGATTTTGCATCATTATTGCAATCTTTCTAAAAAGCTGGCTCCATTGCCTGTAGACGGCAGATCAAAATTATCGGCTATGGTAGCACCCAAATCTGCAAATGTAGCACGTACACCGATCGAGTCAGGCATCGTCAAACCTGGACTGAAGAGCAGAATGGGCACATACTCTCTCGTATGATCCGTTCCGGCATGTACAGGATCATTGCCATGATCGGCCGTCAAAACAAGCAGGTCATCCGGACCGGTACCAGCCATGATCCTTGGCAGAAGCGCATCAAATTCCTCCAGTGCTTTACCGTATCCTACCGGATCACGCCGATGGCCGTAAAGGGAATCAAAATCAACTAAATTCGTAAAGACGAGCCCCTTGAAGGAAGTATCCAGCACTTCAATCGTCTTTTGTATACCATCGAGGTTGCTTTTGGTATGTAATGCCTTCGTTACCCCTTCCCCATCAAAAATATCTTCTATTTTACCGATAGCAATAACCTGTTGTCCAGCATCCTTTAAATGATTCATCACTGTTGGTGCCGGGGGCTTTACCGCATAATCACGACGATTCGATGTTCGGGTAAACGCCCCCGGCTCGCCAACGTATGGACGGGCAATCACCCTGCCCACAACAACCTCACCTTCCAGAGTAAGCTTTCTTGCAATCTCGCACGCCACGTAAAGCTCCTCAAGGGGGATGATTTCTTCATGCGCGGCGAGCTGAAAGACGCTGTCTGCGGAAGTATAAACAATCCATGCCCCCGTCTTCATCTGTTCTTCACCCAGCTCATCCAAAATCTCAGTTCCTGAAGCCGGTTTGTTGCCAATCACCTTACGGCCTGTTTGTTGCTCGAATTGCTTGATCAATACATCCGGAAACCCATCCGGATACACATTGAATGGAATCTCCACCTTTAATCCCATCAGCTCCCAATGGCCAGTCATCGTGTCTTTGCCAACCGAGACTTCCGCCATTTTACCATAATAGGCATGCGGATTTGACTCTGGTGGAATACCCTTCAGATCAGCTATGTTTCCTAAACCCAGCTTTTGCAGATTCGGCAGCGATAAGCCGCGGGAATGCTCGGCAATATGCCCCAGAGTATGGGAGCCAATATCGCCAAAATGGACAGCGTCAGGCAGCTCTCCGATGCCGACACTGTCCAAAACAATTAAACAAATTCGCTTAAAACGCATGGGATACCTCCACCTATTTTGGCTAAATCATTCTTTTTATCATTTCAATTAACGGGTTAACCATACCCGCATCAATGAAAATAGCTGATCAATCTGCAGCGGCTTGCTGATGTAATCGGATGCTCCGAATTCCAGGCATTTCTCGCGGTCATTTTTCATGGCTTTAGCCGTTAAGGCGATAATCGGAAGCTCTGCGTGAGCAGGATTGCTGCGAATGGCCTGCATCGCCTCGTAACCATCCATTATGGGCATCATGATATCCATGAGCACAAGATCAAAACGCTCTTCCTCTCGCAGAATTTCCAGACTTTCGCTTCCGTTGTTGGCCACTTTCACAATCATGCCTTCATTCTCTAAGGAGATCGTTAGAGCAAACACATTTCGGATATCATCATCGACGAGCAGAACCCGTTTATTTTTGAACAAGGTATTCTCAGAATTCGTTTCTATCTTAGTAAATTCAAAACCTTCCTTATCTTCCTTAGTCCTGTCTGTCAATTGGACTGTGTTGGCAGTTGATTGGATCAAGCTTGAATTTGTACTGGTAAGAGCTGCCGCCACCTCAACCTGAGCTGTTACCGTTTGCTGTTCTTGACTTCTTCTCATCGAGGGCACAAATACAGTGAACGTACTTCCTTTATTTTCTTCGCTCTCCAAAAAAATCACACCGCCTAACAACTTGGTGAACTCACGGCAAATGGAAAGTCCCAGCCCCGTACCGCCATAACGGCGGTTTGTCGTACCATCAGCCTGCTGGAACGCATCGAAGATCAATTCTTGCTTATCTCTGGGAATGCCAACTCCAGTGTCGACAACAGAAATGGCCAATATCGAGTCTTCGGTATGTGACTGAAAATGTTTGGTGACTATATGGCTATCCGCTTTTTGGATCTTCAAAGTCACAGACCCTTTTTCCGTAAATTTAAAAGCATTAGTCAATAAATTTCTGAGGATTTGCTGCAATCTGCGGCCATCCGTAAATAATCGATTCGGGATATCCTTGCCGATCTCAACCTCGAACTGAACCCCTTTTTTCTCGGCTACAGGTCGGAAATGACTATGCATGAGCTGCGGCAGCTCCATGAGCTTGACCTCATCGACCATAATTTCAATTTTGCCGGCTTCCACTTTGGACAAATCCAAAATATCATCGATGAGCGACAGCAAATCATTGCCAGCAGCTGTAATGACACGGGCATACTCTGCTTCTTCCGGGTTCAGTGTACCGTTTTTATTTTCTTGCAGCATTTGCGACAGGATGATCACGCTATTTAAAGGTGTGCGAAGCTCATGGGACATATTAGCCAAAAATTCCGACTTGTAGGCTGAGCTTCTCTGCAAATCCATGGCCAATTTTTCCAGATCTTTTTTGGCTTTTTCCAATTCAATTGTTCTCTGAAGCGAGGATTCGTTCTGTTCCTCCAACTGCTCATTATTGACACGCAGCTCTTCTTGCTGCGCTTGCAGTTCCTCGGTTTGCGCCTGAAGCTCTTCAGTTAAGGACTGCAGCTCTTCGGATTGAGCTTGCGATTCCTTCAGCAGTCTTTCCACTTCCATGCGCCCTATGACATTATCAAGCACGACTCCGAAGTTGCCAATGGCACTCTCTATCAAGCTTCGCTGCATGATCGTATAGTTATTTAAAGAAGCAAGCTCTATGACAGCTTCTACTCTGCCTTCAGACGAGATAGGAGCCACAAGAATGGTCTTGGGTGAAGATTGCCCCAAGCCTGAAGTTATTTTTATAAAATCATCGGGAACGGAGTCCAGATAAACAATACGGTTTTCCAGTGCAGCTTGGCCTACCAAACCCTCACCCAAATTAAACCCGGCCATGCCTTTTTCTGTTCCATAGGCAGCAAAAGCTGCTACTTTGACCAGCCTTTGCTGCTCACCTTTATCTACTCGCAGATAAAATACCCCATATGACGCACCGACCATAACAGCTAATTTATTTATAAAAAGTTGGGCCAGTTGATTCACATCGTTTATTCCGTTAGAAATAACGGCCAGCTCGGAAACACTTGTTTGATACCACATATATTGTTCATGGATGTCCAACAATTCATTCATGGAAAGAGCGAGATCATGGACTTCATCATTCGTTTTGATTTCGATGCGGCTAACCTTTTGCCCATTATTGGAATGGGTTATTTCCTTAATTGCACGAATGGTTTGCTTGATCGTTTTGCTGATAGAACCGGAAACCAGCAAACCGATAACTATGGCAAGAGCCGATATCAACAAGAAATAAAACAAAAGATCGGTTTTTATTTGCTTATTCCTATCATCCAGCGCAGCTGAACGAGTTGCGGTCATTTGTGTTTCCATACTGCGCAAAGCATCAAATTGATCTCGTATTTGATCGATATAACCTTTACCCGGATCCATTTTAACGAAATTTTGCAGTTCTTGTTCCTTGTTTTCTTTTTTCAACAAAATGGCCGGTTCTGCAGCCTTTTGAATCCAGTCTGTGATGATTGGTTTAATGGCTTCCAGATTCTTTTGCTGTACGGGACTATCCGACAATAATTCATGAAGCTTGTTATAATCGGCCAGCCAAAGTAAGTTTTCACTCGTATATAAGTCTAAATAGCTCGTATTCCCTGTAAGAATATAGCCTCGCTGACCGCTTTGCAAATTCAATACATGCTTCTCTATTTGATTAGCCAGATTTAGAGCTTCTATATCATGTTTCGCTATGAAATCTATCTCTTTTTGCAGCTCATTAATTCTTCCGGACACACCAAAAACAGCCAAGCTTAGGCACAGAATCACAAACACGTAACCAAGGATGATTTTTCCGCTTATATTAAATCGTTTATTAGAAAACATCTCTTAAACCCCTAATTAGATGATAGATTCTATATTTAATAGTAACATAGTGTGAGGTTTAGCTCCAGTTATGCCGTGTTCAATGAAAAAACGGTTCTCTATTTGAAAGAGAACCATCGATCACATATTCGCCCTGGGGTGGGTTCTATTGTACACTTCCTTCATCTTGGACTTGGTGACTTGTGCATAAATTTGTGTGGTCGATATATCCGCATGGCCCAGCATCTCTTGTACGGATCTCAAGTCAGCGCCGTTTTCGAGCAAATGGGCCGCAAAGGAATGTCTAAGGGTATGGGGAGTAATTGGTTTCATGAGGCGGGTTTCTTTGGCATAACGCTTAATAATTTTCCAAAAGCCCTGTCTTGTCATTCGCGTTCCCAAATGTCCGATGAACAAAGCCTCCAGCGTCTCGGATTGCTTCATGAGCTTGGATCGCATTCCCTTTATATAAGCCTCCAAGCTACGAGCACACATGGAACCAATCGGAATCATTCTCTCCTTGCCTGCTTTACCGACACAGCGGATATAACCCATTTGCAAATTGACATCATCCAAATTAAGTGAGATCAGCTCCGTTACACGAATCCCGGTTGCATAAAGCAGCTCCAGCATAGCTTTATCTCGCGAGCCATTGACTTGGCCTGTTGCCGGCGCGTCCAGCAAAGTATCGATTTCCTCGATCGAGAGGACACTTGGAAGCTTTTTCTCCAGCTTTGGCGCTTCCATGCTTAGAGATGGAACTGTATCTACCAGCCGTTCCTTCAGCAAAAATTGGTAAAAAGCACGAAGTGAAACCATTGTCCTGGATAAGGTTGCTGCTGCCCGGCCGATTTTTTTTAATTCATTCATGTAGGCCATAATCTGCGTTTTGCCCGTTTCTCTCCAAACCGTTACACCTTGCTGCTGAATAAAGTGAACGTACTGAGCAAGATCCCGCTCGTAAGACTCCAGCGTATTTCGGGACAGCCCGCGTTCTACTTTTAAATATTGGATAAAAATTTGTACATCCTTAACCATTGCTGCATGCTCCTTCATTTCCTGTGAATCTGTCTGTCAACATTCCACAAAGTTCCAGAATCTCCTTTAATATTCGATCATTCCCCGTACCAATAAAACAAACGAAGCCTATCCGCCATCGTTCCAGTTTCAGACAAGACCGTATGGTGATGAAAAACTTTAGTCGCTTTTCCGCTAGGAGGTTTATATTTATCGCTAGGTACCGACCAATTCGACAACATCAGCAAAAACTGATAAATCAAAAAGGTCAGCGTGCAAAATAAAATCACAAAGCGCAGCCGCGCCAACCATTTATGATGAAAGAAGATCATGGCAAGCCCCCCGTTCTTATGGACAGGATATGTTTGTAATTTTACAGGTATGCCGCATTTTATTAATGTTTTATTGTTTCAACAGCATCAATATTTGGTTACGTATTATAAGTATGATTATTGGCGAAGAGGAGGTCTTTGTGATTTTTTTGATCATTTCCATCATTTTAGCTGTTGTGATCGGAGCGATCGGGTATACTATCATCGGAAGCAGTTTTGCCGGAGGCATCATAGGTTCCATCCTTACCGGATTCATTGGTTTTTGGATAAGTTACTTACTATTAGGATCATGGGGACCTCATATTGCCAACTTTGCAATAATTCCCGCGGCAACTGGTTCTATCCTCATAGTGTTTATATCGGGACTTCTTTCAAGATTGATGAGAAGATCCGCTTATTAGTGTATAATAAAGTGTATTAACTTTAAAAGGGGTTGAATTCTATGTCAAAAGATAACAATGGAGTTCTGGTCGCTGCCATTATAGGAGGCGCTGCCGGCGCCATTGCCGCCCTTCTGCTTGCTCCAAAATCCGGTCGTGAGCTTAGAAGCGACGTTTACAACACGGCGCAGGACCTGCAGGAAAAAGGCGAGCGTCTGCTGAGAAGAGCGCTTAAGAGATCTGAAGAAGCTGTAGAAGAAACAGCAGACCTTCTGGAAAAAGCACAGGCTCTATATGGTGAAGCCATGGAATCATCCGCTAGACTTATGGAACAAATCAGAAATTCCAAATCAGCCGAGCAATTGCAAACCTCTTTGTCGGAAGATGTATTATCCGAGTCTAAACCATCTAACGAAGAAGACAATGACAAGGATAAATCCAACATTTAATCGTTGCAAATAAAGCCAACCCCTGATTATCTGAAAAGATAACCAGGGGTTGGCTTTAATTATATGTCCATTTATTCGCACCATCGTAAAGCGTGCCAAAGGGACCATGTTTGCGTAAGCAAACATGATCCCTTTGGCTAAAGCGCTCAAAGCACCATCTTACCTAAACTCCTCTACCTTCGCACCCTATCCAGACCTAATAGTCGTCCAGGGGACGTTACCCCTGGAGTCCCCCTTTTAGGGGGATTGAGGGGGTAAACAATGTCACTTAAAAAAGTCAGGAGTCTGCCCCCGCTCCGCGAAATAAGCCCGCAGCTTATCAAGAGCTCTTCTCTGTATCCGAGACACGCTCATTTGAGAGACATTCAACTCCTCGGCAATGGCTCTTTGTGAATGGCCATGAACATAGGCCAGCTCGAGCACTTGCCTTTCTTCATCTTTGATCACGCTCAAAGCTTCCTGTAAATCGAGGCGGCTGTCCACTCTTTGATATTCATCGGAAGAGGTGGCCAGGATATCCCCGATCGTCGCTCCGTTTTCTTCCTCAGACAAAGGAGTATCCAAAGAGACATAGTGGTAGCATTCGCGCCCGGCCAAAATTTCAATCGTTTCCTCTTCGGTCAGGCCTACTTCTGCCGCAATTTCATCCACCCTGGGGGAACGCTCCAGCTTGGCTGTGAGATTGTCGATGGCATTTTGAATTTGAAAACCTTTTTCCTTGATGCGCCGCGGCACTTGAATGTACCAAGATTTATCACGCAAAAAGTTTTTCATATGACCAATGATGCTTTTCATCATATAGGGCTCAAATTGCACGCCCAAGGTTACATCATATTGCTTAAAGAGACGAAGCAGGGACATTGAACTGACTTGTACCAAATCTTCATATAAATCTGGCCGGCTTCTGGCAATCTTTCCTGCTGCCATTTTCACCATAGGCTCATATTTCAGCAATAAGGTCGTAGCGATTTCATTAGACTCGGTTTTCTGATATTCCAGAATCAGCTCATAAATGGATGGCATTTCGCGTGGTCCGGAGTCTATACTCATACCATTTCCTCGCTTTTCACCAACTTTTTGATGAGTTTAACTTCAGTTCCTCCGTTTACCTTCACCTCCACTTCATCCATGAGCGCTTGCATCAAATAAAGTCCTAGTCCCCCAACTTGTGTATCATCTAAAGTTCTATCGTGCATGGAAGTTGAACTTTTAAGTTTATTGATATCGAAGCTATGGCCTTCATCCTTCACAATAATCCGCAGTTCCTCTACGGAAGGCTCGAATCGAATTTCAATCAAGCCCGAATTGCCGGGCTCATAAGCATGAATGACCGCATTGTTACATGCCTCTGAGACTGCTACCTTCATGTCCTCCGTCTCTTCATAAGAAAAACCAAGACGTGTAGCGATACCATAAAGCGTAAACCGGACTAGATCCAAATATTCCGCTTCAGCTGGCAGAGTCAAGGTAACAGGTCGATTAGGGAGTTTCATATGTGGCTTCTTTCCTCTCTCTGATTTAGGCTGACAAGAATGGTGTTAATCCTGTAATATCAAACAGACGCTGGATTTTAGGGGGAGTAGCTACAACATGGAAAGGCGCTTTCAGAACATCTCTTGCTTTTAAGATCGATACAATGACCCCAATGCCAGTACTGTCAATATAACTGAGATCCTGCAGATTAAGAATAAGTGCTTTATTAGTTTCTGCAACTAACGGATCAATCGCTGATCGCATTTCCGCTGCCTGGGATAAGTCCAACTCACCTTTTAGGTACAATGTGTTGCTAAGTTCGGTAATTTCTTTGTTTAGTTGGAATTTTGGTTCAATCATTGGACAGTCCTCCATAAATTTTTAACGTGATTTCTTTATCTTATGCCAAACATCCAGAAGCACGGGGACGGTTTTAATCATTTCAGTCAAATGATCGACCCATGTAGCCGGCTCCGGCTTTCTCCTGGAATGAATAAGCTGTGCTACCGCGCTGGATACCTGTCTTACGGATGAAGTCACTTCTTTTGCCGCTTCACCAGATTGCTTGAGCGATGAGAACGCGGAGTCCAGCTTCTTTATCTTATCCTGAACATCCACAACTATTTCCTTAGCATGCTGAATCAATTCAGTGCTGTCAGAAGTAATGGCCCCTACTTGCTGTTCTACTCTGCTCAGCGTTTGGCTGGTATTCTCAAATAGTACAGTGAGAGATTTCAAAGTCTTGATTAAATACACAACTAACACGACAAAAGCAATAGCAATTGCCGCAACACTGATTTGATAGACCATTCAACCTCTCCTTTACTTGCTTTTTGTTTACTTACCCCATTGTGAAACAGTTGAAACACCTCGTCAACATAAATGTAAAAAAAAGCCCACTGCAAAACAGTGAACTTAACTTACTCCCTTTCACAATTACCCAATTGATTCCAAACCTATCAATTCTTCATGAGACACGGCCACAACAATACGACCGCTTGCAATTTCTTTCTCATAATAATCAACGGCTGTTTCCGACCAGCCAAAGGACAACATCTTCTTGCGAAGGTCGCTGCCCTTGGAGCGGAATAAATCCGATTGTGTTTGATTCATAGCTTGTGTAGCCATTCCTATTCGGCTCACGCATTGCTGGGTAAGCAGTTCTTTGTTCTTGTCATTATCATAAGCGAGCACATGAATTTGGAAAGGCCGAAAGCCGGCTTCCAGAAACTGCAGAATCGCCTTTTTCACATCACTTTCCCGATCAGCTACTACAATAGAATAGCTCATTTGGACAGCTCCTTTAATTAGACTGGGATCTGAAATCCGATAGCGGCGTGCTGATCCATTTCATCCAGTACTTAGAAAAAACAGGCTTGGTCAGTCTTTCGGATCTTATTAAAACCGTCTCTCTTTCACCGATTACGGCAATATCATTACGGCCGGTACCTTTGATCATGACTCCATCGCCTACATAGGTGCCTTCGCCAATAATGGCATTTTTGACAACCGTATTTTTACCGATAATGACGCCTGGCATAATGACACTATCTTCAATCAGGCTGCCTTCACCAATTTGAACGCCAAATGAAATAATGGATCGTTCAACTTTGCCGAAAATGGTGCAATCCTCACAGACAATGGATCGCCTTACGCGTAATCCTGTTTGAATAAATTGGGGAGTCATGTCCGTGCAGGTGCTAACCACTTGTGTATCCTCATTCATCCATGGCAAAAGCTCAGGATCGTGGAGCATGTCCATATTGGCTTCCCATAAGCTTTGAATAGTTCCAACATCTCTCCAATACCCCTTGAACGAGTATGCGAAAATATTGGCGCCAAAGTTAATGATGGCCGGGAGCACATCCTTGCCAAAATCATGGCTGGAGCTGCTGTTGCCATTATCCTTAATCAAGAAAGACTCTAAAAACTTCCAATTGAAAATATAAATACCCATTGAAGCCAAGTTGCTTTCTGGTTTTGCTGGTTTTTCCGTAAATTTAGTGATTCTCCCGATTTCATCGGTACTTAAAATACCAAAACGATGCGCTTCGTCCCAATTAACCGGGGCCACCGCAACGGTAACATCTGCTTTGGTACGCTTGTGCTCTTCGAGCATTGAATTGTAATCCATGCGATATATATGGTCACCGGATAGAATAATTACATATTCCGGTTGGTGTCTATTGATATAAAATCTGTTTTGAAATACAGCGTCAGCTGTACCGGCATATACCTCGCCATTTCCTGGATGAAGCAGGGCAATTTCTCCGTCCTGATCAGAGTTTAACCAGGATTGTCCTTCCCCAATATGGTTAAAAAGCGCTTCTGGCTTATATTGAGTGACAACACCAACATTGGATATACCGGAATTCAGACAATTACTGAGCGCAAAATCAATCATTCTATAGGATCCACCAAAATGTACAGCAGGCTTTGCCGTATGCAAGGTTAATGGATGTAAACGGGTTCCTTCTCCACCGGCAAGCAACATTGCAATGCATTCTTTGTCTTTAACTACATTCACATGCATCCCTCACTTTATATATTTAGTTTATAACATCATACTTGGCATGGGCTGTACTATATGTATAAACTCTCAAACTCATTTTGAATCACGATTCTAGCAAAATTTGAAAATAAAAAAGCCTCTTTCGAGGACTTTTTTTAAAGAGATTTATATAATAAAACGCTGAAAACAAAGGTGGTTCCCGGTCCTTCATTCCTTCTGACACCTATGGTTCCGTTCATCAATTCTACCAAGCTTTTACAGATAGCCAGTCCCAGTCCGGTGCCTCCATATTTCCTTGTCATGGAAGAATCTACCTGAGAGAAAGGCCGAAATAAGGAGCCTATGGATTCTTCATCTATGCCAATCCCCGTATCACAAACAGAGAATTCTATCTCCAAACTGTTATCATAGGATGTTTTAATGCGCGCGTTGACATCAATCCGTCCACTGTCAGTAAACTTCACTGCATTTCCCACCAAATTGATGAGAATTTGCCTTATCCGGGTCACATCGCCAAACAATTGATCGGGAATGGCTTCATCCAGAGTTTGTGTAAGCTCAATCGATTTCTTGCGGCAGTCGACGTTGAATAAATCCAAGGTTTCAGCTATGCAGAGGCTTAAATCAAACGGCTCTTCCACCAGCTCCATCTTGCCTGATTCCATTTTGGAAAGATCCAAAATATCATTGATAATCAGAAGCAGGGCATTTCCGCTTTTGTGAATCGTTTCGGCGTAATCCTTCTGATCCTCGGTGAGCTCGGTTTCCAGCAATAAGTCCGCCATCGCAATCACCCCGTTCATGGGGGTGCGAATCTCATGGCTCATCATGGCCAAAAATTCGGACTTGGCCTTCGCGGCAGATTCAGCAGTTTCTTTGGCTTTCTGCATTTCGCGGGTTTGCTCATTAAGAATATCCGTTTGCTCAAGCAATTTAGTTTGCACCTTGTGCATTTGTACAAAGCCTTCTATTTTACTCCTCAGGATTTGAGGTGAAAATGGCTTGACCATAAAGTCAATAGCGCCAACCGAGTAGGCCGTAAAGGCAAATTCTTCTTCCCGTGTGGAGGCGGTTATAAAAATAATCGGAATCGCTTTCGTCTTCTCTCTCGACTTGATCCATTGCGCTGTCTCAAAGCCGTCCATGCCAGGCATCTGGACATCCAACACGATCACCGCGATATCCCGTTTGAGCAAGCATCTAAGTGCCTCAACTCCAGAATGGGCTTTAACTAGATTGTACCCGCTGTCATCCAGAACGGATTCCAGAGCAAGTAAATTTTCCGGTTGATCGTCAACCAGCAATATGTCGACGGATTCATTCCCTGCCAGTTTAAACGCCTCATTTCATCTTGGGATACAAGCAAGTGGTTACTTCGTCTTCTTAAATATTTTTATCGCCGGGTGAACTGGAACATAACTTACCTGCTGCCTGCTAAAAGCGACGGATTCATTTTGGCCCAAAGCCAGAAAACCATTTAAACTTAAGCTGTTGTAAATCAATTGATATACTCTTTCCTGCAAATCATGATTAAAATAGATCAGAACATTCCGGCAAAAAATAACGTGAAATTCATTAAATGAACCATCCGTTACCAGATTGTGCTCGGCAAATACGATGTTCTCTTTGAGGAAATCGTGAAAGACGGCATGATCCTTATCAGCTTGATAATATTGGGAAAAAGCATTCTTTCCGCCAGCCTGTTGATAATTCCGAGTATAAAGCTGCATATTCTTCAGATGGTAGGTTGCTGATTCTGCAGCCGCGAGAGCTTCCTCATGGATATCGGTTGCGTAGATCCGAGCTTTATCATACAAGCCTTCCTCGTGCAGCAGAATAGCTGTAGAATAAGCTTCCTCACCCGTGGCGCAGCCGGCATGCCAGATCCGAATGGATGGCAATGTGCGCAGCCAGGGGACGACTTCAGTTCGAAAAACAGCAAACATCTCTGGATCGCGAAACATTTCCGTTACCGAAATGACCAAATCCGAGAGCAGTCTCTTTAAATAGTTGCGATCATGAAGAACTTTATTCTGCAGCTCAGAGATCGTATTCAGATTTTCTGCGTTCATTCGGTGAAGAATGCGCCGTCGAATGGAAGGGGAATTATAATTTCGGTAGTCATAACCGTAAAGTCGATAGATTCCTTCAAGCAGCAATGAAATTTCCAAAGATTCAAGCTCCGTGTCGGCCGCGGAAGTCTGAATTGAATCTTCGATTTCAGAACTCATCCCTTCGCACTCCCTTCTTCAGAATGGTTAAAAAGCCACAAATTTATTATAGACATTAATTGATCAACTTGCACGGGCTTTGTCAAATAATCCGATGCACCGGCCTGGATGCATTTTTCTTTATCTTCTTTCATCACCTTGGCGGTAAGAGCGATGATGGGCAGCTTTTGAAATTGGGTCATTTCCCGAATATTGCGCATCGCTTGATACCCATCCATTTCCGGCATCATCACGTCCATAATAACCAGGTCAATGGCCGGATCGCTCTTCAGCGTTTCGATGGCGCCAATCCCGTTCTCCGCATGAACGACCTTCATACCATTGCTTTCCAGCAAATTCGATAAGGAATATAAATTCCGGATATCAACCACAAGGAGCAGTTTCTTCCCGGTAAGATCCATTGAAATTTTCCGAGAAGGTTCTCCCCATTGGACTGGAATCGGCGGTGAGGTTTGTTTCAGCATCGCGCTTTCATGGCTCGTAGCTACTTGCTTAAGAACTTCAGATTGGAAATCCGAGCTGAGCTCGGGAAGCAGTAAGGTAAACCTGCTGCCTTCGCCAACACTGCTTTGCAGCTGAATTTCGCCTCCCAGCAGCGTTGCGAATTCCCGACTGATGGACAGCCCCAATCCGGTGCCTCCATATTTGCGGCCCGTTGTGCCATCCGCTTGGCGGAATGCCTCAAAAATCATCTCATGCTTGTCCGCAGAAATTCCGATTCCTGTGTCTTCGACGGCAAAAGCGACCATGGAAGATTGAAATCGATCACGATAAATTTCCAGCTTGACCTCTCCATGACTGGTAAATTTTATAGCGTTGGACAGCAAATTTTTGAGAATTTGCATCAATCTTTGGCGATCTGTAAATATTTGCTCTGGCGCGTCTTCATCGATACGAATGTTCAAATTCAATCCTTTTCGTTCGGCAAGAGGCAAGAAAACGCGGCGAAGCGATTGATTTATTTCAAGAATCATGACGGTGTCACGCTGCAGGTCCAATCTTCCTGACTCAATCTTCGATAAATCCAGCACATCATCAATCAAATTCAGCAGCTCTTGCCCCGAGCTATGAACAGTTTCCGCATACTCAATCTGTTTTTCCGTCAAGTTCCCTTCTTTATTGTCAGCAAGCAGCTGAGACAGGATCAGCATACTGTTCAGCGGTGTTCTCAGCTCATGAGACATGTTGGCTAAAAATTCGGATTTATACTTTGAAGCTACCGACAGCTCCTGAGCTTGACGCTCCATTTTATCGTAGGAGCCTCGAAGTTCGTTTTGGTGCGTCAATAATTCCTCGGATTGGTTTTGCAGCTCTTGAGTGAGGTTTTGTGAGATGCGCAGCAGCTCCTCGACCTTCATTCGGCCGCGAATGTTATTCAGTAAAATTCCCATACTTTCAGATAGCTGCTCCGCTAATTCCAAATGCAGCTCCGTATATGTTTTCAGCGAAGCAATTTCATAAACAGCAACGATTTCATCCTCGAACAGAATCGGTTGTATCAAGATCGATAAAGGTGCAATTTGCCCAAATGCAGAACTAACCTTGACGTAATCGGGCGGAATTTCTTTCAGAAAAATCGCTTTTTTATCCTGCGCACATTGCCCTGGAAGCCCTTGTCCAAATTCCAGCTTCGCATTTGACGTAATTTGATCGTTGCTGCTGCGGGCGTACGTTGAATAGAGTTGAAGATACTTTTGACCCTGCAGCTCCTTTTTGACATAAAAAGCACCATAGCTCGATTCGGTCATTCGGCATACTTCACCAATAAAGGAGAAAGCAAATCCGCTCAAATCCTGTAGTCCCTGAAGCATGGTGGACATATGCGCCAAATTTGTTTTTAACCAGGCCTGATCGCTGCTTAGCTTACCCAGAGCCCTCTCGCTCTCTGACTTTTCCTCAATGACCAATGTCATTTCGTTAAACACTCTCACCAGGTCGCCAAACTCATCATTGGAAGCAATATGTATCCTTTGGGAACTAGAGCTGCCGGACGTTTCTATATTTCGGATCATCCCGGTCATCATATGAAGCCCTTTGGTTAAACCAACCAGAATCCAGAACATCACGCCTCCGCCTAAAAAGAGACCAATCAGCGTTAGAAGTCCTGTATAAGCGACAGTCTCCGAATTTTTCATTTTGGCATTTTTCAAGGCTGAATTCATAGCGTTTTCTTGAAATCGAGTCATATTATTTGCGGAAGTCATTACGTCATCCTGAAGTTCAGTTCCTTGGGCACCTCTTAAAGCAATCGCCGCATCCATGTTACCATTGACAACTAGCTGTTTGATCTGACCCTGCAGGCTTATATATTTTCGTGATTTATCCAGAATATCATTGGCAATCTGCTTCTCTGCTTCAGTGGTATAGGCATTATTTACCTGTTCCATTGTGACATTCAGCTTAGAGTTCGCAGCTTGTATCGCTTCTTCATTTTTTATCTGGCTGTCTTTATCTTTGCTTAACAGCAAATTGGATGTGTTCTTCCCTAAATTGTAGACATCCGTCTTGAGTAAGGAAATCAACCTTAATTTTTCATATTGATTTTTGTACATATCATCCAAGCTTCGATCAATGCTGGTCATTCGGTTTAACCCGATTCCCGCCAATGCAAACATCAGCAGCAGCAGAACACCGAAGCCAATAAATAGCTTCGTCCTCATTTTCATGTTAGCTCCATCCTTTCGCGAAGCACTCATGTATCTCCTACAATTTAGGAAACCGTAACCCTTACCAAACATATATCATCCGTTTGTATTTCCAGCAGCTCGGGAGGAAGCAAATGATCGATGACAGAAGCGAGTTCCTGACCCGTATAGTTTTTTAAAGCATCCGATAAAGTATCCAGCGGATCATTCTCCGAATCATCGATGGCTTCAAGCAGCCCGTCCGTATACAGCACAATTTCTACCGATTCCTGAAATGAAACAGTTCCTCTATTAATTTCCGCCTGCTCAAAAAAACCTATTGCGCAGGTGCCTTGGTCAAGCAGAGAGATCAACTGTCCATTCTCTATCAGCAAGCCCGGCGGATGACCCGCATTCACATATTCAATGGTCTTTAGCTCCACATCAATCAATAAATAAATGGCAGTGAAATAATAGCTGATGGATTGACCTCGGCTGTTTAATTGATTCATATATCGATTTAGTTCGGCTATAACGATTTCCGGAGAAACATAACGATTTATGGTATCCTGCATGACGGAAGAGATAAACATACAAACCAGGGACGAGGAAATGCCATGACCCATAATATCCAGAATGATGACACCATATCGGTGATTATCGATCCGGTACCATGCATAATAGTCTCCCGCGAGCTCGGAAGATGGATGGTATACCGCTTTTATATCGAGATGCTCGTCCCGAAGCGGGGGGCTAAGCACATTGCCTTGAACCTGTTTGGCAAGCTCCAGCTCATGACGAATCCGCTTTTCATTTTCTTTGTGCCAATCTTTTTCATACTTGAGCCTTAAAGCAACCCGAATGCGTGCGATAAGCTCAATTTTATTTATCGGTTTGATGACATAATCAATAGCTCCTGCTTCCAAAGCTTCTGCAAGCTTCAGCGAATCACCTAATGCGGTTACCATAATAATGGGGATGTCACGTAAACGCTCATCCTTTTGAATGATTCGGCAGGATTCTATCCCATCCATGACGGGCATCATTATATCCATAAGAATTAAATCGACGGGATTTTTATTCTTAGCTTCAAAAGCAGGCGCCCTATCCATATCTAGATAATCGAACAGCTCTTTAGACGAGGTCATAGCTGTATATTCCATATAGCCTGCACTTTTTAAAATTTTCTCGATTACAATGAGATTTACCGGGTTGTCGTCTACGATTAATATATGCATGTTTCAGTCACCTTTTTGGCCCCTTTGCTATTAATTACCACATAAGAAAATATAACATTTCGGCTCTCCGAAATCGACTTTCTTATTGGCGAATAAACCTACCTTTAAACGCGGTCGCTCATCTTCGAAAAGACCTCGATAGAGGTTTATCTCATAACTATACTTCTTTAAATATGTAACCATATCCGATGGCTCTTGAATCTTTTGCATAATGGCTTGTTTCATAGAGTGTGTGAAGCGGGTATTAAACATTAACCAAATTAATTGAGAATTCGCTTATGATGCTATCTGAGATTACGCTAACGAATTCAGTTTTGCTAATGCAAAACTCTAAGATTATGCTTACGAAGCCATTTTTGCTAAAGCAAAACTCTAAGATTATGCTTACGAAGCCAGTTTTGCTAAAGCAAAACTCTAAGATTATGCTTACGAAGCCAGTTTTGCTAAAGCAAAACTCTGAGGAGGAATCAAAATGGAAAGCAGAATGATGCTCGTCAATGATCAAGAACAGGCGCTGCGGCACATCTACAGCCTTCAACATGAAGGGTTCCCATTAAGTCAAATGTATATTTTGGCTTCGGATGAACAATTGGTAGATGAATTAGTCGAGATCACGGGAGCCCAGCATCCAGCTTTAGCAGATGAAGGAATGACATCTGCGTTAACCAAGCTCCTTCGCAGTCAAGGTCAGCGGCTTCTGGATGAAATGGAAGCTCTCGGAATGACGCAGCATGAAGCCGAGCAATATGAACAAGCACTTGAATTCGGTGGGATTTTAATTGTTGCCAAGCCAAGACCGGAATCTCAGGTTTACCTAGCCGCTCAGATGGCTCCTTCCGATTATCGTAACCCGCCGCTTGGTTATAACTAACTACTCCTGATAATACGAAGGGGCTGTCCACATTGTAGATAACAATCTACTCCGGACAGCCCCTTTCTTCGTTGATAAGAAAAGTATATGTTTTTAAACTTATATGCATCGCATAAATCTTGATAAACACTCGTCAAATAGGATGATGCAATCGTTTATCCTAGTATGACAGCCATCTCAGGTAGGAGCATGAGTTTTCGATCTATCTAGCGCTGCCGGCTTGCCTCTTCCATTGCAGCGATGGCAAATACCTTGAAAATCGAGGCGATGGTCGAGTACTTGAAAATGATACTCTTCGTCCAGCCTTACTTCCAATGGAGTCAGCCAATCTTCCATAATTTCATCGACGGAACCGCATTGAACACATATCAAATGATGATGATGATGATGAGTACTGTCATTGCGCAAGTCATAACGGGCTACGCCATCGCCAAAATTCATTTTCTCCAGGACATGCAGCTCGCTTAACAGTTCGAGGGTTCTGTATACTGTAGCGAGGCCAATCTCGGGAGCCTTATCCTTAACGAGCATAAACACGTCTTCCGCGCTGAGATGATCCTCTTCGTTCTCGAGCAAAACCCGCACCGTTGCTTCCCTTTGAGGGGTCAGCTTAAACCCTTGGGATTGCAGCGCCTGCTTAATCTTTTCGATTCGTGCTTCCATACTCCTCCCCCTCATGAGGGCTTACGGCTTTTGTTAGTAAGCACCACTTTCTCATTATAGGGTGAGCAAGCTGGCAAAGTCAAACATGGATCTAGCGAGCAATACGCTGGAATTCTTTAATAAAGTCCATTTAACATTGGGGTTACCCATTTGATTAAACCAAGCGAAAAGTACCCTTCCCACACTGCCGCACCCAGCAGCAAGACACCCATCAGCAGGGTGATTGAGGTATATCTCATAAAAGGTTGATACATGCTACCCTTGCGCTGAATAAACCGATTTTTGATCATATAAATGGAGAAGGCAACAGCCGAAACACTGCAGATCAGCAGAGAGGGTATAATGATCAGATTTTGCGGTGCTACAGAAACAAAGGCAAAGAGCATCCCTTTCCAGGAAAGCTGTCCGATTAAATACCCCACGGTAAAGCCAATCAGCACACCTTTTAGAAAATCAAGAATAAGAATGAGCGGCAATCCGATAATCGAGAGACCAAAAAGCCAAATCAGTAAAATCCATTTCATATGCATCCCGAAGGATTGCTGAAACGAAAGGCCTTTGTCGACTTCCATTCCCCCGTTTACTTCTTGAAAAAAGCTGCCGAGATGACGTGACATCTCCTGTTTTTGCTCCAGGGACAAGGCGTTAACCATAACCGCTCCAAAGACGACACCTATGACAAACAGCACAGACACAAATACAAATAAAGATACATTCTCTTTCATAAATTGTTTCATTGTTTGGTTTCCGTTCATCATGAAGCCCCTTTCCAGCACATGCATCCTACAAAATAAGCATATGCCGAAAAAAGTGAATCTATGAATCACATTCCATTAAAAATTGCGAACTTGATAGATTGTTAAGAGGGTGATGGCCTGCCTTCAAATGAATCATTCGTGACGTTGGACCTTTCCATAGCGTCCGCCGCCGCCCACTTCCAGCACCAGTGTATCCTCTCTGGCCTGTACAATATAACCAGCAGATTCCAACCCGATGACGTCTGCAAGATCCTCCAAGATTACCTTATGGAGTATATTCATCTCCGTGCCGAATCGGGCAAGCAGCAGGTCAATTTTTTTACGGCCCAGCCCTGGAATGAATTCGAGCGGAACCTGAAAATGATAAGGGGGGCGATAGCTGGGAAAATAAGGCTCATCCCTGTCAGATAAAGACTGGACACGCTCCATTACCCCTCGCACGATCCTCTTGCCGCCGCAGAATAAACAGCGTTCTACAGCCATAGCCGATTCATCCAAAATCGATTCGCACTGAACGCAATACGTTCTATGGTATTTGCCAAGCCGCGGGTTCAAGCCGTAGTTGGCCAGGACCGATCGGCCGTCCTGGTGAGCGAGCGCTTTGGTGAGCTCCGTGAAATTGGCCTTTTGCATCGCCATACGATTATATTCCCTGCCGATTTTTGCTAATGAATGAGCGTCTGAATTGGTCACAAACGTGTATCGATCCAGCTCGGAGATCGTACCGGCCATGGCGGAGTCAGCGCTGAGGCCCAGCTCTACTGCTGCGATCTTGCTCATATCCAGCAGGTTCTCCATGCGGCTTGTCGCGCTGCCGTACACACTTTTATGCGGTGTAAAAATATGAGCGGGGATCAGAATTCCACCCCTCCCGACAACCTCCTCCTGCAGGATGCGAGCCGGTACATAAATCCGCTGTGAGCTAAGCTCCACATTTTTCATATGCTTGCGCATCCAGCTCGTAAAGTCCTGCATCGTTTGGAGGTCGGGCAAATAAACCAGCAGGTGCGCTGGCCCCATATCCGGATCCCGAACCTCGATTTCGCTGCCAAGCAGGATGGTCGTTTGATGGTACTGAATCCCGCCGCCTTCCATTTCCTCCATATCCCCCAGATTCAAGTAATGCAGGATTTCATCTTGAACGGTTGGCGAATGGCAATCGATAATACCGATCAAGTCCATACCTTTTCGCTCGGATGCCTCATGAGCAATGTTGAAAAAAGTCAAGTGCTTGGAGCCGCTGATTTTCACGGGATTTCCTTTTTCCGTGCGGCCGATATGAACATGCAGATCTACATAATAGGACTCCATCTAGATCTTTCCGGTGAGCCGGTATACTTCCCAAGCGTAAACAGCCAGGATCGTTTTGGCATCACTGATCCGCTGATCGCGAATATAGGCCTTGGCCTGTTCAAGTGTAAGGGCTTCGCAATCCAAAAACTCATCCTCATCCAAATGAACTTCACCTTTTGTCAGGTTTTCGGCTACATACAAGTGAATAATTTCGTCGGCAAAGCCGGGAGAAGTTGCAAAGGAGGAAATCAATCTAATGGAGTCGGAGCGGTAACCTGTCTCCTCTTCCAATTCTCGAAGCGCAGCATCAAGCGGAAGCTCTCCCGGATCCAATTTTCCTGCTGGAATTTCCACCTGATTACGTTCAAGCGCCTTACGATACTGCTCAACTACGATCATAGTATCGTTTAACAACGCAAGCACGGCTACGGCTCCCGGATGCCTGATGATTTCTCTTGACGCCGTCTTTCCATTGGGGAGCCTGACTTGATCAACCTGAAGGGATATGACTTTTCCTTTGAAAATCGACTCGGAGCTTAAAGTAACCTCTTCAAATTTGGAATTGGAGATCGGGTTCATTCGGCTTGCCTCCCTTTGGATTTGTGAACATGCATAACATGTCCAATTCTTGCATAACGTTCATTATATCAAAAATAAATTCAAGAATGAGGAATGCGCGTATGAAAAGCTGTACTGCAGAGCAGCAGATCAGATTGGTCGGCAAGGTATGGGAAATCAAGCGCTATCTGAATCAAGCAGCGCAAAAATCCCATGAAGAACTCAAGCTCACTGAGTTTTTGACCCATCAGCTGGCCTATTCGACAGCCAATAGAAAAGTAAAAAAGGTATTCCGCACCTGAAATTCGGTGTGTGAAATACCTTTTTAAATCATTTTCAAATCACAGGCCCTTTGTAGACTCCTTAATGATAGCTACTACCAGCTCAGCTGTTTTGACCAGATCACTGATGGCAATATTTTCTTTGGTCGTGTGAATTTCATTATAGCCGACAGCCAGATTGACAGTAGGAACACCCAAGCCATTAAAGATATTGGCATCGCTGCCGCCGCCTGAATGGAAGGTCCTGGAGGTCAATCCCATCGTCTTCATCGCACGGGAAGCAAGTTGAACTACAGGAGATGAATCATCATGCATGTAAGAAACGTATACAATCTCAGAATTAAACTCGCAAGTAGTTCCCGCTTCCTTGGCAGCCGTTTCGCAAGCTTGGCGCATCGATTCGATCTGCTTTTCCAGCTTGGGCTGGACAATACTGCGCGCTTCCGCTTCCAGTGTCACCTTATCACACACCACGTTGAGCGGCCCTATTCCGGAGAAGCTGCCGATATTCGCTGTAGTTTCACTGTCAATGCGGCCCAGCGTCATCTTGGAAACAGCCTTGCTCGCCACCTGAATCGCACTGATGCCATCTTCGGGATTCACACCTGCGTGAGCGGATTTCCCCTGAAAAGTTATGGCAATTTCGGCGCGGCCGGGTGCTGCTGTAGCTATATCACCGATGCTACCATTGGAATCAAGCGCAAATCCGTATTGGGCTGTGATCCATTTGGGATCCATCGACCGAGAGCCTTTTAAGCCTACTTCCTCTCCGACCGTAATTATAAATTGGATCTGTCCGTGCGGAATGTTCTGCTCCTTCAATATACGAATGGCTTCGAACATGACTGCAATTCCAGCTTTGTCGTCACTGCCCAGTATGGTCGTACCATCGCTTCGTATGTAACCGTCATCGCCGATTTGCGGCTTAATCGCTTTGCCCGGCGCCACTGTATCCATATGCGATGTAAATAAAAGCTCAGGAATGAACGAGCTGTTATCCGTAGCATCCAAGGTGCAAATCAGATTGCCTGCTCCATGGCCGATTTTTGACGCCGAATCATCCTCTTCCACCTTTAATCCCAATTCACTAAATTTCTGTGTGAGCACCTTGCTGATTTCTGTTTCGAATTTTGATTCGCTGTCAACCTGAACCAGGGAAATAAATTCCTGAACCAAACGATTTTGCTCAACCATGCACTTTCCTCCAATACTCGCTATGAGTTACAATATGATTAGACATGCTATTCAAAAAGGAGTGAATCTCATGAACCCCAATAAGCTTTGGTTCAAAATAGTGATCTACGTGATGCTGATATCCATTGTCCTGTCCAGCCTTCTGTTCACGTTCAGCTTATTCATGTAAATCTAATCTTAGTATAATTTCGTTTCGGAATTATATCCCTCCAGGTTTTCCTTGACCCGCTGCAGGAATCTGCCGCAGATGACGCCATCCAGTATCCGATGATCGAGCGATAAGCAGAGATTGACCATGGATCGGACTGCAATCATATCTTGAATCACAACAGGCTTCTTCACGATCGATTCAAAAGTTAAAATCGCCGCCTGAGGGTAATTGATAATCGGGTAGGACAATACCGAACCGAAGGAGCCTGTATTATTGATCGTGAATGTACCGCCTTGCATATCGTTTAAGCTTAGTTTCCCCGTTCTTGCCTTCCTTGTCAATTCATCGATTTCCCTTGCCAGACCGGCGATATTCTTCTGATCCGCCTGTTTGATCACCGGTGTGAGCACCGAATCTTCCGTTCCCACAGCGAGAGAGAGATTGATATCCCGCTTCACGATAATTTTATCAACCGCCCATACAGAATTCATGATCGGATAATCCTTGATCGCACCTACTACCGCTTTGAGTAAAAAAGCCAGGTAAGTCAGGTTCACACCTTCCTGGCGCTGAAATTCATCCTTGACCTTGTTCCTCAGCACAACAAGATTCGTGACATCGACTTCAATCATTGTCCAGGCATGCGGTATTTCCGAAACGCTTTGGCGCATACGGCTGGCAATTGCATTACGCATTGGCGTAACATCAATGAGCTGTTCGCCGCGTCCGCCCGCATAAGGCTCGACCTCAATAAAGGGCGTAGCCGGATTCGCGGACAGATGAATACCCGTGGTGCGAACCGGCACTTTGACAGGCACATCAGGTTCCGCTGGAGAAGCTTGCGAGGCAGCAGGTTGTGACACTACAGAGCTTGGACTGTCAGGTGACCTTGGTACAGCCGCATCGTTTGCCGCAGCCGGATAAGCAGACTGCATTGCGGAAGCGGATGATCCGGAATCCGACCAGGTGGCAGAAGACCTTCGTGCTTGCCCTGAGGCGATGGCCTGCTCCACGTCTTGTCGCGTAATTCGACCGCCCAAGCCTGTGCCTGCCACTTGCTGAAGATCAATTTGATTATCTTCAGCCATTCGAAGTACGGCTGGTGAAAAACGATTTCTCATACTTGGCTCCGCATGCTCATCAGTCAAGACCATTTCCCCTTCTTCACTGAGTGAAGGGGAAATTGAAGCGGCATCTGCCGCAGAAGCCGGCTCCTCGATGAGGCAGATGGCTTCGCCCACAGCTGCTACTTCCCCTTCGCCGAATATAATTTTTATCAATTTACCTTCGATGGGCGAAGGCATCTCCGTGTTCACTTTCTCGGTAAACAGTTCACAGATCACTTCGTATTGCTCCACGTAGTCACCAGGCTGCTTCAGCCACTTGCCTATCGTAGCGGATACAAGGCTTTCCGCCAGATGCGGAACTGTCACCTCGGTAATCCGTCCATTTGCCACACTCATGCACCTCCTGCCTAATTTATGAAACCCGTTTTTCAAGCTTAAAGGATGAAAAATCTCATCATGATGGAAAGTCGCACGGTCAAATGAGAAAGCTCGCTTTAAAACATAGCAAGCTTTCTCATTGCCTCCTTCAGCTTATCCGTGCTGAGCAGGAAAAACTTCTCCATCGGCGGATTGTTGCCGACGGCCGGAACGTCCGGCCCGCACAGCCGGGCAATCGGCGCGTCCAGCTCAAACAGCATCTCCTCAGCGATGAGCGCTGAGACTTCAGCTCCAACCCCGCCGGTCTTGTTGTCCTCGTGGACGATCAACACCTTGCCGGTCTTCGCTGCCGCTTCCAGAATCGCTTCCTTGTCCAGCGGCTGCAGCGTGCGCAGGTCCAGCACATGCGCGCTGATCCCTTCCTTGGCCAGCTCTTCCGCCGCCTGCAGTGCATAATGCACGGTGATTCCGTAGGATATCACCGTAATATCCGTACCCTGACGCTTGACATCGGCTTTGCCGATAGGCACGATAAAATCTTCGTCAGGCACATTCGCTGAGAGCGAAAGGTAGCATTTCTTATGCTCGAAAAACATGACAGGGTCGGGATCGCGAATCGCTGCCTTGAGCAGCCCTTTGGCGTCGTAAGGATTCGACGGCGCTACGATTTTTAGACCGGGCGTGCCGAAGAAAACCGATTCCGGGCACTGGGAATGGTATAAGGCGCCTGCGCCGGTAGCGCCGTAAGGCGCGCGTATGACGATTGGACAGCTCCAATCGTTGTTCGAGCGATAGCGGATCTTGGCCGCTTCGCTGATGATCTGGTTCGTTGCCGGGAAGATGAAATCGGCAAATTGGATCTCGGCGATCGGCTTCATGCCGTACATCGCCGCACCGATGGCCACGCCGACAATGGCGGATTCGGCCAGCGGAGTGTCCATTACGCGAGCTTCGCCGTATAGATCGCGCAGCCCTTTGGTGGTGTTGAGGACACCGCCTTTGCCCACGTCCTCGCCGAGAACGAACACATTCTCGTCTTGCCGCATTTCCTCCTGCATGGCGGAGCGGATGGCTTCAATATAGGTGATCACTGCCATAATCGATTACACCTCTCCTTCAGCGTACACGTGGAGGAGAGTATCCTCCGGCTTTGGATAAGGCGCAGCTTCCGCATACCGGGTTGCTTCATTGATGATTTGTTTTTGCTTTTCTTGCAGCTCCTGGTCCTGCTGTTCGCTCCAGATCCCGCATTCGATAATATACTGCTTAAACTTTTCATTTCCGTCTTTGCCCCTGTGCAGATCCACTTCTTCCTTGGTGCGATAAAGCATGTCATCATCGGAAGTGGAATGCGGGGAAATGCGGTAAGTCAACAGCTCGATCAGGGTTGGACCTTCGCCGCGTAAAGCACGCTCGCGTGCTTCCTTGACCACTCGGTACACCTCAAGCGCATCGGTACCATCCACTTGAAAGCCTGGAAAGCCGTAGCCGATGGCTCTGTCCGCAATTTTGCCGCTAACCTGCTTGTGAAGCGGAACGGATATCGCATATTGGTTATTTTCACATACAAAAATAACGGGAAGCTTATGAACTCCGGCAAAGTTGCAGCCCTCATGAAAATCTCCCTGATTGCTGGAGCCTTCGCCAAAAGTAGCAATGGTGACAAAATCCTGCTTCTTCATCTTGGCAGCAAGGGCAATGCCCACCGCATGCGGCACCTGAGTAGTAACCGGTGAAGAGCCTGTTACGATGTTCAACTTCTTGCCGCCAAAATGGCCCGCCATTTGCCGGCCGCCGCTGTTGATATCCTCAGCTTTGGAGAAAAGGGAAAGCATGAGATCCTTCACAGTCATCCCAATGGAGAGAACAAAACCATAATCGCGATAATAGGGTAGAAAATAATCTTTCAGCGGCTGCATGGCGAAAGCCATACCCACTTGACCCGATTCCTGGCCGATACCGGACACTGTAAACGGAACTTTACCGGCACGCTGCAGCATAATGCCGCGTTCATCATATTTTCTTGCCAAATTCATGTATGAGTACATTTGTACAGCTTGGTCGTCTGTAAGGCCTAATCGCTGATGTTTGGATATTTGACCGATTGACATGAAGATTACCTCCTTAGAGTTTTTGCTTTAGCAAAAACTGACTTCGTAAGCATGATCTCGCTTTTGCTTTAGCAAAAACTGACTTCGTAAGCAATATCTTATGGAGTTTTAATACCTGGTCCTAAGACTTGGCTCTATATCATTATAAACGCAATTGCCAATGAAAACAATTCCTTAGTTTGAATCAGCTTCCAATCGCATTTCCATCCACTGCCAGCATGGCTTCTCCAAGCGCTTCGGACAAGGTGGGATGCGGATGAATCGTCTGTCCAACCTCCCAAGGGGTTGCATTTAGCACCTGCGCGAGAGCCGCCTCGGTAATATAATCGGTCACGTGAGGACCTATCATATGAACTCCCAGGATGTCGTTTGTTTTCGCATCAGCGACTACTTTGACGAAGCCGTCGGATTCTCCGTATACGAGCGCTTTACCCACAGCTTTAAAGCTGAATTTGCCAACCTTTATTTGATGGCCCTTCTCGGCCGCCTGTTTTTCCGTCCAACCGACATTGGCGATCTCCGGTCGGGTATAGGTGCATTTCGGAACCAGATGCGGCTCCATGGGATGAGGATTCAGACCGCAGATGTGTTCAACGGCTGCAATTCCTTCGTGGCCTGCTACATGCGCCAGCTGGAGTCCGCCTATTACATCGCCGATTGCATAGATATGAGATTCGGAGGTTTGCATGTGGCGATTCACGTGAATGACGCCTCTCTCCACCTTAATATCCGTGCTTTCCAATCCGATCCCCTCAATGTTCGCTTGGCGGCCAACAGATACGAGTACCTTCTCTGCGATCAGGTCTAACCTTTCACCATTCTTGTCCGCTTGCAGAACAGCTTGACCATTTTCCAATTTCAATGTTTCTGTTAAAATCTTTGCTCCGGTGATCATTTTGATTTTGCGCTTTTTGAACAAGCGTTCAAGCTCTCTGGAAATATCCTCATCTTCCAACCCGACGATCCGTGAATCGACTTCAACAATCGTAACCTCAACGCCAAAATCACTAAGCATCGAAGCCCATTCCACCCCAATCACACCGCCGCCGATGATCAATATCGATTTGGGCAGCTTGTCGAGATTTAAAGCTTCTTCGCTCGTCAGCACATATTCGCCGTCCACCTGCAAACCAGGCAAGCTGCGCGGCTTGGAGCCTGTAGCAATAATCAGATTTTCAGAAAGCAGCATTCCGATTTCGCCGTCTGCCTTTTCCACTGAAACCGCACCGCTGCGCGGCGAGAAAATGGAAGGACCGATGATCCGGCCGTTCCCGTAAAATATATCAATTTTATTTTTTTTCATTAAAAATTGCACGCCTTGATGAAGCTGGTCCACAATACGCTGCTTGCGGCTCATTACACCCGGCACATTTAATTCCACGGAAGAAGTCGAGATGCCATAATCTTCGCTGACCTTCATCGCAGCGAATAACTCAGCGCTTCTAAGCAGCGCTTTACTGGGAATACAGCCTCGGTGCAGACAGGTTCCACCCAGCTTGTCCTTCTCGACAATGGCAACCTTTTTTCCTAGCTGTGCAGCGCGTATAGCTGCAATATAACCGCCGGTTCCACCGCCGAGCACAACTATATCATATTTGATTTCACTCATTTATTATTCCTCATTTCTGCTATGTACTGCGTCCTATCTATTATATTACCCTTTTGGGGAAGAGCAAATATATTCTTATTTGTGGTATAATATTGAGTAAAACACCAAGGAGCACGTATGAAAGCGCCATTTTACCGATTTATTGCCATACTTCTGCTCGTGATACCCGGCCTTATGGCCACATATGGTTTTTTAGCAATGAAAGATGCTCTGTTTGCCAAAATTTACAGCGAACAAGGACATGTGCTTTGGGGAAAATTCACACTGGGCTTTGTGCTCTTTGCAATTGGGGTGGCCTTTATCGGAGGATGGACCTTTTTCCGGGATCGTAAGCGAAATTATGTAGCCCCGCGGTTTAAGGGAAAAAGAAAAAAAAAATAATCTCACTCCTCTTCCAAAACTTCCCATTCAATTTGCAGGTGTTTGTCCAGCCAGCTGCGAATGTTGATTTCAATCGCTCTCTCGATTTCTTCATCCGAAAGTTCACCCAGCTTCTGTTCCTTAATTTCCAAAATCTCTTCTTTGACAGATTGATTATCAAACGCCAGTGCCACTTTGAAGCGCATTCTTATCACCTTTTTCTCGGCTCGATAAATATGGAAATAATCAAACTTTCCCTTGCCAGCCGATCATTATTTTTTTAGATTATATACAGCTTAGTTTAAGATTATCTTACTAAGACAGTTTGCTAAGCAAACTCTAAGGAGGAAACCATCATGTCAACATCAATGGCCAAGAAAAAACGGCTCAAGCAAGCCCGTGAAGGCAAACGATCGCCGGAAATGCAGCGTCTTTCCTGGAACGGAATACATCCTGTTTCCAGAATCACGCCTACCCGAAGCGAGCTGACCACTCGACAAACCAACAAACATAAAGGCAAATGGAATCGGAACCGAAATCATGGGGACGATTCCATTTTTCATTTGGGACGGTGCAGCCGTTTATCCTTTTTTGCGCTCTTGAAGGAGCATTCCAGCCTCTGATAGATGTGCCAGAACTTTTACCTTTTCCTCCGGCTTAAAATTGTACTTGCAGTCCACCCCGTTATACAGCAGCGTCCATGCTTTTACCCATCCATTCACATCCACACTGATATGTATCACATAAAGAGAATCCGGTTCGTCTTCGAATTGAATACCCACATGAATACTAAGCTCACCATCAGGTTTTGTCTCTGCCTCATGATAGTCAATGATCAACTGGGGCGTCCCTCCTATTGAATTAAGTGTGCTTTATTTATATAATATACTAATGCGTGTCCAAGGAGGAATTATCGAATGGCTTATGATCCGCAAGTTGTTGACGCAAAATTGGTTAGTGATAACAAAAAGAATGGTCTATTCGAGGTAGTTGCCTACTTAAAAGACCGGAATCAAGCCCGCCTTACGTTTCAAAGAGATCCGCAAACCGGTACACCCAAAGCCACCGATCTGAACAGATTGATGAATGAGCCTTGTCCGATTTGCCGTAAGGACTATTTGTGCAATTGTCTCGAACGATATATGGATGATATCGCCGAACAATCCATGACTCACATAAAGTTTTAACTTGCAAACAGCTCCTCCTTCGGGAGGAGTTTTTTCATTCATAAATAGCTTTATACAGTCCCTCGAGCAAGCTTTGATAGCTATTTGGGTCATATTCAATTTCAGAAAAACAAACATGAATGATCTTATTTGTTGTGCGAACCAGAAAGAAACTGTTTGCCGTATCATCAGGATCAATATAGGTGTAACATTCCAAATGTCCGCTCCCCGTTTTCCCGGTCAGCCATTTTGTTGCTTCTTCACTATAATTGGCGTAGGCAGGCATATCCAATCATCATCCTCCGAAAAACTTCTCTTTCAGACTATCATACTTTCCTAGCCTCTCCAAATACAATCCTCCGACTTCTTGTCAAAGAGGAACCCCTTAAACACGGTCATTCTCAACTGATGCGTATCTGTCCGTTCAAGATAATTAATGCAGCAGCACAAACGCGGCTCAATCCATTGCGTTTTTTGATCCTTTACCGTATGTATTTGCTTGGCCAATTCCAAGAATAACTGCTTTTCTTCAGACTTAAAACCAAACTCTACAACTCCGACAGGCTTATTCTTCACAGTTCTAAAATTCAATCCCATCACAAGCCCAAACGGATTGGTTCTATAACCCAATATGATAACATCTATTGATTTAAAATGCTTTATTTTCACCCAGTTAGGGGTTCTGGTGTCCAACATATATCTCGAATCCTTCCGCTTTGCCACAATGCCTTCCATATCTTGCTCTTTGGACAATTCAAACAAAGTTTTACCTTTCTCTTCAAGATACATTGTGGGAGTGACGACAGGTGTAATTGCAACAATATCACTTAACCGCTGCTTTCGCTGCATTAAAGGCTCATTCAGATGCTCCTGATCCGTATATAGAACATCAAAAACGACGAATGTTGCTGGATGCGTATTTACCGCTTTTTTGATCCTTGAAGCATTGCTCAACCGTCCACGATATGTAAAATCATCAAAAGCCGGCCGGCCGTTTCGCAAAACAATACCTTCGCAATCCAGAATGGCTGTGTTCGTTTTAATCCCCGATGAAGCTTCCTTTAACTCCGGAAATTTACTTGTTACGATATGGCCGTTTCTCGTATAAGCCTCAATTCGGTCACCCTGCTTATGCAAAATGATTCTCCAACCGTCCCACTTCGGCTCAAAGATGAAGCTTTCATCATCGAACGGCTTATTGCCCATACTGACAACCATTGGCTTAACTGGTCTGAAAAGCAAACAGATCCCCCCATTCTTATCAACTAAAAAAGGACCTACGTTCACCGTCGGCCCCCGTGAGTGACTCATTGCCAAAGTATATTGTAACGAACATCTTCATGAAAAGAGAGCCACTAAGCCGCAGAATTATAACGGTTTAATGGCGCTCGAAAATGTAATCGCTTGCGGGCAGTCAGCTAACTTTATGCTCAATCCGCAGCTTATCCGCAACCATAGCGATGAATTCGCTGTTTGTGGGCTTCGATTTCGAAATGTTGATCGTATAGCCGAAGATAAAACTGATGCTGTCGATATTACCGCGAGTCCAGGCCACTTCTATGGCGTGGCGAATGGCGCGTTCAACACGGCTGGGGGTAGTCTTGTACTTGTCGGCAATGGCCGGGTACAGCGTCTTGGTGATGGCCCCGAGGATTTCAATATTGTTATAAACCATCGTGATCGCTTCGCGCAGATATTGATATCCTTTAATATGCGCAGGTACGCCGATTTCATGTATGATGCTAGTAATGTTTGCATCCAAATTTTTGGTTTTGGGCATTTGAACGACATTAGCCTTGGAAGCCGAACCTACAGTTACGGACACTTGATTGGAAACCAGTTGGCGAATTCGATTCGTCAGCACTTCCAGATCAAATGGTTTAAGTATGTAGTAGGAAGCCCCTAATTGTACTGCCTTCTGCGTAATGTTTTCTTGACCGAAAGCTGTCAGCATAATGATTTTCGGCTGTGGGTTCATACTCATGCCACGAAGCCTTTCAAGCACACCGAGACCATCCAGATGAGGCATAATGATGTCTAAAATCAACACATCGGGCGCTTGGTCCTGCTCTTCCATGTAACGAACGACCTCATTGCCGTTATAGGCAACACCCACAACCTCCATATCATCCTGTTCTCCAATATACTCTGATAATAAGTGAGTGAACTCACGATTATCATCTGCCAACAACACCTGAATTTTTTGCAACTTAAAATCCTCCTTTGTCCTTAAACAAATTTTGGTAATTTCTCTTTAGGTGTATTCGACAACGATTCTTTAATTCCTTCTGTCGAAAATTATTTTTCTTTCCTTTTTTTTAAGTTTATCTTATAATGGTATATTTATCTTGTTCTTTCATCATGGTTCGACAAAATCATCTAAAATGAGAAAAAATCGAAGGCTTAACCTGCCTTCGACTCTTCGTTCGGTTGTCTGATTAAGATTCCGGAATCCTGAAGCATCCACTCAATGAAGCAGCCGTATCCGCTGGTAGGATCATTGACAAACACATGCGTCACACCTAAAAACCCTACTCAGAAATCACGTAGTTTTAGCTATACAGACCGCTATTGCAGAATGGAATGATCGGGGTGCTTAAAAAATGCGACAATCAAAAAGTCCAGCTGTATCAATGGTTTCATCAATCCAACTATATCATACCATATTGCAGTATGGAATGATCGGCGTCCGCTCATACGGCTATACCCCGATAATACTGTATGGAATGATCGAAACTTGGATACCAATAATACAGGACAACACGATAAAGGAGAATATGAGACAATGAACTCAGTCATTTTTGTAAGAGTAGACGAAGGAATGCAAGCTATTCAAATGATGCAAGCAAAGCTGGTCGAACCATTTGCCGCACAGTTACGAGCAAACGTTGTTGGCTACTCGTTCCAAGTCGGTGAGATATCCATAGACAAAATCATTGATAAGATCCACAACGACACCAAGACCGAGTTTGATTCCATTATTATAATGAACAAGGACTCAATATCCCCAGGCATCGGTGACGTGTTCCGCTTCGTTTGTGACGCACAGGGACGCGGCATCGAAATTTACACAGTATCAGACGGCAACTTAACTAAGTTCGTGTCAGGGCTTGTAGGTGCCGCAAAGGACGTTGAGAAAATAGAGCTTAGTAATGTAACTACCGAACGTATGAAGAAGGTCGCATCAAGTGGTAAGTGGCTAGGAGGACGCACCCCATTCGGCTACGATAAAAGCGTGGACAATACGCTGTCGATCAACGATGACGAAGCGGCTGTCGTTCGTGAAATGTTCCAGCTATACGCTGACGGCATTTCACAAAACACTATTGCCCACATCGTTGCCGACAAGTACGGGCTGGCTCATCCTAACGGTCACGGACGCTGGCGGCAGAAGAAAATATCCGACATGCTGAACAACACGATCTATAACGGCTATCCTGCGTGGGGCAAGACTTCACAAAAGAACGGAAGGTCGGTACAGCTGCCAAAAGAAAAATGGACTGTATCAGACCGACAGATTAAAGAACTTGTTGTCGTGGACAATGAACTTTGGGTACAGGTACAGGATCGACTAAACAGACAACTTAAAACTGTTAATTGAAACGTAGAAGGCGGCTCATTAGAGTCCCATTATTGTTATCTAATGGGTTAGGGTAGGCTATGAAGTACTTTGGTTTATCTGCTCATGAATTAAGTTCAATGAGGCTCTAATTATAACTCCTCTAAGTTGTTCATGTGTAATCGACATTTCAAAATAACGATTTTCTTTACTGTCTTTTTTAAACTCTCGTAGATTTATTGATTCTAAGAAATTATTTTCATTCGAATCACTAAACAATGAAGTATGATACTCTAATCCATGAGAAAATTCATTTCTGATTGAGTAAAATATTCGTGAAATTATGTCTATCGGCAACTCAGAATTGTTGTTGAATCTTTTATCGACTATTGACCTCTTCAGATGTTTTACCAGTAGGTCGTTGTCCGCTTTACTTAAATATGTTCTAAAGAACTTAAGAATAACCCCTAGTTTATCCACCTTCTCAGAATCAATTTCCGGGTTCAGTGTGTACTCATACGACTCAATTAAAGCCATCCACATGAAAATCTGAAAACTCCTATTGCCTAACCTATGGGAAAATGTAAAATCCGTAAACGAAATTGTACGTGCAAGTTGGTTTACTAATCGTCTTGGGAAGACATTTATGTCAGTTAAATTGTAGCATCTGTTAAGTAACTCTATAGCTTTACCATTATCATTAAAATATTGAGTATAAAAAACAATGTAATCTTCATTTATTGGATAATCCAATTGCACTTTCTCCTCCCCTATATTTGCCCGTGGCTTAAACATCACGGTTCTTATATATAATTTCAATATCAGGTTTCTTCATCTGAATATAATACTGCATCACCTTGTTTTTTAATTTAAGCAATAATGCCACAGCTTTACTGAGATTCCTTAGAGATCTGCTTAAATTCTTGCCGTCACCTAAATATTTATAGGTGCTACTCATCGAAATTAGATCGGAAAACAGAGCTCGCTCTGATCCATCAATTCGATCAAAAAGTTCAAATTTGTTATTTTTATTTTTTCTTATGGATTGGATTAAATCTTTATTATCTATTTTTGGGTAATGAAATGAATTGTTTCTAAAGCTATTGAGATTATTGTACAGAATTCCATTGATACAGTTTATAAACTGATTAAATATCTCTTGGTCGTCTGGATTAAACCTGGTTATAAAAGTCTTTATCTCCTCAAACTGTAAGGAATGACCAAAAAAATCAATTGCCTCCTTCAAGTGTGATGAAGCTAATCTAAAGTAGTACTGTGTTAATGCTGAATGCCCTTCTTTATCAAGATGATGTAGGACTTTTGAATTCGTATATAGGATATCATTACAAATAGAGTAGAATTGTATCACCCATCTTGACACTAAATCATTCTCATCAAAGATTTGACCAAATTTTAAATCCACACAATCACCTACTAACTTAGTCTTGCCCTATATTTTACCATATTCATCTTGACGACTTACGTTTTTCTTACTTTAGCGTATATCGTTGACCGCGGAACGCCCGTCATACTGGATATTTCGTTGACGCTAAGTCCGTTATCTTGCCGAGCGTGAAACAGTGCTAATGCCTATCAGCAGCTTCTCGTTCCAAGAGCAGCCGCAAACCGTTGGTACACCTAACTATCATGCCAAACGGCTGTTAACAGCGAAATGGCTGTATTATAACTATGCCAAACGGCTGTGTTGTATTAGCTGTGCAAGTTAGCGGCAAGTTACGAGCAAGTTAACAGTCCTATCACGTATGATCACGCACCGCCGCCCAATCACGTAACAGTCATCCTAACGGCGGCATAGACTAACACACTAGAAAGGAGCTGACTTATCTATGCCCTCTTTTGCAGGAGTAATTAAAATAGACAGTAATTCTGGAACCTTTAATAACGGAGATAACTTGATAATTTCACCTACCGTGAGCACCAAAATTCATGAGGGATCGGGAAGTGGAAGTATAGGCGACTTTCAAATACACAATGATATTTTCAGTATTACGGCTGTTGTTGATAACGATCTTGTCGACTCAGGAAGTACTAAAGTTGCAACTGGGACGTAAACTCTACACGACCGATCACGTATGATCACGTCACGCCGCTAATGAGAACGGGTGTGTGTATCGTCTGACGCAACACGAACAGACCGACCCACGTCTGGATCAGCCTAATGGAACGTTAGGAACGCTATGTAACCATCTCGGTGGCTCCACCATCGTCATTCCGTTGGTTCGTGAACGAGCGTATTTACGCAAATGCGAACAAGCTAAATACCTCGTTATTGGATATGTTCACCAACGTCCCTCGAACGTATACCCCCGCGTTTTTAAAGTTTGAAAAAATTTTTTTTGCGGCATTTCGTAATCGGCACGTCAACAGCCGCATCAACATAGGGGTGGCGTGGGGGGGACGTCACCGAGTCGGGGTTCGCGTTTTTGAAACGAATGATAGCACTGCATCAGGCGTATAGCAATTAAGGGGTCGTCTCCTCTTGCGAAGGGGTGGCTGGGGTGCAGCTGTATAGCTTACATGTTCACTTGTTCCTTCATCTTAGCTTAGATTGTCGACCGAGGAACGCCTGCTACGTTTTCAGCAGCCGCAAACCGTTGAGCCGCCTAACAACTATGCCACGCAGAATATATCGTACAGACTATTTATTCCGTACAGACTAAATGCGAACGAATGTGCGTATCGTCATCAGCCGCGAAAGGGTACGCATATTGTGCATACTACATACGAAGTTACCATCAAGTTACCAGCAAGTTAACGTCCCGCCGCCGAACACGAATAGACCGAACCACGTCTGGTCCAGCCTAATGGAACGCTATGTACCCCGCCGTGGGGCTTTACGGCAAAACAACGTCCACCAACTGGCATGCCGCTGATTCGTTAACGAGAACGCAGTATGTACGCCTAACTGGTGGGATGAAGCCTAAATTTGTTTAACATATAAGTACCGCCTCCGATTAACTGAATTTTTAATGTTATCGTGTGATACAGATGTCTTTGTCAAATGGAAATTAGCTTGAATCAATCAATTAATTTAACTAACTCAAGGTTTTCTCTTCGATTATCCAAACCGTTACCATTTTTGTGGATTACAGCACAATTCGGTGGTGTTGACAAAATGACATCATGCATAAAGATAATTTTTCCTTTTGCCTCACTAGAGGCGTATGTCATTCTCTGTGTAAGTTTGTTGTATTGGTCAATTGTCATGGTCCGCATATTCCGTCTCCTTATATTTGTATTATTTTTTAGCTGTAAAAGTCATTTCTTTGACCTGAGACGTAGTACCTCGTCATTGGATATGATGACCAACGCTCCAATAATGTATGCCCCCAAGTTTCAAAAATTTGCAAAAATTTTTTTTGCGGCATTTGCGTTTTTGACGTTTGCGATCCGCGAAACAACGGGGGTGGCTGGGGGTGTACGTAAATATGTGCAAGGTTCAGGAGTCTACCTCCAATTCCGTCTTACACATCAGCACGGGTGCCCTGAACATCCCATAAACAGCACAAATAACGGCATTCAATACATCACCGTCGTTTCCTGAACTTCGCAAACCGTTGGTACGCCTAACAACTATGCCAAACGGCTGTTATATGCCAAACGACTGTTAACAGCCAAATGACTGTTATATGCCAAACGGCTGTGTTGTGTTGTTTCAGTGCGTGGCAAATATGGTTATGTGGTATATGTAGATTTATAAATATTGACGGGGGGGATGATAGTTGGAAAATTTATCTCAAGTGGAAAAAGTCGTTCTTGACGTACTAAATAAGGGTAAGGCAACGTCTGCCGACACTCATAAAATAGCAGTAATATGTAAAATAACTGATCTTCAAGCGGCTGTTGCTGTACAGTTGCTTCAACATAGGAATCTTATAGTCCGCATCAACTGATGCCACCAATTCCTCTGGCTTACAACAGAAACGCAAAAAACCCCAATCGGACGAGTGCCGTCACCCGTTGGGGATCGTGTAGGAAGGGATACAGTGGAATGAGCGGCACTGCATCCAGTAATATCGTATGCCAATTTAATCTAGTTGTGAGACCGATCAACAGAAGGAACTAGCTTAGTTGTACGTCAAAAATCCCCAAACCGTAAGGGGTGTTGGGGATCGTGCTGAAAGGAGGATACAGTGAATCGGTAGCACCGTATCCAATCACATTCTATGCTGATGTCACCTAGTTGTGCAACCGATCCGCGGGAGGAGAGTAGCCATTAAAAAATCCCCAAACGAGGAGGGGGGTGTCCATCGCACGTTGGGGACGTTCAGGAAGGGATTACGGAGATAGGTGACACCGAACCCAATCACATTCTATGCTGATGTCAAGTATTGTGCCAACGAAAAAAATATCCCCAAACGAGTGTGCCCCTCACCCGTTGGGGATCGTATTTGAAGGTATTACGGAGTAGAGGGTTAGAACACCGTATCCCTGCTGCATTCTATGCTACTAGGCAAAAACGGGATTGGACGTATACCCAACGCAAACAAGCCGAAGCACGTCTGCTCCAAATAAGAATACGATAGTCGAATCAACGGCTGCCCCCGATGCATGGGGTTCGAGAATTTGAAACGAATGTATGCGTCCGATCACGTAAGATCACATAAGGTTGATCACGTAACAGCGGATCACGCAAGATCACGTCTATCAGCCGAAAAATCTCGGGAAAAAGGAAAGTACCAACCAACCTACTTCCTAGAAATACGCAAGCGAACCCTGAGCCGCAAAGTCCGTTACTTAGATCGAATTTATCCCGTCCAAGATGAATCCACAGTAATATGCCGCCTATAAATGCTAATACCCCGCCGCCAATTCCCATTCCCACACGTAATCCCTCCGTTGATTATGTTCCCCATCATTCTACGGACGTATTCCCCCGCATGATCACGTATGATCACGTAACGCCGCCCAACACGAACAGACCGACCCCCGTAACTGGATCAGCCTAATGGGACACTATGTAGCCGTACGCCAACGACATCTACTTCGCTGACAAACGACATGCCGCATGGTTCGTGAACGAGCGTATTTACGTCAAGGAGAGTTACATAAATACTTTCGTTAATGGATATGTTCCCCAACGTCCTACCCACGTATACACCCCCGCGTTTTCAAAAATTTTAAAAAATTTTTTTTGCGGCATTTCGTGACCGGCACCGTCAACAGCCGAAAAAACGTCAGTCGTACGTGCGGGGTCGGGGGTCGCGTTTTTGAAATGAACGTGTCCATTACATCAGGCGTATTACAATATATGGGTGCCGTCTCTCTTGCTGACCAGTGGCAGGGGGTGTACGTCTAAGACGACGAACCTGTATCGGTTAGCTCGCCGTCCAATGTGGCAATAATGCATATCTAGTCGTGCTGGCGTTGCTATTCGTGCCATTCTAGCGTTGCTGTTCAGCTGCTCCAACATAAGAAGCTAATAGTCGGATCAACGGCTGCCACCGTTTCCTGGCTTTCAGTAGAAACGCAAAATCCCCAAACGAGTGGGTGGTGTCAAGCACCCGTTGGGGATCGTATAGGAAGGGATACAGTGTATAACGGCACCGTATCATGTTGTATTCTATACAAATTTCGTCTAGTTATGTAACGTTAAAAAAACCCAACCGTAGGTGGTGTCAGTCACCCGTTGGGGACGTTCTGGAAGTGATTATGGCGATAGGGTAGATTGAATTGGCATCGTACAACAACGCGAAGACGACCCGTTCTCATCCCTTGAAGCGTACAATGCCAACGCCTTTTTGATCTGCTTCTCGTTCTGACCATTCCGTCCCATATGTGTACCCATACCCTGCCCTCAGCCGTCCGCTCGTGCCCTGAACATCCCCTACACAGCCCAAATAACAGCCTTCAACGCATCGCCGCCGTGTTGGGCAGCCGCAAACCGTTGGTACGCCTAACTATCATGCCGCGTAGACTATATATGCCACACGGACTATATGTAGGTGGGCTGTAGATGGACGACTATGCCACGCGGACTAAATGTCTCGCCGCCCAATCACGTAACAGCCGCCCTGCTACTGCATAAGCTAAAACACACTAGGAAAAGGAGCTGACTTAACTTCTTTTCTGAATCAGATTCTAGTGCTGTCAAACTCGTTAGCAAAGACTTCCCAAGTAGTCTTTTAAACACTTTGGCATTATCTTTGATCACATGATGATTATGTTCATTTAGCACAATCTTACTGTAATCAATTGAACCTAGCGTTTTAGTCAGAACATCCTCAATCGTGATTTCTTCCTCTGGTTGAACTAGCACATCAATCATTTTCGTGAACTTTTCCACAGCCATTGTCGTCACCTCCCTGCAACCATATTATTCCACATGAGAAGCTGCTTTCCTGCACGGCTCGGTTGGACAGCACAGCCGATTGGCATATATAGTCGTACGGTTGGGACGTGCTTCGGTCTATTTGTTGTGGCAAACGTCCTATATGTGTCGGGGGGCGGCGATTCCTCCACGCTTTCCATCTTATTGGAAGCCAGCTACGTCCTAAACGATGCAGCTGGTTTCTTGTTTTGTCCACGAACGTCCACCACACGTTTTTGGTCATAACACAGCCATTTGGCATATAACAGAATTAACGTCGCTGCCAATTTTCAATTATAGGAGTCAACAAACAGATAGATATGTGGTAATGTGAAAAGTAATAGCCTGTGAAACGTAAACAACATACTGTAAGAGATATTAGCGTACTTCGTAAAAAAAGTTATACGTAATTGCACGAACGCATAAAACCAAACTCAAGAGCACTCGCATACCTCGTACCTAACCGCATAGGGCGTCCTGAATGTATCAACGTTATCGGAAATTACTCAAGATCAGAGGAGATAATATCAGGTGGACTTTCTATATATTTTTCATTTGATTATTAAAAACATTGATTCAATTAATATTAGTTTACTAACAGGTGTTTTTACTGGATGGGTTATTGTTTTATTAGACACCACTCTTAAAGAAGTCCAGCTAAATCGAGAGGGATTTGAACAAGATAAATATAGGAAATATCAATTACAAACTGCTAAAAGCAGAGCAATAAGCAGATTTTTAGATATTTCAATGATAACTGATAACGAGGATATCAAACTATTAATTTTTAATGATTTTAAGACTGAAATGGAACATCTTATTGATTTTAATGAGCCCTTTAGATTTTTTCATGAAAAATTTGGATATCGAGCTAATGACTTGGATAAAGCATTAATTTACGGATCAAGCATTGACATGAAGCTAAAGAATATAATTGAAGCTCAAAGTTTTAATGAAATTAACATGTTCGAATTAAGAAACATGAATAGGGATCTTTTACATATTGCTGTGACAATTCTCAAATCTAAAAGGAATATTGTAAAGTGTGAAGCCATTAAGTACTTATTCGGAAAGAAGAAAAGTGCATACATATGATTTGACCCCAAAAACCCCTGTTCCAAGAATAGTCTCTGAATGCCTTTTAAACGCATGTAAGTTGTAAAAAGTGAATCACAAGGCAGTTTTGTAATTGTGAGGCAAGTGACCTAACATTATGCCGTTCTTGCTCTGTACTTCGTCACTGATTTGAAGTTGTAGGCTAGAATTTTAGCATGTATCCAGATTTTTGAGCGCAGAAGTCCCCTGACAGGGAGATCATCAATTCGGAATCCCCGTCTTAGTGCGGACACAACGCCTTCAACACCAGCTCTGAATCGCGACAGTTCGCGGTGCCGGTCTGTCCCCATGCTGCTGCGCATTGAATCGGATTGAAGTTTGCTTTCTGTGAAACGAACGTTATTGTACTTTTGCTGTTCTTTCATCGGGCATTGTTCCCTAAACGGGCAAGTGAGACATAGATCCTTAGAAAACTTGGCGGTATATAACTGCTTACTTGCTTCATACGTCGCACGAATCGGTTCATGACCGGCAGGGCATTTGACGATGAGGCGCTTATCATTTCTTTCGAATTGCTGAACGGGCAATGTTTCTTTAGCGGCTTTACGGCCTGTCATATTGGATAGATTCAGCTCGATGTCTTTACCCTTTGCTTCTTCCAAGGTGCTTTGGCGATAGTAAGCTCCATCAGCAGCCAGCGTTTTGATCTGAGCCGCAAGGGGATCATTTTGAATAAAGGATTCGCCAAATGCTGCGTCGCTATGGGTATTCTTCCGTACATCATGGCTAAGAATCAGACCGACTTTCTTTTGTTGGTCACGAACTTCAACGAGATTAACAGACAACCCAACATGGCCTTTACCACCCTTGTTACGGTAAGTAGCATCTGGGTCTGAGGGGTTTTGCAAACTCTCTGGTGAAATATGCTTGGCGTCGATCGCAATAGCGACTCCTTCTTCGGTTTCGATGCATTGCTCATTGAGTAAACGAGAAAGATGCTGGAATTCATTCATTTCGCGCCACTCCGGATGTTGTACAGCGTAACGATACAACGTTGCAGCTTGCTCAATTTGGTAGTCCAGCTTAGATCCAACTTCTTCACTTTTCGTATGATATAGCGTTTGGTTGAGGTGTTCTTCTTTCAGATAGTCTTGAAAAACTTCTGGTACGAAGACTGCATCTAACTTATTAAGCCCTTTGACCATGTATTGAACGACTTTGTACACAAGTTCAAGACGGGTCAGCTTCTTGCAAGAGCTGCTGAACATAAAGGAATCCATTCGGGCCATGCTTTTATCCAACTGAATGACTTCGGCTAGCTTCTGAGACAGAGCATCGGTTTCTTGCTTTAATAAGTCTTCCTGGGTCTTGCTTTCATGTTCGACTAAGCGTTGTCGGAAGTTCGTGATCGTATTGATGCAAATACTCTCTTTTTCAAAGTCGCTAATCCCAAGCGCATATTGATAGCGATAATCGAAGTACAACGATCCCATCAGTTGATCATCGGTCAGACTGTGCAGCTCTTTGAGAATGAGCAAGCTAACCAGGATATTCACAGGCTTGTTCGGGCGGCTATATTGGGGGCTGTAGAGCATGGAAAAACGATCTTCATTAATGGATAGAAATATGTCGTTGTAGAAATCCTCAGCCCAACTTTTACGAAGATTCTCTACGATCGATTTGGGTATATTCATGAACGGATCGTCCATCGATATTTGTTGTTCTTTTCTGCCACGTTTATACATGATACTAACCCCCGAGAACCGTACTATTTGGCTTAATTATACCATTTTCGAGGGTATTCTTGGGGGATTTACGCTGATTTCAACCTTTTTGGGGGAGAATCATACATATTATTTATTCTTTTTATTGCGGCTATGTTAGTAGGATAGTAGGGGAGTAACTTCCGATAACACCATATTCACGAATCGGCCTTTCGATCTTTTGAAACCAAATCGACCACATACGTCCAAGCCCACTCGTCATTTCATTACACAGCGACACCGACGTAAAATGTTCGACTCAAATAATATAAGTACATCCATTATCATAAAGTCTTATCTCGTTGATATTACGTTGATGGCATACGTTACTGTTTTACGTTTCTCCTTCCTTCGGGTGTTCCACCCTCACTCAGACATAATTAATACGTCAATTTTGTTCGATTCGTCACAACTGTACGAAATATTTTTAACATTTTTGATGCGATTCAGCCATTAAGCAACGGCACTACGTTCGGGCGACCGAAGGCGGACATAACAGAGGCGTTCGTCGCCGCGTACAACAGATGGAGGGCGGGCGAGATCACGGCGACAACGGCGATGGAGCTATCGGGAACGAAGCGAACTACGTTCTATAAGCTGACTAAGGAATACGAAGAACAGCAACGCTAGAATAACAAGTATAGCAACGCTAGAACGACTATATTAATCCAACATTACCGGCGAGCTAACTGACACTGGCTCGTGGAATCACATTTAGCTATTGTTCCTTGATAAATACATGTCTTAGTTTGAAATAACGCATTTATAGTTAATATCTATAAAGTTTATCTGTATTATATATTAGACCAATAGAAGATTAAACGATAAGATTAATACAATTATATTAAGGAGGGAAACCATATGAACACAAATACTGCTCGAAATCGGGCAGAATTATCAGGAAAGTTGACAAACGTATTAGATTCCAGATCGTTAACAAACTCTCATAAAAGGCTTGCAGGGATACTCACTGAAGGTATGACGATACTTGATGTTGGTTGTGGAACAGGAGCAATTACACGTGGAATAGCAGAAGCAGTAGGACCAAATGGGCGTGTTGTAGGAATTGATAGTAATCCAAACCTAATCGAAAAAGCCCGTCAAACTCACGGTGAAACACCAGGAATAATTTTTGAAACAGGTGACATCTATAATCTTACTTATGAAGAACAATTTGACATTGTCACCTCCGCTCGTGTTTTAGTATGGTTGTCTGACCCGTTGAAAGCATTAAAAATGATGAAATCTGCCGCTAAAATTGGTGGGCGTATTTTGATTGCTGATTATAATCATGAGAAAATATCATGGGAACCACAGCCTCCCTCAAGTATGCTTTATTTCTATTCCGCATATTTGAAATGGCGTTCCGATGCAGGTATGGATAATGCGATTGCAGATCACCTTCCTGATATGTTTCAAAAAACTGGTATTGAAGAAATCACTATAACCCCCCATCATGAGGTAACTAAGCGAACAGATCCTGATTTCCAAACTCGCATTGGAATATGGGCTGATACTGCTTCAAGCAGAGGAGTCCAAATGGAAAGAGATGGGTATATCACTGAAAATCAATATGTGATAGCGGAAAAAGAATATCGGGAATGGATGATTCAAGACGCCAAATCTTTAACGATGTATATGTTAGCAGTTGAGGGTGTGAGACTTTTGTAAATTCGGCGATTGAATGGCTATGAGCTTAAGGATTATCGATCTTTCCACCTTAATTGAGAAATTGGAGAAGGACGGATTATAAGCTCTTTTCCACCACAAATTCCGAATACCCCATTTATAAAAAAGTATTAGAACTTAAGGTTACGGCCGAGAATCTTAGTCCAGACGATAATTGGGCTATTGAGAGCAGGTTAGACGCGAAGAGAGACGAATTGATTACTATGTTAGGTAAAGTTCGTGGACTGAACGTTTCCATTAAAGAGAAATATCGCATAGACGAGGATTGACGTTTGTGGGCCGCTCTGAATATTGGGTGGACCAAAAAGCAAGCAGAAATGTGGATGAACGACTCTCGCATATTGCAAGCCATCGAAAAATACAAGAAGTCGATCAGTCGTTTAAAATAGGTCGAAGCCACGAAGTTTGCTAGACGTACGCAAAAAAATTTTACACTGCTATCCGACTACGAACGTTGCCGCTACGTTGCAAGACGGGGTGGTCCCCCACGGTCATTCAACAGCTGAAAAACGTACGATTCACGCACAAATTACGACCGATTCACGTCACGGGTCGGGTTCGGCGTTTGTGAAACGAATGTTAGCGTGACGCAAGGCGAATAGCACACAAAGGGTCGGCTTCTCTTGTGCATGGGTGGCATGGGGATGCGTGATCACGTACGAAAAAAGCGAACTGTTCGCCAGCTCGCCTTTAGTACGTTACTATTACTGTTCTTTTACCTTTGCGTAAATCGTTGAACGTGGAACACCCGTCATACCGGCTATTTCGTTGACGCTAAGTCCGTTGTCTTGCCTAGCATAAAACAGTGCCAACGCCTTTTTGACCTGCTTCTCGTCCTGCCCTTTTCTCCCCATATGCGTTCCCTTAGCTTTCGCCTTTGCTCTGCCTTCCGCCGTCCTCTCGTTGATCAGATCCTTTTCAAACTCTGCTACGGCACCTAACATAGTGAACATCAGCTTACCGGCTGGTGTGGATGTGTCGATGTTCTGTTTCAGAATTACTAAGTGAATTCCCCGCTCTTCCAACTGCTTAGCGATCCGATGTAGATCAAATGTGCTTCGGGCAAGCCTGTCCAGCTTTGATACGACAAGTGTATCGCCATTACGCAGATAACCCAACGCGGCATTTAATTCGGGACGGTCACTCTTTCCGCCTGATTCCTTCTCCATAAATATCTTCGTGCAGCCATGCTGTTTCAGTGCGTCAAGTTGTAAGTCCAGTTTCTGCTCACGTGTAGAGACTCGTGCGTATCCGATTAATTCCATGACGTTTAATCCCCTGTCTAGATGTTATATTAACTTCTGTACAATATATTCTAGACTAACTTATAGACAATAACAAGGGTTATTTTGCGACGTTATTTCGAGTCGAATTTATTTGTACAAAAGTATCAACTTTTAGAAGGATGTCAACACATGCAACCACCCGTTAGAACGCAAAGATGCCCTAGGTGAAGAACCTGGGGCGTGATTCTTTTTACGCACATGTTGAATGAATGTCGTTTAACTATCGTTTTCCGTTAGTTTAGAGTTCACAATTACATTGTTGCCCCCTTTAGCGACGGATTTTATTATAGAAGGCGGTACTCTCCGTATGAATTAGACGAAGCAGTTCAACCAAGTCACATAATCGCTTTAAATAAGAAGAATACTCGCGTGTACGCTCTAAACGTTTTATCGCAATTGCCTCGCGGATAAGTCCGTGCCAACGATCCGGTAAAAGTTTAAGCCCATACTCGCCAGCTGCAACCTTGCTGATTACATCGTACTCCTTTATCGAATAATATTGCCTTAACATGCCAAGCGTGCACCATTCAACCGCAAAATCTAACTGCTTAATTTGCTCCAAAGTAGTTGGTTCCGATATGTCCGTCAAACTTAATTGATGTTCCAGTCGTTCAATCCATCCGACCCAATATGTATTCAAATTTCCAAATACATATTGGACGAGTTCGTCAGATGAAATCTCATATTCGAAGGCTTTTTGCTGTCCATAAATACAAATACCGTATTTCTTAAGCACCCACCACGTAACAGGATTTATATCCCCATTCCCATTGAAATCTAAAGTCTTATCGTGATATTTAGGAAATGGAGGAATTTCATTTAAGGATTTTCCTGCATCCTCCTGTCTAATGTAAGCACCCATAATGTCCAAAGTTGGAAATTCCAGCTCAACAAGCCTATGAGCTTCAATAATGAATTGGATGTCCGATGGGATAAGGGTTCTATTGACAAATACAAGAAAGTCTATATCGCTTGACCCATTAACATAGGCGTTGAGTGCGGTCGACCCATAAACATAAAAGGATTCTATTGTCTGCGGCAACCGAGCTTGTAATGCTTCGTTTAACTTTCGCATTGAAGTATCAACAACTTCTGGCAACCTGTAAGACATCTTCAGTACCTCCTCCATGCTGTTCAATCCTGTCCATATTAAGCAGGCTGCAGATGAAGCCGGTAGCCTGTTCGTCAAGGTGCTATCGTATCCGTTATCTGAATCCCTTATGAGTAATCGTCAACCTGAACATTTGCCGTGAACCACCTTCTGGACCATTTGAAATCAATTCCATCAAAGGAATAAAACCAAATTTCTGATAGAGCCGTCTTGCAGGTTGACCATCTGGAATATCATCACCAAATGTAGTAACTGATATATCTGATGGAATCTCGACAAGTTGTAGGATATGTTTAAGCAATGCCGTTGCGACTCCTTTATTTCTCGCTTGGCTTGAAACCGATAACCACCCAATCTTGTAACTTGGAGCATTTGATGAAGAAAACAACACTCCCCCAAGTAAGCGTGAACCTGGTAAACCATCACTTTCTCGCACACAGAACGCACTATCTTGATTTATATTTTTCTCTAATGCCTGAAGAAAATTTGGGTCATTCACCATTGGACCAAAAAGATACTCAACCTCAGAAGCCAGTTCTAACCAACCTTTGATATCTTCCTTTGTTGCGTTTACAACATTCATTACTAAGTCACCTTCAGTTATAATAGGATGCCGATAAAGAACCACATCATACCAGATATTGGGGGATAATGCCCGTTAGAGGAACAGGCTACTGAGATTAATCTGCGGTAGCCTGTTGTGGTATTTTTATTAAGCTATCGTACCCGTTTAGCTTAGCGAAAACTATTTATAATTTAGTTTTTTTCTCTAAATAATAATGCCCTTATGGCAAAACGGGGTAAGATCAGTTGTCGTCTCCATCTTGATGGTTGCTGAATCAATCTATAGAGCCATTCGACATTTAGCCTCTTCCAACTTTCAGGAGTCCCCTTTACTTTTCCAGCAATTACATCGAGGCTTCCTCCAACACCAATAGCAATTTTCGCATTAAGCTCTAATCTATATTTATGAATCCATCTCTCAGCATAGGGGGCTCCAAGTGCAACTATCAAGATATCCGGTTTTAAGGAACCAATCTCTTCAACTATCTTATCTTCTTCATTTTGCTTAAAGAAACCGTGGTGCCTCCCTAGTATTAAAAGGTCCGGATACTTATCACGAATAACCTCACATACTTTTAGATTCGTGTTTGGATCTGCACCCAAAAAATAAAATGACCATTTCTTTTGATTCCCGGAATCGAGTAGCCTTAATAGCGTATCGTAACCAGTAACACGTTCAGGAAGATTTCCTCCCCTTAAACGAGATACCATTACAATCCCAATACCATCGGCTGTAATAAGACCAGCATCATCTATTATTGAACGTAGCAATCTGTCCTTTTGGCATGCCATTGTGATTTCTGGATTAACCGTAATAACATGAAAAAGTTGAGATCTTTTCTGTTCAATTACACTACTAAGAATTTCTACCGTACGGTCTAATGTGATTTCGGGAAATTTAACTCCCATTACTTTCGCATAATTTTCCAAATTGACATGTCCACCTTTAATTAATATCACCCATATTTTAACATAAATTGGTTTCCTAAACTATGCTGCCCGTTACTTCAATAAACCAAAAGAGGAGCTGCCAGCCTCTAAGCAACTCCTCCGCTATCGTTACCCGTTAGCATAGTAATCAATACGTTATAATGTTCTACTTCGCAACTCAGTCCGCGAATATTTCATGTATATTTCCTTCAGGATCGGCAAAGAAAGCCGTTGTTTGCCCCCAAGGCATCGCCGTAGGTTCTTTAACCGCGACGGCTCCTTTCGCAATCAATTCATCATAAGTCTTCTTAACGTCTTCAGGAGATTCGCAAGGGAATGCGAGTTCAAAAGACTGTCTCTTGGTATCCTCCTTGAAAGAATTGTGACCGCCTGTGACATCAGCCAATATTTGTCGGGAACAAATCGCAAACCGCACCCCCTCGTTTTCAAACTCAACGTAATTTTCAGATTTGCTTTTGGTTTTGAACCCAATCACGTCACTGTAAAATTCGGTCATTTTAGGCACGTCGCTCGTAACGATCGTAATCAAGGAAATTTGTGCTCTCATTTAAAACACTCCTTATCGTATATAACATGAAATCATGTCATGATGATGCAATGCCCTCAAAGCGTCCATTGTCCAAATGCTTTTCCAAATCCTACTGGTTTCCTCGTCTTGAACTGTCCAGTTGAGGACGAAATTGCCCTCTTCGGTTTGGGTTGTTATTTCATTTTCCAGGCTTCGAACGACATGATCCTTTATCGTTTCGAATAGCGGGCTTTTGGGGGAATGGGCGAAAAAAAAACGGTTTTGCACTGTATGTTGTTGCCCATTTTACCTTGTCTGTCTCAATAATTTCATAAATATCGGCTTTGACCCGATTTATGATTTCTGTCTTTAACGGTTCGGCAATTCGGGCAGCTAAACGAAGGATGCAGAGAGCTTCCAGAAAATAAAATTGATGGTATGGTTTTTTAGGGTTTCGAAGTGATGACATTGCTGTTTCAGTTACAGATTCGAGGAAATTGAACGGAACCAAATCCCGATATTCATATAGGTATCCGACCAATTCAGCACAAGGGTTGTCGTGCCACCCGCTTGATTGTTCGTTATGCCTTGGGTGCCAGCATTTTAGGGAACGGTCATAAGATTCAACGATGTATTTGATTCCCATCTGAACTATTTCATCATTGGATGTTGCTCCAGCTTCACTAAGATATTGGAAAGCCATGCAAGTATCCATTGCATTTGTATAAATGGGGTTTCCTTCGCCCATATTTTTGAATCCTCCATCTTCGCCCTGATAGCTACTCAAGACGTCAAGTAAAACTCGAAGAGAACCGTTTTCGAAGTGAAATCGAAATAATTCTTGTTCCAGATCTCTCCCGTTTTTCATTAAATAATTTTTGGCGGCTTCGAATTTTTCAAAAGAAAGTTTCAAAATCAAGTCACACCAATCTTGGATATCTTTTCCTCAAACTCTTCTACATAATTGCCCAAAACCCTTTATTTGCGTTCTGGAACTATGCTGCCCGTTAGTGTAGTTCACCTTAAACCATGGTATGTTCCCTATCAGCTTTTAAGACTCCTGAGACCAATCAAAGAATCGAATAAGCTACTACTTGGTATGTCGTTCCAATACCTGGTGGAAATCACTAGCCCATAAACGGGCTTTTTAGGACTTATGTAACAATTTCCTTTGTATGAAAATTTCCTCACTATGTATACAGTCGCTCCTACTGTCAATATAAATACTGTTGTAAATCATAATGAATTTATAAGACAAATATCCTTTGTTAAAAAGAAATTTAAAAATAATATAATGTTTATCGAAAAAGAAATTACAGTTCAAAGGCCTTATTAAATATTATCTTTAGCATAATGATTCCATAAGTTAATGAAAAGAAACCTACAATTAAATTTGCAGGTTTCTTTTAACATTTTATTCACAGATCTTGCATCTCAGATTCAGACCAATCTTGGGACAACTCCGCTTTTATCACATCCCGAAACATGAACCACTCCCAATCAGCAACTCCAGTAAAAGGATCTTCGGTGTCTAGACGGAAGCTATCACGCTGGGTACATGTAACAATGCCGGTTACACTTCGCAGATCGTACTCACCATATAAAGTTAACCTGACCACTTTCTGTTGTCTGTGAGATTGAAAAAGAACGGTGCTGATGATCTCCAATCATCCAGCGTTGGCCTCACTAGGCGATCTATTTGCTTTGCTTGCCTCCGAGTGGCATCTTTGTGCTCAGGTAACATCATTCGTGAGGATTCCCATAATCCGTTTGCTTCCAGTTTCTTTCCCAATGTAACGACCTCCTAATAATCTAAGCTGCTCACCCGCATTCCTAAATTCATAAGCATTGTCATCAGTTCTGCCTTTACCAAACTCCTAAGCAAATAGAAACGATGCATATAGCCGCGGACCTTGTATTCTATTTCAATACCCTTTAAATTCATGTCTGTGCTCAATATTTTAATGTCAAGCTTTTTCATCCTGTTCCTGATGCTATGCAATTCTTCATATATCAATTTCTCAACTCCTTTAAGGTAGAAAATAACATGACTGTACACAATCTTGTCCTGATTGATTTGCAGCTCATCAATATCTCTGGCCAGCATATCCAGCAAAATGGGCAGCAATGTAAATTCTTTGATGATTTGAAGATCCTCTTCGGTTTCAATCCTTGGATTTATACTCAAATTCATCACCTCTATAATGAGAACGTATATTCGCATTTTGTATTATACACTGAAATGGTATGTAATATGCAAGTGGAAATTTTGATTTTCAAAATTCCCTATATGCTGAACAACAATTGAGTGGCTTTAACAGGTAATTATAAGCACAAAAAAGACTGTTGGAACTCGGCTTCTTCTGCGAGTTAACAGTCTGTTGTGTTTGAATATTTATATCAGCCTTAATGAAATTTAACTATTGTTTTTCGTTAGTTCAGTTGGGGTATGAGAATTTCCCTTTTCACAACCTCACACTATTCAAAAAAAAGCCAGTAAGAGCTCAGCCATTAATTCAAGGTATTGTTTAAGCAATTAATCCCCCCATACGTCAACCGACACCTCAAACCTTCGTACTTTTTTAGCATATTTACTCTGAAAATCTGAATTTGAGTTATATCAGCTAACTGGGCGTTATGACAAAACTCACGTGCTTCTTCCAAACTAATATTCTTTTTTTTGATAAATTCCAGAAAATCTCCTTTCTTATTAGGTTCATCATCTTTTTTTTCTGACAAGAAAGAATCTAATTTCTCTTTTAGTGGCAACAAGTCATCTCTTGAAAGATATTTTGCTATTAATTTTGCAAAATATGGTTTGGAGTATCCACGCTCTAAAAGTTCATATAACAACTCCTTAATAACATTAGATCCCTTAACGTTTTTTGTTTGTTCGATCGACACAGACTCCTTATCAATACCTAGTATTTTAGCAGTTTTCTCTTTAATCGTTTCTTGAATGTCCTGAGGTTTAATGTTCATAATTTTTTCAGCAAATGCAACATCAGTCTTGCTTTTTTGTATTACGTATTCCATATCTTTTATCGCAGATAATATTGCTGAGGGATTTGTAAGAAATAAGTTCTCTAACTCATATACATTCAAATGCTTTTCTGTTTCTGTATCAACTTTACTGCCGTTGTCACCGTCATATAGGAACAAATAAGGTATTGGCAACTTATATAACTGCGTAAATTGATCATTAATCTTTCGAACATACTGATCACGATCTTTTCCATGCATATTGATAATTGAAACATTCAGTGACTTTAAGTTATAACCACAGATTGACTAAAGCCTCTGCTTCTCCTTCAACAAATAATATTTTGTTAGCCAATGCTATATCAGCATTCCTTAGACCAATTTCTTGAAAAATTTCCGTTATACCAGTAGTTTGCGTAAGAGTGCGTATTTTTGTTTCATTATTTTCAAAGGTACACAATAATACACGATTTGAATCTGCTGCGTTAATTATAGTTGTTGAATGAGTGGTCACAAAATAATAATGTTTATCATACTTTTTCAAGAAAAGAACTAGATTAAGCTCTGCCTCAGGGTGCAAAAACGAATGAGGCTCATCCATAAGAAAAATAGTTGGTTCGGAACGTAATATAACTAAAGAAGCTAGAAGTATCAATTGCCCAACACCTGCACCACAAGCGGAAAGAGGGATGGTGTTCTCCATTACATCCCGTAATTGTATTTCTGCATAATGCGAGGAATCAGCTTCCACGATATTAGGTGCAATTATTTCTCTATATTGGGGGAATAGACTGCGTACAAACTCTTGAAGCGGTTCTAAGTGATTGTTTCTTTGTGAAAGTATTGTGTGAATTACGTTATGCAAATTTCTTCCATCCGGGTGGATTTCAACTTCTGTTGCAAGACCATTTTTTGAAGGTATAGTACGAAAGGCAGGAATATCAATTATAGTGGGGAGATTATTTAGTAAGGCTGAGCCAAGAGTACCTGTAATTGAATTTACCTGTGATAAATAACCAATATCAAGTTTTTTTTCGACTTCCCTAGTTTCTAAACCGAAATTGAACGCGTTTTTTTGTTCAGGCTGTCTCCCACTTTCAGAAAAGTATAAATAAGAAACCACACCAGGTGCCGCACCTTTAGAAGGTAAAAGTTTGGTCCACTGATTTGAGATAAATCCACTAATACTGAAGGTCCGATCTGGATAAATACAAATAGCTACTGTACGAAAATCAATTCGTGCGAATTGTGAGGCAAATACTTCACGCAGGGATTGTATGTTTTCTAAATGAATATTTCGGTGCCATAGAGCCAGCTGGTTAATGAGTCAGAGCCACCGTGTTAAAAAAATAGAGCCATTATGTTAATGGTGAGAGCCATCAAATAATTGATGGCTCTCGGTTAACTAATTCAACTATCGTACCCGTTAGCTCAACAAACTTGTGCAATGAAAATCTGTTTCCATTGATGAACTATTGATCCCCGATAGTTGAGTATTTTTCATTACTTACTTTTCTTATTTACTCTGTCAATCCATTCGGATCACTAATTACATTGACTTCAAACTTCGAAATATTACCAATTTGACCTGTACCATCAATTATTATGTCAGCATATTCAGTTGGTTGTTGAATTTCAAAATATCTATCTTCAGCTGGTAACCATACATTTTCCCACATTTGTCGGTTGGAATTACCATCTCTCTTTACTCCTCTTTCAAGCCTAAATTCTCTAGGGCTATCAACCCAAATTAGGATGTCATAGAGATGAGATAATTCTTTTCGAATGGAGTAACACCCCTCAATAATCACAATTCCTCCAACCAACACTGTAGACCATTCAGCCATCTTATCTCTATCCCAATCATATTTTTGATACTGACTTGGCATATCGTTTTTTAATGGGCTTAATACCTGTGTTCCAACACGCCTCCAATCCCAATTTGCACCAATCTCATTTCTATGATCGATCAGTTCTCTCTCATCGGAAGGTTTATAGAAATCATCCATATGAACAACAGTCACATTTTCATTTATCATTTGAAGTTTTTGAGCTAGCGTACTCTTTCCTGATGCTCCCCCGCCATCAATTCCTAATATCAAGGTCTTTTGTTTTCTAGGAATGACATTAAATTTATCCATAAGTTCTTCCAATGATGTGATCATAACATCTCTCCTTTTCAAAAATTAAATAGTCCTTAATTTTACATCCTTCGAATGAATGAGAAAAATTTATTACTAACTAATCTCTCCTGCCCGTTAGCGGAATAACGATCCTATCGCCTTAGATATGCCTTTAAAGCGAATTGCTATATGTTAACTTAGTCACTTCAAGCAGATTCGCTATTCCATTAGTTTCCTCATTATAAAACAAACCATCTTTAATATGATCAATGTAGAGGAATCCATTTAAATGATCAACTTCGTGTTGGATGCATCTTGCTAGTATCCCCTCACCTTCAATAATAGACTCTGAGCCGGATCTAGTTAAACTTTTAATTTTTACATATTGAGATCTTCTTACTACACCCGCGTAACCCGGATAAGATAAACATCCCTCAGGTCCCACTTGTTCTCCGCTTCGATAAATTATCTCGGGATTAATTAATTCAATTAAACCTTCACCGCAATCCATAACAATAACTCTTCTTAGAATTCCAACTTGTGGGGCGGCTAAGCCAGCTCGACCCTCCGAAGCGTAGAGTGTCTCAGTCAAATCATCAAGAAGTTTTATGATTCTTGGAGTAATGCTTTCAACTGGCTTAGATAACTTTCGAAGAGTAGGATCTCCGAATGGCAAAATAGTCTTTATAGTCATCGTTAAGCACCCTTTATTCGTGAAGATGGAGTATGGACCCATAAGTCATTTGGTTTACAATCTAAAGCTGTACATAATGCATCAAGCGTATCTGCCTTCATTTGTTTCGGGTTTCCTGATAATAGAGCACTGATGGAAGGTGCAGAAAGGCTATAGTCTACTTTTTCGTTTAAAAGACGCCCCAATGCTGCACCTGACCATATACCTCTGTCAGCCATTATTTTTCTCAACATCCATTCGAGCAAGTCGAACACCCCTCGCATTTATTAGGTATCACCTAATAAATTTAGGTATTACCTAATAAATATACTACCATTAAATTGGGATATATTCAACTCTACTGCCCGTCCCTCAACAAATGAAAAAGGAGCTGCCGTAGCAATCTCCTTCACTATCGTATCCGTCAATCTTTTATTAGTGTCAATAACCCACAGATCCGATGTATGTAAATTACCCCTTATATTCATGTCTAAGTATAGACATTACTGAGAGAGATTCAAATCTTTCTCCATTGAAGAAGCAGTCCCTAAGTGTTCCTTCAAAGATAAAACCAACTGATTCATAAACATGACGTGCCCGATGATTAAAATTTTTCACATCCAACCAAATACGATGAGTCTCGGTATTCTCAAAAACCCACTTTATGATAAGCTTCATTGCTTCTTTTCCATACCCTTGACCCTTAATCTTAGTAGTTATTCGCTTTACGCAAACAGCTTTGTTCGAATCTAAAAATCCTGTTAATATAACATATCCAACCTTATTGCCCTGTTTGTTCTCAATGGTTAAATGAACCATATTTTCATTCGTTAAGGCTTCTAAGTGTTGTTCGAAAGTCCATTGTCCAATAAATGGAATGTTATTTGGGTCAGTTTCTGTTTCTAAAACAAATGCTAAATCATTTATTTGTGTTTTCCGTAGGTCCAGTATCTTAGATTGAATAATCATAATCAGTTCCTTCTTTCCTACATCCCTACTTAATAGAATTAGAGCTCATATTTGCATTCTCCTGCCCGTTTACTTCAATAAACCAAAAGAGGAGCAGCCCCGAAGCAAGCTCCTCCACTATCGTTCTCCGTTAGTTCAGTTGTCATGTGGATGTTTTTATAGAAAATTAAGAATGTCCATCGGCGTATAAGCTAACATTTTTGAACAAATCGGCTCAAGCCGTTCAAATTTGCCGTCTCCCCAAAGTGCCGCAATACCCTTCATTCGTGCAGCACCAGCTGCTCGTAAGTCTGAAGGTTGGTCACCAATGTATATGCAATTCTCAGGAGGAGACTTAAGGTGACTAGCCGCGAGAATCAGGGGATCGGGGTGAGGTTTGTGCAGTTTAGTGTCTTCTTGGGCTACGATAACATCAAACAAGTTGTCTAAAGTCTTTGCCTTCAATTCATTTACAACATGGAATCGTCGTTTAGAAGATACGATTCCCATTCGATAACCTCTCCGCTTCAATTCGCTCAGTAACTCTGGGATACCTGAGTAGCAAGGGATTTGTTCAGCACGTTCTTGGTAATAACTTGTCCCCGTATCAAGAATCTGTTTTGCCACATCATCATCGAACCATTCATTGTAAACTACTGGAACTGGACGCCCGACAAGTTGAGCAAATTCGTCTTCCGTTGGCTCCCTTCCAAGAACCTGCTTGAATCCATAGCGTGTCCCATCCTTTGCTAACGCCTCGCTATCTTGAATAGTCCCATCTAAGTCCCAAAGAACAACAGAGATCAAAGTTACACCCACCTTTAGATCAATTTGCCAATAGCAAAAAAGCAACCCGTGCTAGCAGGTCTGCGTTTTGTTGAAAAGTTTGACGCATTCCTATAAAATAAGTAATTCTCCATTACGGAAATAGTAAATATTCTCCCGTTTAAAGCCATACTCTCCATTTCTGTACTTTATATGTGGCTCAAATGTAAAAAGAGATGCTTCACTAAGCTTCATCTTATTCCCCGACTCAAAATATCTTCTATGATCTTTATTAAATTCGATTGTGTGCCCCAAATTCCCAGAAAAATCAAGATTAATGTAACCAAGTTGTTGTATAACCTCATTCATATATATGTAAACTTCTTCAAAAGTCATGTCAGGTCTTACAAAATCAATAAATACTTTATGAAGTTCCTTTTCGGCGATAATTCCACGTGAAAATTCTAAGGCATATTCATTTTTGGTATTTGCAAGTATGTCTTCTTCAATTACATTTCCGTCGACGACTATTAGCGTTCGTGCATAGTCTCCCCAATAGGTGTTAATCTCTGGACTAAGGTCTATGGTCACGATGTCATTTCTGCCGATTAATGTATCCGATGATGGCTTATAATCCTTACCTGACTCAGAAATGGTTGTCCTTTTTCCAACATGAACAAATGCCCCTACACCGTGATACCAAAACCTATGAATGCCCTTATTTCTCATGATCTCTTCGGCACTATAGACGATTTCAATTTCCGAGATACCTTCTTTAATTATCTCCTGTAATTCACTTATGGTAGCTTTAGCGATCGATTGAACGTAGGTATACTGTAACAATTGTTCCACAAAAAACCTTCTTCCTACACCTTTTATATTAAGAGTTTTTCCTTTTTGCTTAAGTATCCTCCCGTTAGCTTAACGAAGGGAATAACGTTTCCTTTTTATAACGCCGTTGGTCCTTGAAGTTTAATCCGATCATGAATACAGTGCCGAGTAGGAACAGCAACGAAAAAAATTGAATAACTTTTGAATTTCACTGATTTAATTACATTTTTAAATAACTTGAGTCTTGCGATTTCCAACGAAACTTTCGAAAATGGGCAGACTTGTAGCATGACGGGAAACTCGCTTGCTCAGGCAGGTATCTTGAGATGCTTAAGGATGTCGAATAGGGGCTTTTTCTCTAGGGCTTGTTGATACACGTATACGATGATCTGCCCGAAATACTCTTGCCGGATTCTGTACACCACATCTCCAAGCGTAAGATGCTTGTCGCTCTTCATCCAGTCCTGACGCTGAGATTCCAGAAAGTTCTGCGTCAGATACTGAATGGTCCAAAACCGTTGAATGCCTGCAAATGAGAGCAACTGATAGTGGTCAAAGCCCAGCAGTTCTTTGAAATAGCGATAGCCGGTTTCGATGTTCCATCGTACGTGATAATAGCGTTGGATCGTGACGAGATCCAAGCTTAAATCCGTACACAGGAGACAAACCTGAGGTTTGCTCGAATCGGCATATTCATCTTTCCAAGACAGCAGAGCTTTGACGTTTTCCATTTCGCTTAATGGTCCTTCATATTCATAAACCCAGTACGTTCCCTGACTTTCCACCGTAACGGAGCGGAGGTCAGACTTGCGAAGATACTGGACAGCGAAATCAACCATGGAGATCGTTATACCGCTGACGCAGATCAGTCGATTCGTCTTTACAGCGGCGATGACATGAAAACCCTTGAGGTTACAGGCATTAATGACCTTCTCACTGGTGTACCAGCTATCCATCAGAACGTAAACTTGTTCGTCTTTCGAAGCCGGGAATGCTTCAATCATTTCAAGAGCGAGATCGTTCTTGCTTTTGAATGATAAGCGGTGCTCCTCGCAATATTCTTCACGGTAATAGGGACGAAAATCCCAAGCATAGGAACTGCCTTCGCTTACAATGTGAGCAGTGACAACGCAGTGGCACCAGACTGATTTTCCGGCTTCGTGTGAGTATTGAAAGCTGAGGGCTTCCATTTTCTTCGTCGAGGTTTCCTTCTTACAGCAAGTATCATCCACGATGAAGAATACAAGTTGTCGAGTGTCACCGCTCTTTGCTCGTTTATCGCGAATCTTATCCATTATGAATTGCATGCGTCGGCGCTGCATGCGATTAACGCACCATGGCGAATGATTCAAAAAATTCGTGACATTACTGAGGTGACGATCTCCTCGGGCAGCTTGCTGAATTTGTGTCATATTTTTACGGCCGGCACAAAGAATGATGCCGTGAATGAGGGTAAACAGATGACCAAGCTGTGGTTTAGAAAATTCCAGCTTCAAGGCTAAAATGAACTTGACGATAGGCAAGTAGAGGGATACCATGAGATTGGGACATCTCCTTTTCTTGGAAATTGTAGTTGTGGTAAACGACAATTTCTCTATCCAAAGGCGATGTCCTTCTTCTGTTTATGGATTCGACGAAGCTTCTAAATTTCTACCCTAAATCTGCGGTCATCGACGGCAATATTTTCGCAACACTCAAGTAAATAATATAAAAAATGTTATTATCTTAATTTAGTTATTGTATTTACTCATTAAATTAATATAGTTTCCGTTCCTAATTTCACTATTCTCATACGGAAAAGGAGCTACAACAAAGCAAGCTCCACCTCAACTGAGTTCCTCGTTAGTGTAACAATTACGCCATTCACAGTACAAATTTCTCAAGTGCTACAGCAACACCATCATTATCATTTGATTCGGTAATGTACTTCGCACAATCTTTTAATTCAGTTATACCATTACCCATTGCAATTGGAAATCCGCACATATGGAAAAGTCCCAAATCGTTAAAATCATCTCCGAATACCATTACATGTTCCGAATTTATCCCGATATCATTTAATACCGACTTCACTGCATTTTCTTTTGATGCTGATTTATGCATGATTTGCACTAATAATCCTCCATCGGTTGCGATTACGTTAACTTGGTCACCGAATTTCTGGATAACATCTCTCCATGTGCTATAACCGAGAGCTAGTATTTTTGTCGGGGAGATTGAACTGATAAAATCGTAATCGACTACCTGCGGTTTAGGCTCATTCGAACGGGCACCGAACTGAGCACTCTCTGTCTCGGGAACTGGTGTGCACGTATACCATAAGTCATTTACTTCATATGAGATTGTTGACTGAGGCTCATTCAACCTAATGAATTCGTTAATCTGTTGGCTAACCTCTATAGGGATACTAATGTGCTGCTGAGTCTGCTTGGATTTGCATTTTACCAGGGCACCATTGTAGAAAACCATGTAGTCTACAAAAGGAATAGCCTTTACAAATTGTTCAGCCGCTCTAGGCGGTCGTGCCGTGGCAACAATAATATGTATTCCTGAATCAAAACATCTTTTAACAGCACTATAATTTCGAGGAGATATGGATTTATTAATATCAAGTAATGTTCCGTCCAAGTCTAATACAATTGCCTGTATTTCTGCCACTTACATTCCCCCATAGTTTAATTTTTCCAATTATACACAAATAACTGTGCAAATGGTAGTACATTATTGAATTAATCTGCCCGTTAGCTTAATGAAATTACCCAAGCTTACTGAACAACACTTAATACAAAGATGGCTCTCCCTTCCGAGAAGGTGGCTCTATTTCGTTAACATCATGGCTCTGACTCATTAACCAAGCGGCTCTCCCGTAGTGAAATATTCAATTTTTGGCCAAAAGAAAAATCGCCCATATCATTAGGCGGTTAATTCTGAACTATCGTACCCGTTAGTTCGATGATGTATTTCGTAAGCTCAAATAAATTTTAGTTTTGTCATATTGTATTTTTATCTGAACACAGCATCGAAAAGTGACAACTATCCCAATGAGTTGTAACCAAAATTTCATTATTGTCGGTAAAAAGATTCAAATGTTGATTTCTTAAAGCATTATTATCCTTGACTATGTCAAACCATTACCCCAAATGGCTGAGGTCTTTTTTTTATCTTTCAATGAGTTGTCCGCCCTCGAGCATGACTTTATACCGATAACCCTTCCATAGTGCATAGAGATCACGGGCATCGTAATAAAGCGAGTATCGAGTCAATGGACTCCATGGAGCATCCTTGTTTAACTTTTCATACCCACTACCCATACGTTTCACGTATCCGACAGGACTTATCCAATCAATGTGGTCATCCGTTGCACCGAGCTTATGCTGCAGCTCATGGAGTTCCATGTAATAAGACTGGTCACGATAATCTTCTAAGTATAGGTAGTCTAAATCAACTGTGCGATTAAATAAAGGTGCATACAGACGCTCATGCGTGTCGTAGAAAAAAGCGGCAGGATTTTCAGAATCGTGAGGCAGTTCATCACAAAAAACGACGGGATTCATACAAATGCAGAAACCGTCTACAAGGCGGCAGGAGTCTTTGTAGCTCAACTAGGGCATCAATAGGGGCGGATATACTCGAAAACGCCATACTGGGGCAAATAAAGGCGTTTACAAAGGAGTTAGCCGATAGCCCCTTGCTCAACGAGATCAAGAACTATACAGAAACATCATTAAATCAGGTTGATACAGAATATGAGGACACTTTGAAAGAATTAAAAAAGTACTCCACTATAAAAAGTAGTGCTGAAGCAATGCTTGATAAAATATTTCTTGGTATGGAGGTTCCATTCACGCAAGAAGACATAGCAGATAGACTTAAGGTATCAAAGCAAAAAATTGAAGAATTGAACTTAAAGAAAACCGAACTAAACAATTCACGATCACGAGAAAAAATTAGTCAAGAAGACTTATTACAGCTTTCCACTGTTATTAATGAATGGAGTTCATTGTTTGACCACACTGACATAACGACAAGAAAAGTCATGTTATCAAAGATTGTAGATAAGGTTGTAGTTCACAAGGATAAAATTGATATTAAGATTAATTTAAAACTAGAAGAGTTTTTTGAAGCTGTAATGGGGACAAATAGCGAGGTTTCTTCTGCTTTAGACACCAGTGCATATAACAACAGCATTATGTATACAGTTGGAACTCCTACTGTTAATATAGAAACTGTTGAAATCATAATGAATTTATAAGACAAATCTCCTTTGTTAAGAAGAAATTTAAAAATAACATAATGTTTTTTTGAAAAAGAAATTACAGTACAAATAACATAAGGCCTTATTAAATTATCTTTACCATAATGATTCCTAAAAGATGAATAAGTAAAAGAAAAGAAACCTACAATCCGCTACACTTTATCTCCCCCTCCTAAAAAGTTGTCCTCAATTAAAGATCCGTTCCAAAATCCGTTTTTGTTACACGCACATAAAAAAACGCCGCACCCAAGTTTTTGGGTGAGCGTTCTTATAGTTAGTTATTCGGGCTATTCTATCTTTACTCCATGTATTATTAATTCCATCCCCCCGACAATAACATCTATAACGGCAACATGTAAATTATCCCTCCGACTTACGTTCCTTTAAATCCGATTGACGCTTCATGTTATTTAGATAACGTTCCACAACCATATCGGCAAGAATGTATTTAAGGGACTCCTTTTGCTGATCTGTTAAATTGCCTATTATCATAATTGGCACCCCCAAACATTGTAAGAATGGCTTGTTTATGGTGTCCAATGCGTGATAAAATTATACTGTCTACACAAAGTTGGAGGTGTTACCATATTGTCGTCTAACCTATTACCAAATAAGTCAACAGTGACAATCGACGGAATAAGGGTCGTAATTTACTTGCGTGTTTCATCAGATGAACAAGTAAAAAGCGGTCTAGGTTTGGAAGGTCAGCTACATGAATGCAAACTGTTCATCGCCAAGAAGTTTCCGAACGCTGAAATCATTATTGTCTATAGTGAAGATGGTGTTTCTGCCGCAAAAGTTCCGATGGAATTTAGACCTGAACTTGTCAGGATGCTGGGTGACGCTATTAAAGCGAAGTTTGACGTGATCGTAACGTTCAAGCAAGACCGACTTGCCCGTAAGGTTGAAGAATCCGAATCCATTTATAATAGAACTGAATTAGTTGGGGTTGAAGTGTGGGAAGCTTCGTCAGAGACTAGGCTTAACAAGGCAACACCCCAAGAAAAATTTAAGCGTCAAATCCTAGCGTCCGTTGCTGAAATGGAGGTCGAGAACACCCGCGACCGTATCAAGGCTACCAAGGCAGGGCAACGGGCTAAGGGCAACTTTGCTGGTGGCGACCTACCATACGGCTTTCTTTGGGACTCAGATAACAGCAAGATCATTGAGGTTGAGGAAGAAATACGTGTTTGGTTGCAGATCATACATAAGTTCCTGAACGAGAACAAAGGAACAATCGTTATTGCTCGGGAGCTTAATGAGTCAGGAATCAGCTACAGCAGCGGCAAGAAACGTGATGGTCGAAGTGACAAGTGGTCGAAGGATAACGTGCTGTTACTTCTAAAAAATCCGACAATCTGCGGCAAACTTCCTAATGGTGTCGTGGAACGCTACAAAGATGCTGATGGCAGACCGAGAGTAAGACGTAAGCCAGTCCGTGAATGGACGCTACAGGAAACACCGCTGTTACGTGAAATTGTTCCGCTAGATGTTTGGCACACGATTATTGACAGGTTGGAATCCAAACGGGTTGCCAAAGTTCCACCGAAACAAATGGCAACGTCTTGGCTATTAAGCGGCATGGTGAAATGTGCTCACTGTGGTTCTGTTATGCTTGCAAGGGACTCGGGCAAGAAGACAGTCGCTGGCAAAGTTCACCGTTACTATCGGTGTCCTAACTCCGACTGCTCGTCAATACTTAGGTCATTGCGTAAAGACGACTTGGAAAACCTTGTGTTAAGTGAGCTACAGGAAATGTTCACCACTGTTGATTCTAGGGAAGTCGCTGAAATAGCACTACGCCACCTACAGGCTTTCCACGATACAGTTGATAGCGATATTGATACGCTGGATGCAGAAATCGAGTCGCTACATAGCAAGATGCAGACATTTTTAACCGACTACACAAATGGAGATTTGTCTGCCAAGGCATATAACATGGCGGTCGAAAGTATAGAAAAAATACTAGAAGAAAAAGTCGACCAACGTGATGCTAAAGTCGCGGCTCACGATGCGAAAGTGAAACAAACGATGAACCTTGAAGTGACTATGGAAACTTTACAGTTACTTACCCAAGGAGTATTAATGGATGATGCCATCAGCGTGCACCGAAAACGTGCCGCTGTCCTGCAATTGATCGACCATGTTGTAGTTGAAAATGGTGAGGTTAGAATCGTTACTCGGGGAGAAGCTGGAAGCGAGATTCCTACCCACTTGGAAAGGGCAATGGATAGACAAATGGAAGACATCATGAAGGAAGTTATGGCTGGAAAACTAGAGGTTTCGGCTACGTCTGTGATGTGGGGTAATTCGGCGTTACGCTCACATGCGTCACCGCTCCGATCATTTTGCCATTTTGGATAATCGGGCTTCCGCTCATTCCTTGCACGATGCCGCCTGTTTTCTCCAGCAGCCTGGGATCAGTGATTTTTATGACCATACCTTTCGTTGCGGGAAAATCCTGACGAGAAACATGTGCGATCTGGATATCGAATTTTTCCACCTTTTGCCCATCGATAACCGTGTAAATTTGAGCAGGTCCTTCTTTAACTTCCTCGGAAAAAGCGACAGGTACCGCTTCATGCTCCAAGCTGTGGTCAGGGGCTGTATACATTTTACCAAAGATGCCAAACGATGTGTTTTTCTCAATGTTGCCGATGATCTTGCTGTCCTTGAAAAATTGGGCGCGTTTCTCTCCAGGTTCGCCGTTATGGCTTTTGGCAATCGAGGTAACATTGGAATAGACGATTTCCCCGTCACCGACAATAATAGGGGATTGGGTGTCCATATCGGTGATGACATGACCCAAGGCTCCATAGACGCCCTGATTAGGGGCATAAAACGTCAGAGTACCAACTCCGGCAGCGGAGTCCCGAATATAAAGTCCAAGCCGATATGACTTGTCGACGACATCGTACATGGGCTGCAGTTTAATGTGAAGCTCTTCATTATTGCGCAGAATCGTGAGGTCGAGCGGGGTTTGGCTTTTACCCGCCTTCGTCACCAGATCGGTCACTTTATTGACATCTCTTAATTCCTTGCCGTTAATTTTCGTAATCAAATCGCCGACTTGAACCTTGGATTCTTCTCCAGGTGAAATTCTCTGCTCATCGGCAATGGTGATGAGATGATGGCCAACCACCATAATTCCGGCGGACTTGATCTTCACACCGATGGTTTGACCCCCTGGTATGACTTTGAGATCGGGCACCACATTAACTTTGATCGTTTTAAACGGGATGGCTCCGAACAGTTTCAATTGCATTTCCGTTTGGCCCGAATGGACCGATTCTAGTGAAATAGGTTCTTTTAAACTAATGTGAGATGAGTGCTTGGCTGAGCCATTGACCTTAACGATATCGGGGTTTCTTACAGTCACTTGGGCGCTTACGGGCATGGATAATTGCAGCAATCTTTCTTGGCCGCTAAACAATCGCAGCTCTTCAGGGAATGATGCAAAGCTTTGGAAAGGTGCGGACAAACTCCCCATACAAACGAAGAAGACAAGCAGTAATCCGAATAACCTTCTTTTTCTTTTGCAGGACCTCATTATTTCACGCTCCCTCTACTACTGAGCCCTGACGACGACTTGATCGTCAATTGCGTACACTTAAGGTCCCCCTGCACCCCCGCTTTTATTACTGTAAATCATCCCTGTCTTCGCATTCATATCCTTGTCTTTTTCTCGTCTGCCAATGAAATCATCTCACGCGCATGGCGCAATGTCGTTTCCGTAATTTCTACGCCTCCCAGCATTCGGGCAAGCTCTTCAATTCTTTCATTCTCTTGCAAATCCTGTACTCTTGTAAAAGTCCGCTCATGATCCACTTCTTTATGAATAGCAAAATGCACATCAGCCATACAAGCCACCTGGGGCAAATGCGTGATCGAAAAAACCTGGCAGTCCCGTGAAAGCAGCGACATCTTTTCGGCAATCGATTGAGCCGCACGTCCACTCACACCGGTATCCACTTCATCAAAAACAAGCACCGGAATCTGATCCACGCGGGCAAAAATGGTCTTCATCGCCAGCATGATGCGAGAAAGCTCTCCGCCGGAGGCAATTTTGCTCATTCCCCGCAGTGGTTCTCCAGGATTGGGGGCCATAAGAAATTCAACCTGATCGATCCCGTCTCTACTAAAACGGACCTTCTTGCTTTCAAGCTCAATGCCCTTCTCATCATGGATACGTTCCAACTGGACACGGAATTGGGTTCGCTCCATCTGAAGTTCACGAAGCTCAGCTTCGATGTTGGCAGCCAGCTTCTCGGCGATCCGATTCCGCATTCGGGAAAGCTCCTCAGCGGAATGGATGAGTTTAACTTCCTCATCCTTTAACGCTGTTTCAAGCTTGCGGATGATCTCGTCCTTGTTCTCGATCATATCGACTTCCCGCTTGATTTTATCCAAATAAACGAGCATATCCGGGATACTTTCGCCATATTTGCGCCGTAAGGTAGTGATCGCATCCAGCCGAAGCTCAATTTGATCCAATCTTGCAGGATTGAATTCCACTTCATCCCGATAATCACGCAGTTGATAAGCAGCGTCCTCGAGCTGATAATAAGCCGACTGCGCTTGTTCCAGTAAAGGTTGCAATCGGGGAGGATCCAGACTTACGATATCCTGAAGCCGCTGAATAGCCTTCCCTGACGCTTCTAAAGCTCGATTCGAACCGTACAGCAGATCATAGGATTCCGAAGCGTTCTGCGACAGCTTCTCTGCATGAGAAAGCTTGCGCTTTTCATCAGACAAAGCCTCATCTTCGCCTTCTTTAAGCTTGGCAGCGGATATTTCTTCAATCTGAAACCGATATAAATCCAGCATCTGCAGCGCCTGCTTGCTTGTTTCCTGGAGCTCACGCAATTCCTTTTGCAGCTTTATATAGGCATCATAAGAAGCTTGGTAAGTTTTTTTGGAGATGCTGATCTCCAACTCGCCGAACATGTCCAGCCAATGCATGTGTTCTTCGACCTTGAGCAAGGACTGATGCTCATGCTGGCCATGGATATTCACCAAATAATCACCGGTATCCCTGAGCATACTAAGATTGACAAGCTGACCATTTATACGGCTTGAGCTTTTCCCGGCAGCCGTAATTTCCCTGCGAATAATAAGATGCTCGTCCGCATCTGCTTCTATACCCAAGCTTCGCAAGGTTTCCCAAACCGGGTGAACCTCAGGAAGGTCGAACATGGCTTCGATCTCAGCCTTATCACAGCCATAACGAACCAGCTCCGAAGAGCCGCGGCCGCCTATGATCAAACTAAGGGCATCGATAATAATCGATTTTCCCGCACCCGTCTCGCCAGTCAATACGTGAAAGCCTGATTTAAATTCAATGTTGAGCTGTTCAATAACAGCCAAATTGCGAATCGAGAGCTCTTTTAGCATGAGTTCCTCCTAATCGTTTGGTCAGGATAGCAAGGACATGATCTGATCCACAAAAGAGCCGCTCTGCTCCTTGGATCGGCAAATAATCAGAATGGTGTCATCGCCGCTGATCGTTCCCATGACTTCATTCCATTCGAGGCTGTCGAGCAGCGCACTGATCGTATTCGCCGTACCCGGCAAGCATTTGAGCAAAACCAAATTGTCGGTGTAATCAATATGGACAAAATGGTCGCTTAAAGCCCTTTTTAGACGCTGCATCGGATTAAACCGCTGATCCGCCGGCATTGAGTACTTATATCTGCCGTCGTCAAGTGCGATTTTCATCAGGTGAAGCTCTTTGATATCGCGGGACACCGTAGCCTGGGTGACATTATACCCTGCCCTTCGCAGGGAATCGACCAGCTCATCCTGAGTTTCAATTTCATGGTTTGTGATGATTTCCCTGATCTTCACGTGACGTTGACCCTTCATTTTACACCTCTATGTGAAATGTTATTTTCTTGATTTTCAGTTGGTCCATATCCACATAAAGCACTCCGGAAGCTTCCGGATACAGCAGGGAGTAAGTGAGGAGCATGTCCCTTATACTGCTGCCTGTTTCCTCCATCGGCTTTCGTGCTCTAGCCACCTTAACTATATACAGCTGACCATTCTTTTGGGCAAAATAATCGATATACAGCCGGCTTTGAAAATCCTCGGAGTCATTTAAGGTCATGGTGATGGGGATTTTGGTTTTGCCTGCCAAAACATCGAAGCCCGCTCCTTCCAGGAGCTCAACCGTGTCGTTGAAGACGACAGCCTCGTCTCGAGGAATACGGAAGCGTTTCTTCGGCGGATTAACCAGCCAATGGCGGAAACGCAGTGTAATAAAGCCCATAAAGACGATCAGGATCAGCAAAATGACCATGATATCGCCTTTCTCCATTTCCAATCACCTCGAAACAAGTATTCGCGAGTTTGGCTGGAAAATCCTTTTTTGGAAGCAAAAATAGAAACAGAGAAAATGGGTTTATTTGAGGTGCAGCCGCTTTGCTTCATTTACTGTGCTTTCAATTAGAGCACTGGTATCATTCATAATCTCATCAGCATCAGAGGCATTGCAAGTCCAATAAGCAAGAAACTCAATATTCCCTTCTCCTCCGGTAATCGGCGAGTAGGTAAGCCCCTTCAAATAAAATCCTAATGCCGCGGCAAAAGAAAGCACCTCCGTCAGCACCTCTTTATGAACCTGCGGGTCACGGACAACACCCGTCTTGCCAACCTTTTCACGGCCTGCCTCGAATTGGGGCTTAATCAACGCCACAACATTTCCGCGATCAGCGAATATTTCCTTAAGCGGGGGCAGGATCATGCGCAGAGAGATAAAGGAGACGTCGATCGTAGCAAAATCCGGTGACGGTCCCTCCAAATCCTCACGTTTCGTATAACGGAAATTCGTCCGCTCCATCACATTCACCCGGTCATCCTTGCGCAGTGACCAGTCAAGTTGATTATAACCGACATCCAAGGCATACACATAAGAGGCACCATGCTGCAATGCGCAGTCGGTAAAGCCCCCGGTCGAAGAGCCGATATCCAGCATAACTGCACCCTGCAAAGCAATGTCAAACAGCTTTAAAGCTTTTTCCAGCTTTAATCCGCCTCTGCTGACATAGGGATGTACGGCGCCTTTCACTTTGATGGCGGCTGCTCGGCTGATCCGGGTGCCGGCCTTATCGACAGGCTCTTCATTCGCAAAAACAAGGCCTGCCATAATGGCGGCCTTGGCTTTTTCTCTGCTTTCAAAATACCCTTGCTCGACTAGCAATATATCGAGACGTTCCTTATCCGATGACATGCGTCTTCTCCTAACTATTAAGCCCGCTGCCGTTTTAACGGCATGAGCGCCTTCACCTCGGCCGCAAGATTCTGCGCGGTGAGTCCAACCTCTTGACGCTGCTCATTCACTGAGCCATGCTCAACGAAGTAATCGGGTATGCCCAGATTCTTAATGGAAAGCCCGACAATTTTATTTCGCGCATAAAATTCCAGGACCGCGCTGCCCATCCCGCCTTCAATCGAGCTTTCTTCCATGGTGATGATCGGAATTTGCTCTTTGGCCAGCTGCAGCAGGTACGCTTCATCAAGGGGCTTGATAAACCGTGCATTCACTACCCGCAGAGAGATGCCTTCTTTACGAAGCGATTCAGCCGTTTCTTCAGCGATCTGGACCATCGGTCCGATAGCCAGCACTGCTGCATAATCGCCATCCGTTATAGTCTCCCATGTACCGATCGGGATAGATGATGCTGTTTCATCCAGTTCAACGCCTGTGCCATTAATCCGTGGATATCTATATGCAATAGGACCCTCATTATAGTCGTTTGCCGTTTTCATCATATTGCGCAGCTCGTTTTCATCCTTTGGCATCATCAGCACCATATTGGGAAGCGTACGCAGGAAAGCAATATCATACACACCTTGATGCGTCTCACCGTCTGGTCCGACAAATCCGGCGCGATCGATAGCAAAGGTTACGTTCAGATTAGGCCGGCAAATATCGTGAACCACTTGATCATAGGCCCGCTGTAAGAATGTCGAATAGACGGCGAAAACCGGCTTTAAGCCTTCAGAAGCTAGTCCTGCACACATCGTTGCAGCATGCTGCTCGGCGATGCCCACATCAATCATCCGGTTTGGAAAATGCTTGGCAAATTTCAGCAAGCCCGAACCGCCCGGCATCGCAGGAGTGACAGCCACAATCCGCGGGTCCTTCTCTGCAAGCTCTATCAGCGAATTTCCGAAAACTTCGGTATACATCGGATGTCCTACGGATTTGATCATTTGTCCGGATTCAATTTTGTAGGGTCCTGCGCCATGCCAGGTTAAAGAATCCTTCTCCGCCGGCGTGTAGCCTTTGCCCTTGGTTGTAACCACATGGACCAGCACCGGTCCGGCCACTTTCTCGGCTTGTCTGAGAGTATCCATCAGGATCGGCAAATTATGCCCATCCACCGGCCCGATATAGTTAAAGCCGAACTCTTCAAACCAAACGCCGGAAAGCACGAGATATTTCAAGCTGTCTTTTAATTTTTCCGCTGTCTTGGCGAGCGTCCCGCCGATGGCCGGAATTTTTTTCAGCAAATGCTCGACTTCTTCCTTCGCCTTCAGATAATGGCGATCAGAACGGATCTTGCTCAAATAATTATGAATAGCCCCTACATTGGGCGCAATGGACATCTCGTTATCGTTTAAGATCACCATCATATTCGTCTTGGCATGACCGATATGGTTCATGGCTTCAAGAGCCATTCCACCTGTCATGGCGCCATCGCCGATGATGGCAATCACTTTATTATGTTCGCCCAGCAGATCTCGGGCTGTCGCCATTCCCATGGCCGCAGATAAAGAGGTGCTGCTATGGCCGGCCTCCCAAACGTCATGAGGACTCTCGGAGCGCTTGACGAATCCGCATAATCCTTTGTATTTGCGCAGGGTATCGAATTTATCCATACGCCCTGTCAGCATTTTATGGACATAAGCCTGGTGGCCTACATCGAAAATGAATTTGTCGTAAGGACTGTGAAACAGAGTGTGCAAGGCGAGCGTCAGCTCCACCACTCCAAGATTCGGGGCGAGGTGTCCACCCGTGACCGACAGCTTTTCAATTAAAAACAGGCGAATTTCTTCGGCCAGCTTTTCCAGCTCCGTCATGGATAAACGTTTTAAATCTTCTGGCTGTTTGATTTGTTCGAGCAGCACGGTTATTTCCTCGCTTTCCGTTATCGAAGTCCATTTATTATAGCATAAGATTTGGGCATCGCGTAACTCTGCCGTTATCTGCCTAATGATCTCTATGTGTCAAGTAATCGGCGAGCTGAAAAAGCCGTTCCGGCTTTATCAGGTTCGCGCGATGCAGCGCCTGCTTTCCTTCTTCGGTCAGCTCTTTGACCTTTAGCCTCGAAGCAGAAAGCCCTATAAAAAACGGAAAGGTGACTTTTTGCTGCTTGACGTCGCTTTTTACCGGCTTGCCCAGCTTCCGTTCATCCCCTGTTAGGTCGAGGATATCATCCTGTATTTGAAAAGCAAGCCCAATGCACTTGCCAAAGATCTCTAATGCCCTCAGCTGCTCCTCATTGGCGCCAGCGATCCGACCTCCTGCACGAAGTGAAAATACGATTAAATCACTTGTTTTATGCATATGAATGTATTCCAGTTGTTCCAAACTCGTAATCCCTTGCTCACCCAGCATGTCTGCAGCTTGTCCGCCTACCATACCGCGGGCTCCAGCGTACACAGAAAGCTCCTCCACGATGCCAAGCACTTGTTCAGCCGGGACATGGTGAACGCGAGACGTCTGGGCAATTGCATAAAAAGCATGAGTTAACAGAGCATCGCCGGCCAAAATCGCCATAGCTTCCCCATAAACCTTATGATTGGTCAATTTGCCTCTGCGGTAATCATCATTATCCATAGCGGGCAAATCGTCGTGGATCAGTGAATACGTATGAATCATTTCGATCGCACAGGCTGCTGGCATAGCCGCTTCTCTGGAACCGCCCAAAGCTTCGGCTGCCTCTAGAACAAGAATAGGCCGCAGCCGCTTTCCGCCAGCCATCAGCGAATATTGGAACGCTTCACGCAGCTTGGCGGGAATGTCCCAATGCAAGGGCAGCGACTTGGCAAGCGCAACTTCTATATGCGCCGCTTCCGCAGCTAAATAAGCCTGGATCGTCAGTTCTTTACTCAACATTATTCCCCTTATCTTCAAGCGAGGGCTGGAAGGGCTTGCGCGAAATACCAGCTTCGCCTTCGACCAGCATCTCGATTTTCTTCTCCACCTGCTCGAGCTTTTGGCCGCATAAATGCGACAGCCGCATGCCCTCCTGGTAAAGCTCAATCGCTTTTTCCAGCGGGACGTCACCGCTTTCCAGCTGGGCTACAATGATCTCCAGCTGCTCAATCGCTTTCTCAAAGTTCACATCCGTTTCCTTCTCATTCGGCATTCTTCTTCTCCTCCATCCCCCATACATGACAATCCAGCTTCCCATCGTGCAGCCGGATTTTGACGATATCGCCGATCTGGACCTGATTGATCGAGCGGATTAAGGTTTGCTCCTTCTCCTCATACGCGAGGCTGTAGCCGCGCTGCATGACTTTGAGCGGGCTGAGCGCATCCAGGTGGCGCAGCGTGGCCAGCCACTCCTGCTTCTTGCCGCGAAGCAGGCTCTGCATGGTCGTGACCATCTGCCGCTTGGACGTATCGAGGCGCAGCTTTGCGAACACGACCTGCTCTTTGGGATTGAAAGCGGACAGCTTGCGGTCCAGCTTGCCGTACCTGTCGGCCGCGCGGGCCAGCCGCTGCCGCATTTTGTAACCGAGCTGCTCCGCCAGCCGGTCGAGCTTTTGGGCAGGCTGCATCAGCAGCTGCCTGCGGGGGTCGACCAGGTACGGCGAGCGCCTCAGGCGCCCGAGCCGTTCCTGCTTGCGCTGCAGTTGGAGCTGCAGACCGGCGTCCAGCCGCTGCCGGTGGCGCGCCAGCTGCTGCTTCAGCTCGAGCTGGTGCGGCACCGCCAGCTCGGCCGCAGCGGTGGGCGTCGGCGCCCGCAGATCGGCGACGAAGTCGGCGATCGTGAAGTCCGTCTCGTGGCCAACGGCCGAGATGACGGGAATCGCGGAGGCGAAGATGCTCCGCGCGACGGCTTCCTCGTTGAACGCCCACAGCTCCTCGAGCGAGCCGCCTCCGCGGCCGACGATGAGCACGTCCGCTTCAGCGAGCCGGTTCATGGCTTCGATCGCTTTGACGATCGAAGGGGCGGCTTGCGCTCCCTGCACCAGCACGGGGTAGAGCAGGATGGGGATCGACGGGTACCGCCGCTGCAGCGTGATGATCACATCACGGATCGCAGCTCCAGTGGGCGAGGTGATCACTCCGATCGCCCGGGGAAAGCGGGGAATGGCTTTTTTTCTTTCCGCTGCAAAAAGCCCCTCCGTCTCCAGCTTCTTCTTCAACTGCTCATAGGCCAGATATAAACTGCCTATGCCGTCGGGCTGCATCGCAGTTACATAGAACTGGTAAGCTCCATCTCTCTCATATACGGAAATATTGCCGCGAGCGATCACCCTCGTGCCTTCACGCGGAATAAAGCCCAGCCTTTGGTTTTGGGAAGCGAACATGATGCTTTTGACTCGGCTTTCCGAGTCCTTCAAGGTGAAATACATATGTCCGCTTGAATGATGGGTGAAATTGGAAATTTCTCCACGCACCCAAACGTCCTGCAGCTGGTTGTCCCCTTCAAGCTTCATTTTGATATAGCGATTCAAATCCTTGATCGACAGGATATTCGTTTCTTTTTTGGACATGGGCGAATTACACGCTCACATTCGTTTTCATATGGCGCTTCGCTGACTCTACGGTATTTCGCAGCAGGGTGGTGATGGTCATGGGACCCACAGTACCAGGAACCGGAGTGATGGCTCCGGCTACTTCCTTGACGGATTCAAAATCCACGTCACCCGTGAGCTTTCCTTCGGGCGGACGATTCATGCCAACATCTATGACTACGGCTCCCGGTTTCACATGCGCAGCTGTAATTAGATTCGCTTTTCCAACCGCCACAACAAGAATATCTGCTTGACGCGTGATTTCCTCCATGTTAGGCGTACGGGAATGGCAAATCGTCACGGTAGCGTGCTCTCGCAGCAGCAGCATAGCCATCGGCTTGCCTACAATGTTGCTTCTCCCTACGACAACTGCATGCTTGCCGGAAATGGATACATTGATTTTCTTGAGAATTTCAATAATGCCTCCTGGAGTACAAGGCAGCATACTCGGTTTGCCGATCATCAAATTACCCACATTCACTGGGTGAAAGCAATCCACATCCTTGGCTGGATCCAGCTCATCCACAACTTCATCTTCGTTGATGTGCTTGGGCAGCGGGGACTGCACAAGGATTCCATGAATGCGGTTATCCTGATTTAATTGGTGGATCTTGGCGATAAGCTCCTTCTGGGTTGTTTTCTCAGGAAGGCGGTGTACCACGGAATATATACCCGTTTGCTCACATGCTTTGGCCTTGCTGTTGACATAGATCTGGGAAGCAGGATCTTCACCAACAATGACAACTGCGAGACCGGGTTGCCTGCCTTGCGCTGTCAATTGATAGGCCTCTGCTTTAATCTCCTCGCGAAGAGAGCTTACAATTTCTTTTCCATTGATGATCTGAGCGGTCATTCAGACTCCTCCTCTTCCAGTTACGCCTTATTTTTTGCCTTTTAAACCGTCAAGCTCCTTGATCATTTTACCCAATACGCCATTAACGAACTTGCCCGATTCTTCCGTTCCAAAATGCTTTGACAGCTCGATCGCTTCATTCACAACAACCTTCGGCGGCACGTCGTCCCTGTATACCATCTCATAAACGGCAAGTCGCAGCACTTCACGATCTATCCTGGAAAGCCTGTCCATTTGCCAGCCCTTCAAATATTCCTCGAGCAGGATATCAATCTCTTTTTTATGAGTAAAGGTACCTTCGACCAGCTCGACAATGTAGTCCGGCGACAATTTTTCATCGGCTACTTCCAGCTCCGACTCGTTATCGTTCTCCGCCTCCTCAATGACGCTTGTGACCGCATCCATGGGTGACACATGGTTCATTTCAATTTGGTAGAGGCTTTGTAAGGCAATTTCCCTTGCTACCCTTCGTTTCATTTCATGAATTCCAACTTTCGTTTTCTTATAGTATATGTCATTAGGTATTTATTCCAAACAACTTATCTTTTCTTATCAAACAAAAAAATCCATGGAAGAACCAGGGATTTCAGCGGATCCATCACCATTTTTGCGTCAGATAACGCCAAATGTCCTCAAGGCTGGGGAATCGTTCTTTACGGTCCAGCATGCCGCCGATATAGCATCCCACTGTGACAATAAAAGCAAAAATCAACATGTCCCAAAAGCCGAAAAACAAATAGATAAATCCCAAAAACAAGCCTGCTCCCGCTCCGATGACCTTCCCTTTATGCTGCTTCCACACTTCATTCCACATAGACTCGCTCACCTCTATTCGACACGGCTTTTAAAGGTTGGAGAAGACTGTACGATGTTGGCTACAAATACCGTTACCGAAGCAACCGGAATGCCTGTAATGTCCTCAATATAACGTTTTACGCCGTTTTGCATCTCTTCGGTCAACTCAGGTATCGAGTGGTCTCCATCCACAATCGTACGTAGGGTGATTTCCAAGCCTGTTGAGTTGATCTTTACTCTGGCTCGAAGATCTTTAACTCCGCGTGTGCGCCCGGCAGCCTTTAATGCAAGATTCTCAACCGTTTCTATGGAAATTCGAATATCGCCAAATTCGCTTCGTTGATCAATAGAAGGGGCTTGAGTACGCCCCCGGCGAATGGATATGTACAAAAAACGCAAGCTGATCAGCAAAATAATCAAGGTCAGCGCTATAGTTGTATAAGCGGGGCCTTTGTCTGTGTAAATGTTGTCGACCGCTTGCTTTGCAATTGACATCGGAATCCAATTCCAGGCAGCAGACAACACGATCCACGACACTATGAAAACAACAAGGCTGTACAGGAAAAGCAGCAGCTTATCGACTATTCTAACCACGAAAGCTTGTCCCCTTTCTATATTGGCTGAAACCCCCTGCTAACCTGTAGGGGGTTTCAATTTGTTTGAAAGCTATTTATTTGACCCTCAGCACTATTGTTTCATCTTCCACTGGTTTCTCGTTGTTGAAATGAACATCGTGGACGTGTACATTCACTTCCACCACATTCAGCCCCGTCATCGATTCAATCGCATTTTTCACATTTTGCTGAATGCTGTTCGCCACTTCCGGGATGCGGTTCCCATATTGAATAATAATGGAAACATCAATAGCTGCTTCCCTTTGGCCGACTTCCACTTTAACACCTTTGGAGAGATTCTTGCGTCCCAACAGCTCGGCAATACCTCCGGCAAATCCACCGCTCATTCCGGCTACACCCTGTACTTCTAAAGTTGCAAGTCCGGCAATGACTTCGATCACTTCGGGTGCAATCTGGATGCTTCCCATGTCCGTTTTGACATAATCGGGAGCGATTGTGTTCATTGGTTTCCTCCTAAGAGTTTTGCCTTGGCAAAACTAACATCGTAAGCATCATCTTTTGAGCTTTGCTTTAGCAAAGCTAACTTCGTAAGCATCTTCTTTTGAGTTTTGCCTTGGCAAAACTGACTTCGTAAGCTTCAACTTTTACTTCAACTATACCATCACGCCCAATAGTTGACAAATACTTGTCTATGATTCGGGATCGTTAATATCATGCTCCTCCAGAAACTTGATATCATGGTCACCGGAAATAAATTTCTTGTGCTCAAGCAGCTTCAAATGGAACGGAATGGTCGTATAAACGCCTTCTACGGCAAACTCGCTTAATGCTCTTTTCATTCTATTTATGGCTTCTTCTCTGGTATGGCCCCAAACGATCAGCTTGGCAATCATAGAATCATAGTGCGGCGGAATCGTATAACCCTGATAGGCGGCGCTGTCAATTCTTACACCAAAGCCTCCCGGAGGCAAGTAAAAAGTAATCTGCCCGGCGGATGGCATGAAATTCTTATCCGGATCCTCCGCATTTACGCGGCATTCAATGGCCCAACCGTTAATTTGAATATCTTCCTGGGTAAATGAAAGCGGATCTCCCTCGGCGACACGTATCATCTCTTTAATGAGATCAACTCCGGTGATCATCTCCGTTACCGGGTGCTCAACCTGGATTCTTGTATTCATTTCCATAAAATAAAATTGGCCGTCCTGGCCAAGTAAGAACTCCAATGTGCCTGCGCCGGAATAATTCACGGCTTGAGCCGCGCGTACGGCAGCTTCTCCCATGGCCTTGCGTGTGTCCGGGCTTAAAATCGGACAAGGAGCTTCTTCTATTAGCTTTTGTCTGCGGCGCTGAACCGAGCAATCGCGTTCTCCCAAATGAACCACATTGCCATGCTTATCGGCAATAATTTGAATTTCCACATGCTTCATGCCTGTCAAATATTTCTCCAGATAAACACCTGAATTGCCAAATGCATTTTGCGCTTCCTGCTGTGCGTTAGTAATTTGCTGAACCAGCATTTCCTCATTGTCTGCGATACGGATGCCCTTGCCCCCGCCGCCGGCAGTTGCTTTGATAATAACCGGATAGCCGATATCCCTGCCGATGATGATTGCATCTTCAACCGTCTCGACCAGACCGTCAGAGCCTGGAATAATCGGAACGTTGGCATTTTTCATCGTTTGCTTGGCCACGGATTTATCACCCATACGGCTGATGGCATCCGGGGACGGCCCGATAAATGTAATGTTGCAGCTTTCACAAATCTCTGCGAAATCTGCATTTTCAGCCAAAAATCCATAACCGGGATGAATCGCATCGGATTCCGTTAATGTGGCTACGCTCATTAGATTGGTAAAATTCAAATAACTGTCTTTGGAAGCCGTCGGACCAATGCAATAAGCTTCATCTGCCAATCGTACATGCAGCGCATTGCGATCCGCTTCCGAATAAACGGCAACCGTATATATACCGAGCTCTTTGCAGGCGCGGATAATGCGAACCGCGATTTCTCCGCGGTTGGCGATAAGAACCTTCTGGAATTTCATGATTTTCCTCCCAAGGAAAAACGGCTACGCCGTCCAAATGACGAACGCGTTTATCAAGGTTGATGCGAATGCATTCTTACTCTGGCTTTACCAAGAATAAAGGCTGTCCATATTCGACAAGCTGGCCGTTTTCAACCAATATTTCAACGATTTCGCCGTTTACTTCGGCTTCGATTTCATTCATCAGCTTCATAGCTTCAATAATGCATACAGCTGTTTTAACGCCAACTTTGGCGCCAACGCTGACAAAAGGGGCAGAACCTGGAGAAGAAGATTGATAAAAAGTGCCGACCATCGGCGAGACAATGGTATGTAGGGTACTGTTCATTTCCTTTGCAGCATTGCTGCTGTTCATTGGGGCTTGCGGCTGATTAACAGCTGTTGGATATGCCTGTGAGTAAGCATGCTGCGGCGCTGTATTCACAAACAGGGACTCCGTTTTATTAGGCTTGCGAATCAGCAGGCGGGAACCTTCATTTTCGATCTCAAGCTCTTGTAAAGAAGACTGATCGACCAGCTTGATCAACTCTTTGATTTCACTCATTTTAAACATTCAAGTCACTCCTCAAAAGTTGGTGAACCTGGTGGCGGATAGCACATGTGCAACGTTAGTATTATAACCATAATCGCTGGAAATGGAAAGAGTCCAGTTTGACCGGACTCTTTCCTCCTTAAATGAAGTTTTTTGCTATACCGGCGGGTCAAGGCTGAATATATTGAATTTTGATATTCTCAGGTGCTGCCCCCAGTTCCTTAATGACCATATCAACAATAGAGACGCCTTGGCTCTTCTCCAGCTTTTGGCTTTGTACAGTGACCTTCCAGCCTTTGCCCTCTTGGGAAATCACCGCCTGCGGATAGTCCTTCAGCAGCATCTCCTCCAAATTATCGATTTTTTCCTGTTGACCTGAAATGAGCTGCAAATCGTTCTGAGCTTTGACCACAGCATCGGCCTTTTGTTTAGGATCGGTAATGGTCGTCATCAGCTGCTCGGTTTTCTTCTGCAGCTCTTCGTGATTTTTCATCTGCTGTGTGGTAAAGTAATCGCTCGCTGAGGCCGCTTGCGCTTGAGTTTCTGCTACTTTTTGCAGCACTTTGGCATCCGTATTGGCATTGGCAGTCGCTTGATCTGCGCCTTTCGCTGCAGAAGACGTTTTACTTGCATCCGTGCCTGCTGCAGATTTTGAAGCATCAGGGCTTGTTGTAGATTTTGCGGTATTTGGGCTTGTTGTAGATTTAGCGGTATTTGGGCTTGTTGTAGATTTAGCAGCATCTGAATTCGTTGCGGAAGTGCCGGCAGCCGGATTGTCGATTTGACTCATGTCAATTTTGACATCCTGCGGTTTCCCGGTTGTGTCTACAGTTGCAACATTCAGCTTGTTCACATCTTCGGTAAATAAATAATATGCGGATAATACCACCATCAAGCTGAGCATGGAAACTAGCCAAATCGTTTGTCTTTTTGCGTTCATATCAATCTTCCTCCTTAGAGTTTTGTTTTAGCAAAACTGGCATCGTAAGCATAATCCTTAAGGTTTCGTCTGTTATCCAGTCTTTCTTGGCAAAATGGAAATACGGTGCGAGGGAATATCCAGTCCGCGTTCAACAGCTTCCGAGATCATTTTCTTCACAGTTACATTTTCTGCGCCCTTGGCTACAACTATGACTCCCCTGATTTTCGGTTTGATTACTTTTAGCACGAGGGGCTGTTGATTGCCTGAAACCTGATAGAGCACCACCTCGCCGCTTCGGGACACCTCGGAAATATTGCGGGTGGCCCCTTTATCATCTCTCTCGGTAGTCACTTGCGAGCTGTCTTTGTAATTTTTGTCCACAGTCTTCTCCTCCGTAGACTCAATATTGACCCACACCTCAACATCCCCTACACCCACTATTTTTTGTAAAATTTCCTTCAGTTGGGATTGAAAAGCTGCCTCATAGTCATGAAAAGGAGACTTTTCACTTGCCGAACCTCCAAGAAAGGTTTCTTTGCTGGCCGGATTCGGAGATGCGCGAGCAGCGTTTAGGGGATCCACGTGTTTCACTGTTAAAAATGAATTCATAATCATTAGCGCAGCCCCGAACAGTCCAATCAGAATCAACCACATCACGCTGTTCGTACGCTTGGTTCCCCCTGGTCCCCCGCCGAGTCTTTGCTCCAGCCATTGGAACCATTTCCCCATTTTGCTCACCTCCCCTTTCAATCCATTCTGCTTGGTTTGATCTTAAGAAGTTACCCAATGTGAACCGCTATCCGAGCTTTTGGCACCAGCCAATCACGGGATAGGCTGTCAATCAGCTTGCTCTTTTCATGATCCCAGGATGAAGCTGTATCCGATGATGGACTCATTCCCGGAGAGGTTGAAGCAGCTTTATCAGCAAAAATGTTAATCCGAACGGGCTGCATGGTTTGAACAGGTGCTATTGCTGCAAGGGTACGATCAGCCTGTCTCTTAACTTCACTGGCTTTCGCCTTTATTTCATGAAGGGAAACCTGTATATCCGTTATGGACGGCTTCCCGTTATTGTCGATCTTGGTCAATACTTGAACCTGATCCACTTGCAGCTCCGTTTGCTTCTGCAGGTCCGCTGTGATCGCATCCGCAATTTGCTTTTGGAGAAGCTCCTGTGATTGCTGCACATTTATGGCCTTCAGCTTATTTGCCTCCTGTGTGATAGCTTCCAATGAAGCTAAACCTCCATGCTGCCCGCTTGATTCCTTGCGGTCCATAATGCTTTGCTTTTGCATGGCAGCCGTCAGCATATCATCGATACTCCCTTTATGCTGGAACAATTGTAAAATAGGAGTAAGCAACGTGAGCAAAATGAACAAGCTCATCACCGTCTTGACGTACCTTTGCATCTTATTATTTGGAAGCAAGAGATCAACAAAGCTCGCTAACAAAATGGCCATAATGATCGTTTTCAACCATCCGCCAAGCCAATCCATAGTCGCTGCCTCCTCGCGTCATGATGAGAGTAACTCCAACCGGCAGCTAGCGTACCATCACCGAAACATTGCTCACTGTGATCATGATCGTGATAGCCAGAAAGAACATTAGTCCAACCGCAGCCAAAGCTGCAAACACATAAATCATGTTCTTGCCAATCGTTTGCAAGCAAGCGATGATCGGATTGTCTCCCAAAGGCTGGATGATGGCAGCCGATAGATTATAGATGAAAGCCAACGTCAAAATTTTGATGGCTGGAAAGGCGCACAGCAGCATAATGATGGCGACACCGGTTAAGCCTATCGCGTTTTTAACAAGCAGCGATGCACCAATGACCGTTTCCGAAGCATCGGAAAAAAGACGGCCTACCACGGGAACAAAATTGCCTGTGATGTACTTGGCGGTGCGGAGCGTTACTCCGTCGGTGATGGCGCCTGCTCCTCCCTGAATGGAAATCACGGCGAGAAATACCGTTACGAAAACACCAAGCAGGCCTATACTGATTGTGCGCAGCAAGTTAGCCAGCTGAGTCACTTTGTATTTGTCGCTAATGGAGCTGACAATGTGCAGAACCGTCGAGAAAAATAAAAGCGGGAATACGAATATATAAATAGCTGTCCCCACGGAGTTAACCATGAACACGATAAGCGGATGAAGGATGGCAACCGAAGTCAGATTCCCCATGGATGCAAGCAAGGTCAAGAGCAGCGGAACCACAGCCAGCATAAAATCGATCATGGAGGTAATTGCGCCTTTTGCATATCCGATTGCAACACTGAAGCTGTTGATGGCAAGAATGATCATAACCAGATAGGCGATGGAATAGCCCAACTTGCTCACCGTATTCTTTTCAAATGAGCTTTGTAAGGTTTCGAGAATCATACTGAACACCGTCAGAAGCACGATGGAGGCCAGCAGCTTGCCATTCACCAGCAGCTCATGGAAAAAATAATTGAGAATGCCTTTAAACATACTGGAAATGCTGAAGCCTTTCGTACCGAGCAGCAGCTCCATAAAGCTGGGCGTCTTGTTTTCCGGAAAATAACCGCCATACTCGTTCATCAATTTATCCCAATACTGGGAAACCTGATCGGTCTTTAAATGCTCGGCTTGCGCTTTAATGATTGCTTCTGCCGGAGTTTCCGCTTGCAGGGTGCCGCTTAAACCTAACCAAAGTCCAAAAATTAGCAGCAAGGTCGGCAAAGGTTTCCACGAAAACAGGTGCGAATAGGGCTTGATCAACAGATTCAGCTCCTTAAGCCGGAAGCAGCTTGACAACCGTCTCAATAATGACACTTATAATGGGAATGGCCATCACCATGATCAGAATTTTGCCGGTCAGCTCAATTTTGGAAGCGACGGATTCCTGTCCGGCATCACGAACGATTTGGGCGCCAAATTCAGCGATATACGCGACACCGATGATTTTGAGAATCGTTTTGAGAAATACCATATTGATGCCGGTTTTGGTCGCCAAATCCTCCAGGACTCGAATCACGGAAGAGATTCTGCCGATTAAAAAAAGAAAGATCACTATGCCAGTAAAGGTGGCCAGGAGAAAGGCGATTTCCGGCTTCTGCTCCTTGATGATCAAAGAAAGAATGGTGACGATCAGGCCTAGTCCGACAATTTGGATGATTTCCATAAACCCACCTGCTTAAGAGCTGTTCAGCCCTTATTGGAATAGAAAAATGGTTTTGATTTCTTTAAACAATTGATCGAGCATGCTGACCACCATAAAAAGCACGACCACAAAGCCAATCAGTGATACCCAGTGCGCCATATCCTCTTTACCCATTTGCTTGAGCACCGTGTGGATCATTGCGATAATGATGCCGATGCCGGCGATCTGGAAAATGGCGTTTACATCTACGTTCATTCCGGGCACCTCGCTTAGTTGACAACTAATACATCAAGATCACAATCAATCCCCCGATAAGCACCCCGAGGCTTTTCCACATTTTTTCGTACTTTCGCTGTTCCTCGCGAGCATCCACCTCTTCGGCTTGCAGTTGGCTTACGGCCAACCGCAAATGCTTGACCTGATCGCTTCGATCGCTCATTCCGAGCACATGTCCAAGCTGCAGCATCACCTCTTGCTCCGGAAGCTTCATCGATGTTCTTTTCCACGTCTCCTGAACCTCCTGCTGCCAAATCTCGCGTGTTGACATGCCTGATGAGCCTGTCAGCTGTTCTGATGTTTTGCGATAGAGACCAGCCAAGGGTTCAACAGTTTGTTTGGCAAGTGAGGCCAGCAGCTCCGGCAAGGGTGTAAGTGCATACGTCATCTCCGTCTCCATACGTTGGAGCGCGCCGATCAGGCCGCGGATCTGCTTGGGGCGTCTGGCATAATGAAGGGCTTGGAGAAAGCCGAAGAGAGATGCTGCGATGATGATACAAACGGCTCCGATAAATTTAAGCATATCGAGTCAACTGCTTTCCATGCGAGCTGCGAATGCGGCATGCACCGACTGCCCGGCTGCGTCAAAAATCTGGAACGGAGCTTCGCGAGCGCTGCGTCTGCCCAGAACCACAAATCTCGCAAACATGCCTTCCGCTATCAGCTCTTTAAGTACCGGCCGGCGCCTCGCATCGTCAAGACTTCCGGCATGCGCGGTTGCCAGCACCCGGATCCCCGCATGCATGGCTTCATGAATGGCATCCGCATCTTCGGGACGGCCGATTTCATCCACTACCAGCACCTCCGGCGATAGAGATCGAATCATCATCATCATTCCTTCCGCTTTCGGACAGCCATCCATAACATCGGTGCGCGGTCCCAGATCAAATCGGGGAATCCCCTTCACACAAGCTGCCAGCTCGGATCGTTCATCGATGACTCCCACCTTGACACCTTTGCCTCTGATGCCGGCCTGCCCATGGCCCCATTCCCCATTGCTGATCATGCGGGCTAAATCACGGATCAATGTTGTTTTACCCTGCTGAGGGGGAGACAGGACCAAGCTGTGATGAATGCTGAGAGCTTTGGGATCAAACAAGAAGGGAAGGATAGGCTTACCGACACCGGTAACGGCTCGGGCAATTCGGATATTGAATGAGCTCACATCCCGTATTTGCTTGACCTTTCCGTTTTCCAGGATCGTTCTGCCCGCAAGTCCAACCCGATGTCCTCCGGCAATCGTGATGAAGCCTCGTTTCAGCTGTTCTTCAAACGTGTAAAGCGAATGATTCGTCAGCATTTCGAGTAATCCCAAGCAGTCTGAACGTCCGGGCTTGTATGCCTTTTGCTCATCTTGAACCAATAATCCCTGCTCACTGATAAAAGCATAACGACCGGCAAAGCAAACCTCCAAAGGCCTTTCTTCTCGGACGCGAATCTCTTCCAATTCGGCTTGTACTTCTTTTGAAAGCTGAGAGAGAAGAAATTTGAGAGACTGAGGAAGTATAGTCCCAATTGAGTCCAGCATGATCTAGCCTCCAAGAAGTCCAAGCTTCTCTACATATGTATGCCGGGCGGCAGCAAATATGACCGATTACTTTTTTAATATGCCTATAAAAATACAGCTGACCCCAACGAGCACCCAAAGCATTTTCCCATATGATAGTTTCTCGGCAATTCCTGCTAGACCGATAGTCGTAGTGGACAGCAGTACTAGAGGACCTAATAGAGCCAGTCCGGAGTTTACCAGCAGAGCTTTTTCAATCTGATTGAAACGAATCATAAGCAGCGCCGCGATAATTTCCAGACTCCCTGACATCAATCTGAGTGAAGCCATACTCATCACAATTTTGTTCAGCATCTTACTTGATCCTCTCCATAGCAAATTAAAAGGTTTCACCCTACCTTATGCAGGCTAGTCTTATTTTAGGCATAGAGGTCACCCCATTTGCCTACATCGCATATGATGAACACAGAAAAACACACATTAAGGGACAGTGAGGAGATTTAACTTATGGAAGTAGCCTCTAAACTAAATTGGAATCCGCTGCTGGCTGACCCTTCCGGGCGCAGACAGAATAAACCAAGAACCCTTGGCAAAACGATGGTGATTGACAAAGGACTCGGTCTCCATGCCTTTGAAGATTTGCTGGAAACCTCAAGCGAGCATCTGGACATGATCAAAATCGGATTTGGCACATCACCGCTTTATCCTCTGCAAATTTTGCGCAAAAAGATTGAAATGGCCCATGCATATGGAGTCTGCATTTATCCCGGCGGCACGTTTTTGGAGGTAGCCATTGTTCAAGGCGAGGTTTCCTCTTTTTTTGAGATGATCTTGAATCTTGGATTTACCGGATTGGAAATTTCGGATGGGTCCATTGAAATGAAGCGAGAGCTTCGCAATGAATTGATTGAAAGAGGTCTGGATGAAGGCCTGGATGTGATCACGGAATACGGCAAAAAGGGCTGGGGTTCTTCCATCGAGATCGAGGAATTGATTGAAACGGTCATGCTTGATGTGGAATATGGGGCTCAGCTTGTTACAATCGAAGCGCGCGAATCCGGGATGGGCGTGGGTATTTTTGATGAGCATGGAACCTGTAAGGATGAAGAATTAAACCAGGTGCTCTCCGCCATTCCGGCTCAGGACATTCTATTATGGGAAGCGCCTTTGAAAAGCCAACAGGTTCATTTGCTGCAAGTCCTGGGACCTGATATCCACTTGGGCAATATTTTCCCGCAAGAAATTATTTCACTCGAAGCATTGCGTAGAGGCCTACGTTCAGACACGCTTTCTTTTGCCAACGCAAGGAGCTAGCAGGAGGGAAGCGATATGCAAGTAGAGGTAATGGGTAGGATTGGAGAAGCTAGAGCGGAGGACATGAAGCAAAAGACGGTTATTGTCATCGACGTCCTTCGTGCAACGAGCACCATGATCACAGTCTTGTCACGAGGCTGCAGCGGGATTATCCCGGTAGAAACCTTGCAGGAGGCCAATGAATGGCATCAAGACGGCGATCTGTTGATCGGCGAACGCTTCTGCCGGAAAATCCCGGGTTTCGATTACGGCAACTCCCCGTTGGAATTTTTGCAAGCAAATCTCGAGGGAAAACGTGTTATTATGACGACAACCAATGGGACCAGAGGTATTCAAAAGGCTTGCAACGGTGAGCATGTTCTTGCGGGGTCCCTGCTAAATGGCAAAGCTTGCGCACAGCTCGCAGCCGGATTTGGGCGGGATGTTGTGATAATTTGCTCGGGAACCCAGGAGGATTTCTCTTTGGAGGACGGACTTTGTGCCGGACAAATCGCAGATGAGTTGATGGCTTCGTGCGGGGAAACGAATGTAAGTCTTAATGATTTCGGGATCGCTATGCGAAACAGCTTTATACAAGTCAAAGACAATATCGAGGATGCTTTATTTCAATGCTGGAATGGCCATCGTCTGAATGACCTCGGGTTTGGAGCTGATATTCGCTTCTGTGCACAAATGAATATGACGGAAATCGTTCCCATTATGGAAGGCACCATGATGGTCATCCATAGGAGACAGCCCAATCCAGCGTTCTAAAAACCTTGTCCTTTCATAAAGTAAGAAAGAGACTACGGACAAGGGGCTATGCTATGAACGGCGACATATTGCTGGTGATTCTTATCATCATTGGGCTGATTGGCCGCTCTCCGATCATTACAACTGCGGCTTGTATTTTGCTTGTTGTAAAACTGCTTGCCCTGGATCGATATTTGCCTTCTTTGGAACGCAGGGGATTAGAGCTCGGCTTGCTTTTTCTGACAATCGGAGTACTTGTGCCCTTTGCCAGCGAACGTATCTCGTATAAGCAGGTGTTTTCGGTTTTCACCACCTGGCCGGGGATCATTGCTCTGATTGGCGGAGCGATAGCCACGTATATGAATGGTAAAGGACTGGAGCTATTAAAATTAGACCCACAGTTAATTGTGGGTCTGGTGATTGGATCGATATTTGGCATTTTATTTATGCGCGGCATTCCGGTTGGCCCCTTGATGGCTGCCGGAATCACCGCTTTTTTATTGAAGCTCGCTTATTTTGTAGCAGGAAAAATGGGAGGAGAATGAGTTCAGTTATCTTCGTTCAGAAGGACCGCCGACAAAAGCTTGCTCGGTTGAATCCAACCCATAAGCTGAATGCAGCGCACGAATCACATCCGCCAGATGAGTCTGGTCAATGACGCAGGAAACCTTGATTTCGGAAGTGCTTACAAGGCTGATACTGACGCCCAGATCTGAAATAACCTGGAACATGGTTGCTGCAACTCCAGGCGTGCTGACCATTCCCGCACCGACAATGGAAACCTTCACCAGGTTCTCTTCAAAGGTAACCTCGCGATATCCGATAACCCCGCGTGTTTGTTCGATGATCTCAAGTGCCCTTTCGCGATCCGTCAACGACGTTGTGAAGGAAAAATCAGCAGAACCGCCCGTTACACCGCTTTGAACGATGATATCCACATCTAAATGATTTTTTGCCAGTTCCGAGAATAATTTTGCCAATTGGCCCGGTTTTTCGGGCACTCCAAGGATGCTGATCCTTGCCACGTTTTTATCATATGCGATGCCGCGAACGACAATCCCTTGCTCCATTACGGCTTCCTCCTTTACATTGGTCCCTTCGTTATCCGTAAAGCTTGAACGCACCACGAGGGAAACGTTATAGTTTTTTGCATATTCCACAGCTCGAGGATGGAGAACGGCCGCACCCAAATGGGCAAGCTCGAGCATTTCATCGTAAGAGATTTCTTGCAGCTTTTTCGCTACTTTTACAATTCGAGGGTCAGTGGTGTAGATGCCATCAACATCGGTATAGATTTCGCATAGATCCGCGTTAATCGCAGCAGCCAGAGCCACTGCAGTTGTGTCAGATCCTCCGCGGCCAAGGGTTGTTATTTCTCCAGTTTCGGACATGCCCTGAAAACCGGCAACAATCACGATCTGGCCTTGCTCTATTGAGCTAAGCACACGCAGCGGCTGGATATCCGTGATTCGAGCTCTAGCATGCACAGCTTCTGTATAAATCCCGCTTTGCCAGCCTGTATAGGAAATCGCCTTTTCACCAAGGCTGTTTATCGCCATCGATAATAGGGAAACAGAGACTTGTTCACCTGTCGTCAGCAGCATATCCATTTCACGTGCCGGCGGGGGCCCATCGCATATTTGTTTGGATAAATCGATCAGTTCATCCGTCGTATCGCCCATGGCTGAAACCACGACTACACATTGGTGTCCAGCTTGCTTTCTCCGCACAATCCTTTGTGCTACACGCTTCATACGTTCCGCATCACCGACGGAGCTTCCGCCAAATTTCATCACTATAAGAGACAAGCTGTTCACTCCCAATGCTCACTTTTGCATAACAATTAGATATTATAGCACAATGCACATGAAATGTGGTAAGAATACACATGGTGAAAAATCTACAAAAAAATCCTCCCTCAGCCAGGAAGGCGCAAGAGAGGATTTCCTTATTGGAACTAAGCGCGCGAGATATATTTACCCTCACGTGTGTCGATCAGAAGCGTGTCGCCTTCATTGATGAATAGCGGCACTTGGACGCTAAAGCCGGTTTCCAGCTTGGCCGATTTCAGTGCACCTTGTGCGGTGTTGCCTTTGACGCTTGGCTCGGCTTCCACGACCTTCAGCTCAACGCTGTTGGGCAGGCTGATTCCGAGGATTTCGCCTTGGTAGCTCATGATATTGATCATCATGTTTTCTTTCAGAAAATTAAGCTCCCATTTGAGCTGCTCCACCGGGAGGCTGAATTGATCGTAAGTTTCGGTATCCATGAAGGTATGTTCGCTTCCGCTTGCATAAAGGTACTGCATCTCACGGTTCTCAATGTGTGCACGCGCTACGTTTTCACCTGCACGAAATGTGCGTTCAACGGTGTTGCCGTTACGGATGTTTTTGAGCTTGGACCGCACGAAGGCTGCACCTTTACCTGGTTTGACGTGCTGGAACTCGATTACTGTGAATAAGTCGCTTTCCACCTGAATGGTGAGGCCTGTTTTAAAATCGTTAACTGAAATCACTGGTTTTCCCTCCGCTAATCAATAGTAAGAAAATCTTTGGTAGAATGAGTTAATATTTTAATCCCGGTGTCCGTAAATACCACATCGTCTTCAATTCGCACCCCGCCAAATCCAGGGAGATAAATGCCAGGTTCAACGGTAACGACCATGCCGGTCTTTAAAATCGATGTATCCAGTTTGGAAAGTCGGGGGGATTCATGAATTTCCAGGCCCAGGCTGTGCCCGGTGCCGTGACCAAAATGTTCCCCGTACCCATATTGGGAAATCACATTTCTGGCGAGCGCATCGCCTTCCGAGCCGGTCATGCCGGGCTTCAGATTGTTCAAGCAGTTCAGCTGCGCCTCGAGTACAATGTCATAAATTTCTTTATGCTTGACCGAAGGCTTGCCGAGCACCACAGTCCGGGTAATATCAGAGCAATAACCTTTATAATACGCTCCAAAGTCCATTTTTACAAATTCATTGGCCTGCAGAATCCGTTCACTTGCCCGCCCGTGAGGAAGCGCCGAACGTTCGCCGGAAGCAACAATCGAATCAAACGAGGTTGAAGTCCCTCCATTGCTTCTAATAAACATCTCAATTCCCAATGCAATTGCGTTTTCGGAAACGCCCGGCTTCAGCTTGGTTAAGATATGTGTGAATGCAGCGTCGGCGAGATCGGCCGCTTCCTGCATGATTTGCAGCTCGCCTGCGTCTTTAATCATGCGCAGCTTCTCAACTACTTGCTCGGTTGGCACAAGATCAATGCCGCTCAGATTCTTTTGATAACTGAGAAACGCTCCATAAGATACATCGCTTTGCTCGAAACCAAGCCGTTTGATCCCCATCTGATTCAACAACTCAAGAATAGTTGCAGCTACTTTGGGCTCGTGCTCAATAATTTCATACCCGGCCGCTTGCTCGGAAGCTTGGGTGACATAACGGAAATCAACCAGAAATAGAGCTCGATCTTGAGTAATCACCACATATCCGGCTGAACCTACAAAACCGGTCATATATTGTCGATTATACGCATTGGTAATGAGCATAGCCGGCAAATCTTGCTGCTGCATCACTTGACGAAGTCGTTCTATTCGCTTTTCTTGCATATAGTCCCTCCTAATTTTGCTGTAGATGTTGATGCAATGCCCTTAGTCCAACTTCGTAGCTGTAAGCTCCAAAACCGCTTACTTGTCCAACCGCAACAGGGGCTATCACCGAGAGATGACGGAAAGCTTCCCGTTTGTGGATATTGGACATATGTACTTCTACAGTAGGCAATGCAACCGCAGAGATCGCATCGCGTATAGCATAGCTATAATGGGTAAAAGCCCCTGGATTGATCAAAATCCCGTCTACCTGCTCAAATGCCAAATGCAGGGTGTCGATAATGCCGCCCTCATGGTTGGATTGGTAAAATTCAAGCTCAAGTGAAAGCTCATCTGCCAGTCCAAGAAGCTTTTGCTGGATATCCTGCAGCGACACGCTGCCATAAACTCCTGGCTCGCGAACACCAAGCATATTTAAATTTGGGCCGTTGATGACCAACACTTTTTTCAATGAGAACCCCTCCTTACCGTAGCCAATTTTACCATAACTTTAATAACTTTGGTATAGTTCTCTTGCGCCCTAGTATGCACAGCGCGATTCTTCTGTAATCGGTAGCTTTCAAACCTTGAATCCGTTACAATGAATAGGTACACAAAGATAGAACAGAATAGATGAAGAAGGTGGATTAGGTGTCAGAAAAAAGCAGCATCTACGGCGGACAAGCGGTTATTGAAGGAGTTATGATGGCCGGCAGAAATGTGCACGTTACAGCAGTTCGTAAAAAGGATGGCTCCATTGAGTATCTCGAGGTTCCCAAGACTGAAATCGGTTGGGTCCAGGTATTAAAAAAGATCCCATTTGTACGGGGGATTGTAGGCATAATTGAAGCCAGTGCCAAAGGCGCGCAGCATTTGAATTTCTCGGCAGAGGTTTTTGCGCAGGAAGAGGATGAGAACGGCGATAAAGCTGCAGTCAAAAAGGAAGAAAAACCAGGTTTCTTTTCCAATATTTCTATGCTTCTCGGTGTAGCCGTGATCGGTGTGATTTCTTTTTTATTCGGTAAATTCGTATTTACCCTGGTTCCTGCCATCATAGAAGAGTTTTTGTTCAAAAATGCATTCAGTAGTCAAATTGGTCATAATCTGGTTGAAGGCCTGATTAAAATCATTCTGCTTGTCGGGTACATTTACGCCATCTCTTTAACCCCGATGATCAAACGATTGTTCCAATATCACGGCGCAGAGCATAAAGTAATTAGCGCCTATGAAGCCGGTGTCGATTTAACCGTTCCCAACGTTCAGAAATTCAGCACCCTTCATTATCGCTGCGGCAGCAGCTTCATCGTATTCACCGTTATTGTCGGCGTAGTGGTATATTCTTTTGTCAGATATGACACCTTGCTCGAGCGAGTCGGTCAGCGATTGATTCTTCTTCCGCTCGTCATAGGCATTTCTTATGAGCTGCTGCGTTTTACGAATTCATTACGAACTGTGCCCGTACTTCGCTATTTGGGTTATCCAGGGCTTTGGCTGCAAAAGCTGACCACCAAACAGCCATTTGACGATCAAGTTGAAGTGTCGATTGCGTCATTTACCCGTATGCGCGAAGCTGAACAACGAATCATGGAGGGAAGCGTATGAGGCGAGGTCGATTTACAGTTGGCGGATATATCATTCTGGGTCTAATCGCGATAGGCCTGCTAGTCAGCTTAAGAACATTATTCATTCCAATCATCGTTTTCGGGGTTATTTTTCTGCTATACAAGTTCCCGCCATCTCGTTGGGGAATGAGGAACACCGCGCAGCCGGGGCGCAGATCCACCGCCAAAAGAAGAAGCAAGGATGCCACATTCCGTGTGATTACAGGCAATAAAAACCAGGATCCCGATGACAGGCCAAAATATCATTAATCACGCTTTGCGAATGACATATTTTTCATAATCATTCTCATAAAGCTCCATGGACCAACTTTTAAAATACTGCTCGGAAGCCTTGTAGCCTGCATCATAAAGCGCAAGGCTTTTTTCTTTGGACAAATTAAATTGTGTGTTCTGAACATCCAATGTCGGTATTTTTACCGTACGAAATCGATTATGCTGTTCAATATAGCGCCCGTCATGGGCGTTGAGCATTGTCTCAAACAAGGCTTGGAGCATGGAAATCGGTCCTTTGATATTCCGGCTTGAACCCATAAGTTTACCCACCAATTGAAAGCCAATGACAGGTCTGCGGCTGACGCGGAATTCATGATCGAATACCCAAAGCGGAAAATTGCTGAGCAATCCCCCATCGACTATATAAACAAATTGATCCTGAAAAGGCGCATTTGAATCCGCATGTTGTACTGATTTACGGAGCATGACCGGATCAAAAAAATAAGGGATACTGGTGCTCATTCGTATCGCTTTGGCAACAGATAATTTAAGCGGATCAATTCCGTACTGGGCTATATCATCCGGCAATACAAGAAGTTTTCCTTGGGAGATGTCGGAAGCAATAATTTTAAGCTGGTTCGGGGCCAGGTCCTTAAAAGTACGGATGCCTTTGACCAGCAGCATTTGAGACACCCAGTTTTCCAGTGCTTCGCCGGAGTACAAGCCTTTTTTCAGAATCAGCCGCACCACAGGGCCGATTCTTTTGACACTGTCAAAGATCCAGGAGCGCTGTAAAAAAGAGGAGAACGGCGTCTGCAAAATCATGTTCCTCATCTCATCCCCGCGATATCCGGCAGCCAGAAATGCAGCCACAATCGACCCGGAACTCGTCCCGGCTACCTCTTGAAACTCATAGCCTTGATCCATCGCAGCACTGACTGCACCCGCCAGCCCGATACCCTTAACCCCTCCGCCTTCAAAGACTCCATTGATTTTCATCACTTTGCACACTCCCCGGAGCTTATATATTCGATATTGGGCTCCACTTGTATGTATGCGATTATGGATTGTACCTATGCCATCGAAGCTAACAAAAAAAGACGAAGATCGCTGGGATCTTTCGTCTTTATACGGATGCGATTTCCTAAACGTCTGCATCCATCTCTTTGCGTATTTGTTGAAGGATGTCCGAACGTGACGGATCGCGGCGAAAATATTCGAGCAGAGTTTCAATACATGTAATCGAGTCCCAGCTCAGATGATGCTCAATGCCTTCCACATCTTTATATATGTTTTCTTCGTTAACGCCTAAAACGGTTAAAAATTCCTCCAATAGCTGATGACGGTCTACAAGACGCTTGCCCATCTTCTTACCTTTGGAGGTCAAGATCAAGCCTCTATATTTCTCATAAACGAGATAACTGTCCTTGTCCAGCTTTTGAATCATTTTGGTTACGGAAGATGGATGAACTTCAAGCCCTTCAGCAATATCGGAGACACGAGCGTAGCCTTTCTCATCGATCAGCTTATAAATTTTCTCCAAATAGTCCTCCATGCTTGGTGTGGCCATCGGCTGTTTCCTCCTACATTTCGTTCAAAAACGGTTCTTTTGTATGATAACTTGTTAATAACAATAAAGCAAGCTGTCCCCTGCTGCCAAAGGCTTGTCGCTTCCCTTCTCTTCCCAAGATTACCATGATTCAAAGCCATGTTGCATTGGAAATCTAATAGAACAAAGCAATCGCTGAGCTCTTGCATGAAATGAAAGGAGTTGCCAAATGACCACACAGCAACTAATCCCTCCCATACACAGCACGCTGAAATTTATGCCCGAGCTTGTATATTTTGAGCCGGATGCACTGAATTATCCCAAAGGTCAGCACATTCATCAATGGGCTTTGGAACAAGGCTTGGAGATCCATATGACGACCTCTCATAACCAAATCAGGGATTTGCCGGGTGAATCCGAGCTGGAAAAATACCGCATCGCGAAGCGGACTCTCGTTGTCGGAATCCGTAAAACGCTCAAATTCGATTCATCCAAACCCTCTGCTGAATACGCGATTCCGATTGCGACCGGGTGTATGGGCCACTGCCATTATTGCTACCTGCAGACAACACTCGGGGCTAAGCCTTATATTCGCATTTATGTTAATATCGATGATATTTTGGGGGCTTCCAAGCAGTATATCGATGATCGAGCTCCGGAGATAACCCGTTTTGAGGCGGCCTGCACATCGGACCCGGTAGGTTTAGAGCATATATCGGGTTCATTAAAGCAGCTCATTGAGTTTATGGCGGAACAGCCTCTTGGCCGTCTGCGATTTGTGACAAAATACCATCATGTGGATTCTTTGCTGGATGCAAAGCATAACAAGCATACACGCTTTCGCTTTAGCGTCAATGCGGATTATGTGATCAAAAATTTTGAACCGGGAACGTCGAAATTCGCTGAAAGAATCGAAGCTGCGAGCAAGGTAGCAGGGTCCGGTTATCCGCTCGGGTTCATTATTGCTCCGATCATTTGGCACGATGGATGGGAAGATGGCTATGAAGAACTGCTGGAAAAGCTAAAAGGTTCCCTGCCGCCAGAAGCGACGAAGGATTTAACCTTTGAACTCATTCAGCATCGCTACACGAAAACAGCGAAAAATATCATCCACACGAGGTATCCGAAAACAAAGCTGGAAATGGATGAGGAAAAACGCAAATACAAATGGGGACGTTACGGACGCGGCAAATATGTCTACCCTGACGATCAGGCGAATGCGCTAAGGACGTTCATTACCGAGCAAATTTTCGACAAATTTCCAGCAGCGAAAATCGAGTATTTCACTTAAAAACGCAGCCATTCCGGTGTGATGCTGTTCAGCCATAGCGTGATCTGCGTCATTTTGTCAGTGTAGAGCAAGGCAGCTACAATGATCATGATGACTCCGCCGATTTTCATAATCCCATTGGAATATCGGAGAATCCATTTGGTCGATCCGATAAAGAAGGACATGATGAAAAATGGAATGGCAAAACCTAAGGAATAGGCGGTTGTCAGCTTAAACCATGTGCCAGGTTCCGTAGCGGCTAACGCCAAGATGGCCGAAAGGATTGGACCCACACATGGCGACCAGCCGGCAGCAAAACCCATGCCGATGAGTACAGATCCCAAATAACCGGCCGGGCGCAGTTTGATTTGAAATTTGCGCTCTTTCATCAACCATTGCGGTTGAAAAACACCCAGCAGAAAAAAACCCATGATCAAGATCAAAATAGCGGCTAATTGACGAAGCAAGTGACGGTAGTCAATGAAAAAGTTACCCAGAAAGCCTGCCGCCAGCCCTAGCGCATAAAAGATAATCGAAAATCCGACGATGAAGCCTAAAGTGTGAAGCATCGTCTGGCGTCGGACAAAAGCTTTCGAGCGGCCAGCCTTGAGCTCACTCACAGAAATACCGGTGATATAGGATATGTAAGAAGGATAAAGCGGTAAACAGCAGGGAGAAATAAATGAGGCAAACCCCGCCCATAACGCGATCCAAAGATTAAGCGAATCCATGATACAGCCTCCGTCTACGGTCCTCTTTAAAGCTCTTTTTAACCATCATAATCCCTATCAACAGGGTTATCAAGGTAAACACCTAATCGTCACCCATCTGACAAAAAAACCGAACAAATCAACAAAAAACCTCCAGCACCGGCTGGAGGTTGAGACTTATTTGACGATGGCTCCATTAGGCATGTTCTCATCGACGGTTGCCAGGGTCATCTGGTCGCCATGGGATGCCGCCAGAATCATGCCCTGCGACAGCTCGCCGCGCAGCTTAACCGGCTTCAGGTTGACGACGCATATCAACTTGCGTCCAACCATTTGCTCGGGCGTGTAAAACTTGGCGATGCCTGAGACCACCTGGCGCTGCTCGAAGCCGAGGTCCAGCTGCAGTTTCAGCAGCTTATCCGCGCCCTTAACGGGCTCGGCGGCGATAACCTGCGCGACGCGCAGCTCCACCTTGGAGAAATCGTCGATGCCGATTTCTTCCTTCGGCTCCGCCGCTGGCGCGCTTGCTGCGGGCGCCGGGTCGGCAGCGGGCTCAGCCGCTCCGCCTCCCATGGCCTGGACAATAAAGCCGATTTCCAGCTCCACGTCCAGGCGGGGAAACATCGGCTCTCCCTTCTGCACAACAGTGCCGGAAGGGAGCAACCCAAAGGTGTACGCGCTCTCCCACGAGGTGAGGCGCGGAAGTTCTTCAGCAGCGAGTCCGAGCTGCTGCCACATCCGCTGCGGCGTCTTCGTCAGGAACGGACGCAGGAGCACGGAATAGATGCGCTGCGACTCGGCCAGCGCATACAGCACCGAGCCGAGCTTCCCGCGGCTCGCTTCGTCCTTGACCATCGACCACGGCTGCGTCTCGTCGATGTATTTATTGGTGCGGCCGATCAGCTGCCACACCGCGGCGAGAGCGATGGAGAATTCCATGTTCTCCATCGCCTCCTCGTACTTCGCTACCGTGATGCGGACCGTCTCCAGGAGACCTGCCTCGAATTCGGTAGCGCCCGGCACATACGCGGGAATCTTTCCGTTAAAGTACTTATCGATCATCACGATCGTACGGTTCAGCAGATTTCCGAGATCATTGGCGAGGTCATGATTGACCCGCTCGACAAAGCTTTCCGGCGTGAACGTGCCGTCAGCGCCGAAAGGAACCTCGCGCATCAGGTAATATCGCAGCGCGTCCAAGCCGTAGCGGTCGATCAAGGTAACCGGATCGACGACATTGCCTTTGGATTTGGATATTTTGGCGTCCTTCATCAGCAGCCAGCCGTGCGCAAATACTTGCTTCGGCAGCGGCAGATCGAGCGCCATTAACATGATCGGCCAATAAATCGTATGGAAACGGACGATTTCTTTACTCATTAAATGCACATTAGCAGGCCAATAGCGCTCAAATTTACTTGCATCAGGTGAACCATAGCCAAGCGCAGTGATATAGTTGGATAACGCATCAATCCAAACATAGATAACATGCTTCGGATCACCGGGAACCTTAATCCCCCAGTCAAAGGTCGTTCTGGATACTGCCAGATCCTCGAGCCCGGGCTTGATGAAATTGTTGATCATTTCATTTTTGCGGGATTCTGGTTTAATGAAGTCCGGATTCGACTCGTAGTATTGCAGCAATCGATCCGCATATTTGCTCATCCGGAAGAAGTAGGTCTCTTCCTTCATTTTTTCCACGGGACGGCCGCAGTCCGGACATTTACCATCCACCAGCTTGCTTTCCGGGAAGAAGGCCTCGCACGGAACGCAGTACCAGCCCTCATAGGTGCCCAGGTAGACGTCGCCCTGCTCCAGCAATCGTGCAAAAATATCGGCGACAGCATCTTTATGGCGATCCTCCGTTGTACGGATGAAATCATCGTAAGAAATATCGAGCTTAGACCAAAGCTCTTTAATTCCGACGACAATATCATTTACATATTGCTGCGGGGTCACACCCTTTTCCTGGGCTTTGCGCTCGATTTTTTGCCCATGCTCATCTGTACCCGTTAAATACATAACGTCATATCCGCGCAAGCGTTTGTAGCGAGCCATCACATCTCCGGCTACCGTCGAATAAGCATGGCCAATGTGGAGCTTATCGCTCGGATAGTAAATGGGAGTTGTGAGATAAAAGGTTTGCTGTTTGTCTGCCATGGGAATGCTCCTCCTTCAAATTATCAGTCTCAGCTTCGTCAGGTTCAAGGACCGTCTTAGAAAAACATAAAAAGCCCCCGTCCCATATTGGGACGAGAGCTTTAGCTCACGCGATACCACCCAGATTCCCCCGTCTCTCGCGAGAAGCAGGGCTCAGTAAGTCACAAGGACTTCTCCATTAACGCTGGATCACGAAGCCAGCTTACTCTCGCGATGAGGCTGCGAGCAGCTCGAAGGCTTATTCTCCCGGACCATCTTCCAAGCTTGCTCCTATACCGGCTTTCACCTGACCCGGCTCTCTGGTTCATAGGCATCTGCTTGTACTTATCCGTTCATTGAACAATTTGTATACTTCTGTAAGCAAAATATAACGAATAAGAACCCCTGCTGTCAAGTTAGCCCCTTCTCCTTGGCTTCTACCGCTATTCTTTTCGCCGAAGGCGGAACCTTATCAATCCCTCCGGGATGAAAAGGATGGCATTTCGCTATCCGCTTGGCCGCAAGCCAAGATCCTTTAACAGCTCCATGCTCCTCCAAAGCCTCCAGCGCATACTGCGAACATGTCGGATAAAAGCGGCAGGTAGGCGGTTTTAATGGAGAGATAAATTTGCGGTATATATGAATTGGAACCTGCAGCACTTTTTTCATGATTCGCTGGCCTCCTTTTCTATCATCTATAATTGTAGTCCCGCTGTGTTACCTTTACAACACAAAAATATGGTTACACTAAAAAGAAATGAGCGATTTTTATGCTATGGTTAGCGTTGGTGGTTTTTGTTTTACTCCTACTCTTTACTTTCGTTAGGTTGTGGAAACGTGAAGGTATGGCTCAAGCAATGCTAAATCTTATTAGCATGGTTAGCTTCTATTTCGCTTTTTTTAATCCTTTAAACAATACTGTAAACGAAACTATATTCCTACCAGCCCTATTCATGGGAATTCTTTCTGTTACTGTTTCGTTTATTTTTTGGCAAAGAGACAAAAAACGAAAACCAAAATAATGAAAATGGTTAAACTTTTTTTAAATATACTCGACAATAATTCCTGCTGTCTCTTCGATGGCCTTATTCGTTACATTAATAACCGTACAGCCAAGCTGCTTCATAAGTCCTTCCGCATACTCCAGCTCTTCAACAACACGCTGGAGCGTCGCATACTTGGAACCATTCGGAAGTCCGACGGCTTTAAGGCGCTCCGTGCGAATGTTAAGAATGTGCTCAGCATCCATTGTGAGTCCGATAATGCGGTGACTCGGGATTTTGAATAGCTCGGCAGGCGGTTTTACCTCAGGCATGACCGGCAAATTGGCAACCTTAATCCCCTTATGCGCCAAAAATATACTCAGCGGCGTCTTGGACGTCCGAGATACTCCGATCAGTACAACCTGAGCTTGCAGCATGCCTCTGGCATCGCGTCCATCGTCATATTTAACGGCAAATTCAATGGCATCCACTCTGCGGAAATAATCCGCGTCCATTTCATGCAAAAGCCCAGGCTTGCTCTTGGGAGCATCCCCGTATGTATCTATGAAAGCTTGCATCATAGGTCCCATGATATCTACTGCACGCACTCCAAGTCGAATGGCTTCCGCTTTCATCATCTCACGAAGCTCAGGCTGGACCAAGGTGTATGCCACGAAGCCTCCGGTTGCTGCCGCTTCTTCCATAACCCGCCGTATTTCATCCTCTTGCTTCAGATGACCATGGCGCTTGATCCTTACTTGATCCGCATTGAATTGATGAATAGTAGCCTGCGCAACCGCTTCAGCCGTCTCTCCAATAGAATCGGAACAAATATACAGATGCTGCTCTTTCATAGCGCTTTTCCCCTTCCTGCTTAAGGTTATTGCTTCATCAGATCCACCAGTAGGCGGGTCATACTTGTTTTGGTGATTCGTCCAACAACTTCCTTCCGCGTTCGACCATCCGCTTCCTCATGCGAAATAACTACAGGCAAACTATCGACCTGATGGTGGATCATTTTCCGGGCAGCCTCAACGACAGGATCATCCGGGGAAACGGTGATTAAATTAGGCTGGCGAGTCATCACGAGACTGATCGGCATGGTCGCCGCATGAGGATTACCGAGAGTCACCTTTAGTAAATCTTTACGCGATACGATTCCGAGCAAGGTGCTGTCCTCGTCTGCAATGATCAAGGTTCCGATATTTTCCAAAAATAAAGTGACAACAGCATCATGCACTGTAGAAGTATCTCTGATGATCACCGGGATTCCGTGCACATCTTTTACTTGCATTTGCTGCAGCTTTAGGATGGACTGTCCTTGCGGCTGTAAAGCTTGCCCTGGGAAATAACCGACCTTTGGCTTCGCATCCAGAAGCTCCAGCATCACAAGCACGGAAAGATCCGTGCGGATCGTCGGTTTGCTGATGCCAAGCATCTCCGCTATTTGATCTCCGGTTACGGGAGCGTGCTGCTGCACTAGCTCAAGTATTTCCTTTTGCCTGGTTGTCAGCTCGATGACGCGTCCCTCCTCATACGAACCCGGAAGCATGAATACGAGCGAACCGTCTTCACCCTTCCGGGAAGTAAATCTACTTATTAACTATAGTCAAAATAGCAAGCAATTACAATGAACTTACGCTTCTCTCTAGCTCTACGTGGGGATGAACATGGGAGCCTAGAAGTATCTGGGCTTGAGCAGCAGCAATTCTTGCTAAAGGTACCCGAAAAGGCGAGCAGCTTACACAATCCAGACCTGTCTGATGGCAAAAGAAAATCGATTCCTTGTCTCCGCCATGCTCGCCGCAAATGCTTGTTTTGAGCTGAGGATTATGGGCCCTGCCCTGCTTGACCGCCCAATCGATTAACACGCCTACACCGTCGGTATCAATCACCTGGAACGGGTTTTTCGGCAGAATGCCCTGATCTACATAATGGGTTAGGAATTTTCCTTCCGCATCATCACGGCTGTAGCCCAGTGTCATTTGAGTCAGATCATTCGTCCCGAAGGAGAAAAAGTCCGCGTATTTCACAATTTGCGCTGCAGTCAGCGCCGCTCTTGGCACCTCGATCATCGTACCGACTTTGTATGCAGGTTGGTCAATTTCAACGCCCAAAACCTCATTGGCGGCGCGATCCACAAGCTCACGCATCAGCTTCAGCTCGTTTGCATGGCCTACCAACGGGATCATAATCTCAGGTAAAACGGTGATTCCGCGTTTTTTACATGCTTGCACTGCACGGAAAATCGCAATGGCTTGCATCTCATAAATTTCCGGAAACACGATGCCCAGTCTGCATCCGCGTTGTCCAAGCATGGGATTCATTTCTTGTAAACCGCGGACCTTACGGATCAGCGAGTCTAGCTTGCTTTGTTCCTGAAGGTCGGTTTTCCGGTGCTTAAGCTGCTCCTGACGAACCAACAGATCCTCCAGCTTTGGCAAAAATTCATGCAGAGGAGGATCCAGCAGGCGAATCGTCACCGGCAGCCCATTCATGGCGGTGAAGAGACCCTCGAAGTCGCCTTGCTGCATGGGCAGCAGCTGCTCCAAGGCGGCTTTGCGCTCCTCGAGTGTGTCCGCCAGGATCATCGCCTGGACTACAGGCAGACGTTCGGCGGACATGAACATATGCTCGGTGCGGCAAAGACCGATACCCTCCGCGCCGAATTCACGGGCCTTGACCGCATCCTCCGGTGTGTCGGCATTGGTCAGCACCTTCAGCTTGCGCACGCCGTCCGCCCATTGCAGCAGCTCCCTCAGCTCCTCGCTCACCTCAGGCTCCTTGAGCTCGACGACTCCAGAGATCACGCGGCCGGTGGAACCATCGAGCGTGATCCAGTCCCCTTCGCGGACGGTGATATCGCCAGCCAGAAACAGCTTCTCCTCGGCATCGATGCGCACCTCGTCACAGCCGCAAACGCACGGTTTGCCCATGCCGCGGGCGACAACCGCCGCGTGGCTGGTCATTCCGCCGCGGCTGGTCAGAACGCCTTCGGCGGCAATGACGCCGTGGATGTCCTCGGGGCTCGTTTCACTGCTGACGAGTACGACTCGCTTGCCTGCGCGGCCCCATTCCTCAGCCGTGTCAGCGTCAAACACGGCCTGCCCCGTCGCCGCGCCTGGGGATGCGGGCAAACCTGTCGCCAAGACATCAAGCTTGACGGATTCATCAATGGCTCTATGGAGCAGTTGATTCAAATGCTCCACTTCAATGCGCTGCAGCGCTTCCTCGCGGCTTAGGATGTTTTCCTTCGCCAGGTGCACAGCCAGCTTCACGGCTGCTTGAGCCGTTCTTTTGCCGTTGCGCGTTTGGAGAATGAAAAGCTCCCCTTTTTCCACGGTAAATTCGATATCCTGCATATCTTTATAGTGCGCTTCCAATCGAGCTGCCGTTTGAGCAAGCTTGTTAAAAACCAGGGGCATCTCTTGCTCCAACTGCGCAATCGGCAAAGGAGTTCTTACACCTGCAACGACATCCTCACCCTGCGCATTCGTCAGGTATTCTCCGTAGAGCATCTTCTCTCCGGTTGAAGGATTACGGGTGAATAATACCCCGGTTCCGCAATCATCCCCTTGGTTGCCAAAAACCATCGCCTGGATGTTAATGGCCGTGCCCTGCTGCTCTGGAATGTCAAACACTTTGCGATAGACGATCGCCCTTTGATTGTTCCAGGAACGGAATACTGCTTCCACCGCCAGCTCAAGCTGCTCGAATACATCCTGCGGGAATTCGCGCTTAGTCCTAAGCTCGATGATGGATTTGAATTGATCAATGAGCTGCTGCAATGCCTCAACGGGCAAATCTTTATCAAACTGAATGGAAAGCTCTTCTTTCTTGCGATGAAGCTGCCGCTCGAAATAAACTCCTTCAATGTCAAAAACAACATTACCGAACATTTGAATCAATCTCCGGTAGCAATCAAAAGCAAAACGGGGATTTCCCGTATTACGCGCGAGTGCTTCAACAGTCTCATCATTCAATCCCAAATTAAGAATGGTATCCATCATCCCGGGCATCGAGGTCACGGAGCCTGATCTAACGGACACTAGCAAAGGATCCTGTAAGCCGCCGAACTTTTGATTTTTGCTGAGCTCCACCCGCTTGAGAGCCGTGCGTATTTCCTGATTAAGATCAGGAGGAACGACTCTTCCACTCGCATAAAATTCCCTGCAAGCATCGGTAGTCACCGTAAAACCGGGCGGTACCGGCAAACCGGCATTGGTCATTTCCGCCAGATTGGCGCCCTTTCCCCCAAGCAGCATCTTCATTTCGGCGTTGCCCTCGTGGAAATGCAGCAATCTTTTCGTATCGGTGTTAGCGCCCATTTGATGTTTCCTCCTATTTTAAAAAAATGATGATTAAATAAAGAATTATCCTTAATTATGTTATACTATATAATTTTATATGACGCAATTTATATTATTTAATCTATTTATTACGTATTATATTTCGAGAATAAATTAGAGGCTTGTTCTTGTAGTTGGATTTGTCGCCTCTTATCCTTTAAAATTGTAAATAATGATTTCAAGCTGGAAAGGATGGTGATCGGAATGTACGTGGTGACTGCCGAGGAAATGAAAAAGCTGGAGCGCGAGACGATCGAGCGCATCGGATTCCCGGCTATTTTACTCATGGAGAATGCTGCACGCGGTGTGGCCGACGCGGTTCTGAAGGCAGCCGAGACGGTGGGAAGATGCTGGCTGGTTCTGGTTGGTAAAGGAAACAATGGAGCGGACGGATTGGCCGCTGCCCGGCATCTCGTTGAGGCAGGTCTTGAAGTCTCCATTGTCTATGCCGAGAAACCCGATGATGATTGCAGCAAAGAAACCGCAATGCAGCGTCAATTTGCCATCGAATGGGGGATCGTCTCCTCTGTTGCCGGCGATTCGTCTATTCCTTGGGAGCGCTATGACGGCATCATTGATGCATTGCTTGGAACCGGCAGCAAGGGAGCTCCGCGCAGACAATACGCTTCCCTGATCATAGCTGTGAATGATAGCCAATTGCCGATCATTTCCGTAGATATTCCCAGCGGGATTAATGCAGATACGGGTGAAGTTTATGTTCCCTGCATCCAGGCTGTCCATACGGTTACTTTCGCTTTTTCGAAACGGGGGCTGCTGCAGTTTCCGGGAGCTTCCCGAGCCGGCAAGGTGACCGTATGCCCCATTGGCATTCCCGTGCAATTGGCCGAACAGCTGGAGGTTCGGACCTTTCGTTTGGATCCGCACAGCTTGACTGAGCGGCTTGGTGTAGATTCGGGCCGCGGCCGAGCGGCTGACGGGCATAAAGGCACCTACGGCCACGTGCTGCTGGCCGCCGGAAGCCGCAGCATGAGCGGCGCCGGGCTGCTCAGCAGCCAAGCGGCGCTGAGGGGCGGCTGCGGTCTGGCCAGCTGGGCGCTGCCGGGCCAGCTGGTTTTGCCGCTGCTCGGTCGGGTTCCCGAGCTGATGCTTTTAGGGCTCGGCGGCGCTGCTGCCGAGGATTGGAGCGCCGTGCCGCCGCAGGCGCTGGCGGAGCAGGCCGAGGGCAAGGACGCCCTCGTGCTCGGACCGGGCATGGGACGCTGGTCCGGTGACAGCGCGTGGTTGCGCGCTGTTTGGGACAGCACGGAGTGCCCGTTGGTCTTGGACGCGGACGCGCTGAACATGCTGGCCGACGCGGCGGACTTTGCCGCTTGGCCGGTGCGGAAGACGCCGGTCGTGCTCACCCCGCATCCGGGCGAAATGGGCCGGCTTGCGGGGCTCTCCGTGGCCGAGGTGCAGCGGGACCGCATTGCTCTGGCCCGCAGCTATGCGCAACAGCACCAAGTGGTCTTGGTGCTGAAGGGTGCGGGATCGGTGGTGGCGGCTCCCAGCGGAGCTGTGTACTTGAACACCACCGGCAACCCGGGCATGGCTACCGGCGGCACCGGCGATATCCTCGCCGGGTTGATCGGCAGCCTGCTGGCGCAGGGCCTCAGCGCCGAGCAAGCAGCGGCGCTTGGGGTTTACACCCACGGCGCAGCGGGGGATCGGGCTGCGGCGAAGCGAGATTCAGCGGCGTCTTTGATCGCCGGTGATCTGCTCGATGAGCTGTAAGCAGCAATATGTTGAGGAGATCCGCCATCTCGGTTTTTATTAACGTACATGTACAAGGATAAACGGCTGCGCCGTCATAAATGTCGAGCGCGTTTGTCAAGGTTGATGCCTTTCGGAGATGACCGACCGCGTTTAAAGGTAGGTTTATTCGCCAATAAGAAAGTCGATTTCGGAAAGCCGAAATGTTATACTTTCTTATGTGGTAATAAAACCTAGCAGCTAATCTGGCTTCATTAAAAGGAGATCCATATGGAAATTGACATTTTTCAAGATACAGTTTGCCCCTGGTGCCGCATAGGCAAAAAGAATTTGACAGACGCTTTGGCCAAATGGACGGGCGAGGAAGTGGAGATCCGTTACCGCTCTTTTCAGCTGGACCCGACAACCCCGCTGGAAGGCAAACCGTTCAAAGCGAATATGGAAAGTAAATTTGGGAATGATCCCGAGCGACTGCAAGGGATGTTTCAGCGACTAAAAGACGCGGGCGCCGCAGTTGGGTTGAATTTTGATTATTCGCGAGTAGAACGCAGCCCGAATACGCTGAAATCTCATCAACTGATTGTTCTCGCTCCAGAAGACAAAAAGAAGGATGTCGTGGATGCCATTTATCAGGCTTACTTTGAAGATGGCCGTGATATTGGCAGCGTTGATGTACTACTCGAAATAGCAAAAGAGGTCGGTCTAGCTGCGGATGGTCTCGCAGAACGGCTCCGAGCAAAAGAAGGCTTGGAACAAGTCGAAGATGACCTTGAATTTGCCCGCGAGGTTGGCATTACCGGTGTCCCCTTCTTCATCATTAACGACAAATATGCGCTCACAGGAGCTCAACCTTCAAGCACGATACTCCAGGCTATGGAGCAAGTCGTGCAAAAAGAAGGATAATCTTATTGTCGATTGTCTGAGTACTTTCGCGTATTCGATCAAAAACACTTCTCCTGCAATATTGAGCCAAAAAAGAGGCCTCCAACCCCACTCTAATAGTGGTTTTGGAGGTTTTTTCGATAATAATTTGGGAATGGATCAGCTGGATGTACCCTTTGGAGACCGCCTAGCCAATTTCTATTAATAAGGTTACACTCCATTCTATCAATAAGTTTAAACTCACAAATAATGACTCCAACCTTATTAATTTTCCCAATTCTTTATTGCAGCCTGCTATAGTGAGCCAAAAGTCCTTTTTCGGAAAGTTTGATTCACTAATAATGAGCATTTGATCACTATAGCTTGTCACATTAAGATTATACTGAAATATAATGAGGCTGAGCTTATTATTAGGGAGTTTATCCTCACTAGCCCCATGCAGCCATTTCACATCTCAACAAACAGAGCTATCCCTCAGTCATGATCATGCCGAAAAGCTCAAGTGCTTCACGGCCAAAGGCCTGAGGTCGGATATCACTCGGACCATTCTTGTGAAGATGAATGTATCGTTCTCGAAATCTCAAAGCCCATGCAATTGAGCAACTTTCAGGTGGTTTATGGTGGGTTTATCTTCACTAACCCTTAACTGCCGATCCAACAGTCATGGCTTTTTCTACCTGTTCACTGAACAGAACATATAGCAGCACAGTCGGCAAACTGGCAATGGTCATTGCCGCGCCCATCGCTCCCCAGTTCGTGGTGAATTGGCCTTGGAAGAACAGCAGCCCCAGCGGTAAGGTTTTTAACGTTTCCTTCGTAATGAGCACCAACGCCATGGTAAATTCATTCCAGGATGACAAAAAGATAAAGATCACCATCGTCGCCATAGCTGGACGAATAATGGGCAGCATAATGGTGAAGAACGTGCGATAAATCGTCGCTCCGTCCATACAAGCTGACTCCTCCAGCTCGACGGGAATGCTGCGGAAAAAACCGTAGAAAACCATACTGGAAAAGGATAAATTAAACGCAATATAAGGCACGATTAAAGCCCAATACGTATTAACCAAGTGGAAATCACGGACTAAAATAGCCAGTGGAATCATGATCACCTGAATTGGAATGAACATACCAATAATCATATAAATTCTTGTCGTTTCCCGTAAACGCCACTGCATCCTTGCAGCAGCATATGAAAATGTAACAGACAAAGCGATGGCTCCAATTACGGTTGCAACTGCTACCAGCATACTGTTTGTAAAGTAGACAGGCACATTAAATCTGGACCAAGCTTCGACATAATTTTCAAACCGTATATGAGTTGGAAACCCAAATGGATTAGTAACGAAAATTTCATTGTTATTTTTAAAGGAATAAAACAGCATCCAAATCAAAGGGTACACCGAAAGCGCCGCGTAAATCCAAAGGAAGAGCTGCAGCAGCGGATTCTTGGTTCTCCAATTCTTAACCCGGTTCATACAAGCATCCTCCTTCTTAATAAGATAATTTTTCACGAGCGATCAAACGGTTTATGGCAAGAGTGACTATAAGGCATTCAATGACAAGAAAAGCAGCTGCGGCACTTCCATAGCCAAACTCTCCAACTCGGAAAGCTGAACGATACATCAGATAGGTTAATGTGTAAGTTGAATTTCCCGGTCCCCCGCCAGTCATAATAAACATGTTGGCGAAAGCGTTAAGTCCTCCTGTCAATGCCAGCACGAGACAGAATTTATACGTTTCTGCCATCAGGGGGATTGTTATTTTGAAATGTGCCTTCACCTTGCTTGCTCCATCGATTCGAGCTGCTTCCATGTATTGCTCCGGAACGGACTTAACGGCCGCGAGCAAAAGTGCGAATTGATAGCCCATATATTGCCATGCATTTACAAAAGCGATTGCGATAATCGCGGTTTTTTCATTGCTTAGCCAATCCTGTCGGTAGCTCATCCCAAACAATTCGAACAATTTATTAATTAAACCGTTTTGGCCGTTGTACATGGACATCCAGAGCTGGCATACGACGGTAATGGAGAGTACTACAGGAATAAAATAGCTGATCCGAAGAATTTTACGTCCTTTGAACATCGTTTCGGACACGGCGAACGCAAGTATCGAGCCGATCCCGATTTGCACAACCGCCAAAATAACAGCAAAAATAAAACCATTGTAAAGGGATGTATAAAAAATTCGATCCTCAAATAACCGCTTATAGTTATCAAGGAAAATGAAAGTCCCTGCACTCAATCCGTCCCAATCGAACATACTGCGGTAAAAGGTCTGCACGATCGGATAAAACACAATAATGGTATATAAAAGTATCGCCGGCAGCGTAAAAAGCAGGATGGCAGCTTTATTGCCCAAGTATCTTCTCATGGAATCATCACTTCCTTACGTTTTAAAGGAATAACCCACACCGGCAAGTTGACCGGTGTGGGCTTTCCTTGTTCCAAGGCAATTATTTCGCTGGCTCGACAACCTTGCTTAAATCTTTAACAAATTGATCTGCTGTGTAATTCCCTGTCATCAGGTTCTGAGTAGCATCTTCCAAGGCTGCTTTAAATTTCGGATTGGATAAGCCCCATGCGAATGCGCTAGTACTGCTAATGGTCGGAATATCTTTCGACAACTGATCCATCATTGGAGGGTATTTCTTTACAATTTCTTTCGTAACTTTGGTTGCAACGACTGGGTTGCCTCTTTGTGTGTACTTGTATTCTGCATATTTTAATGACAAGAATGACGCTACTTTGGCTGCTAGCTCTTTATCTTTAGTGTTCGGAGATACCGCATATCCTCCGGGACCGCCGCTGCCGCTGAATGCTTTCTTGCCTTTTTCGTACGATGCCGCATCAGGCGCCGGATAATACATCCAGCCTGCTTTGTCGCCAAGCAGCTTGGTAGCTTCTTCAATTTCCCATTGACCGTTAACAAACATGGCTGCTTTGCCTTCATGGAACAATGCTGCTGCCTGGTCATAGTTCAGGTTTGTTGCTCCTTTTGGCAGCAAACCGGCCTTTACCAGCTCCACTACTTTTTCAGCAGCTGTTTTAAAAGCAGGATCACCCGGACTTGCTTTACCCTGATCCAGCTTGGTGATACCCATAGGCTCTGTCCGTGTGACGAACATATCGTAAAGCGCTACGCAAGGCCATTTTTCTTTAGCAAATAATGAAAGCGGGGTTACTCCTTTGGAGTTGAAGGTTTTTACCGCTGTCAGAAGCTCATCATAAGTGGTCGGCACTTTTACGCCATTTTTATCGAAAATGTCTTTGTTATAGTAAAGAAGCACAAGCTCGTTGCCCGCATAAGGGAAAGCATATGTATGGCCGTCATCCGATACGAGTGTATTCATTGCACTTGGCTGCATTTTGTCTTTAAAGCCCAATTTGGTGACATAATCATCTAATTGAAGGACATTGCCTGATTTCTTAAAAGTATTGATAATATCCAGCCCTGCTTGGAAAATGTCCGGCAAATTTCCGGTTGCCGCATAAGTTTTCAGCTTTTGGCCGTCATCCTGCGCCTGAATATCCAACTCAAGCTCGACGTTCGGCATTTCTTTTTTCAATTCTGCCACTGCGTAATCGTAAGGTGTTTTGGTATCTTCGTCTGCATATTGCGCATAAATGCGAAGTTTTACCGGTTTCGCTGCATCTTTGGTTGGATCAGCTTTTACTGTCGAAGCAGCTGTAGCTGCTGGCGCAGCCGCATCTTTGGTTGGGGCGCTGGTACCGCAAGCCGCCAAGCTCAAAGCCATCATTGAGCTGACTAATGTTACACCTATCTTTTTCATTGGAAGACCTCCCTGTTTTCATTTCTTTTTGAGTATAAGAGGAATTAAAGCTCTTGATAATGGAAAAAACGAGGGTTTCTTGTAAAATCCGCATATCTTAATCAGTATACAGAGTATACAACAAAAAACCACCCGAATTTCGGGTGGTTATGTTGTATTACTTAAAGGTGGTTTTTTCTAGCAATTTATTGTAGATCAGCACGTACAATCAAACGATGAGAACCGTCGTTATCACAGGTTATCAAAGTCAGATGCTTGCCTTTCGCAGGTTGATCAAGAACGGAAATATCTGTCGGTTCGACCATTTCGGAACCCGTTACTTTATATTGTAAAGTCTGGTTTCCATTCTGAATGGTGACGATGTCCCCCGCTGCCAGTTCTTGCAATCGGTTAAACATGCGTCCGTACTTGTAACTGTGATGCGCTGCAATTACTGTGTTGCCGTCGTTTCCAATCGCGGCTGTCCCGGCCAAATGAGCCGCTCCAACATTCAGATTGGCATTGCTGGCTCCCTCCAGGATGGGCAACCTGACATTAATTTTGGAGATTTCCAGGATGCCGATACCCATTGTAGCCGGTTTCTTCTTGATTGGTGGTGCTAGTGCCTGTACCTTAGCAATGGAATCCGCTGAAGATGATTTAACAACAGTTTTGACAGGCTGTGCCGGTGCATGATCTACCTTTGGAGCTTCTTTCACCAGGGAAAATGTTTCGGGTACAGAAGATTCCATATAACCCGAGCTATCGGGAGATTCAAGCTGAACATCCTCTACCGGCGCTACTGAGGCAGCATCCGTGAATTCATTTAATGAAGCAAGCAGCTTTTGCTGCTGCAGATCTTCATAATAAAGCTGCAATTGGGGAAATGCGAATACGCACATCCCGATCAGCATCAGAACGATCCCCCATCGACGCATGATCTTAGCCTCCATTCATGGGAAGGAGAGGAGAATATGCTTCTCCTCTCATTTCATGCTTCTAGCTTATTGGTTGCGGTGAAGTTTGAATACGCCAAGCGCTCCAAGAAGCATCATTAACGTACCGATCAGGTAGAAGGACCAAGGAACTTGCTGACCTGTTTGCGGCAGGGAATCATAGCCTGCAACAGGCTGTATACCATTACCTGCTGCTATGCTTGCTCCAGCTGCAGGCAATAATTCACCGCTTCCTGGTTGACTTCCATTCGCTCCATTAACCGCTGTTTGGCCAGGCATTGGAGTTGCAGTTGGCGTTGGAGTTGAGCTGGTATCCTGCGGCGTTCCGGAGCTTGAATCGGAAACGCTTGTTCCTGGCGCTGGTGTTGTTCCAGGTGCTGGTGTCGTTCCAGGTGCTGGTGTTGCGCTTGGTGTCGGTGTGAGAAAGTCATTGCCCGGAGTCACCACTCCCAGGTCAACACTAGCTAGAACAGGTGTCTTGGTTACATCATTTACCCACACATTCAAAGCAGGCTTGCCTGTTACATCAATTTCAATATCTTTACTTTCATTGGCTGCCAGCTCAATTTCTTTCTTGAGATCCACACCGGCTACTGCGTAAGTAACGATGACAGGTACATCTGTCTTGTTCTCAAAATGGTAGCGAACCTTGCCGACAGTAAGTTGAGGCAATGCCTTTACTATGATCTGATCTGCATTTACTTGAACAGTCGGAGTTGTAATCACTGTGATCGGTTTCAGGGTTAACTGATTGACCCAGAATGCAAGAGAAGTTTTGTCGGAAGCATCGATTTCAATAATTCTGGTTTCATTGCCAGCCAAATCAATTTCTTTGGTCACCGTTGTCCCAGCCCAGCCATATTTCAACGTTACCGGTGCCGAGTTGCTGTTGACAAGCTGCAAACGAATCTTCCCTGCAACTCTTGCCAGCAGCGGCTTCACAGTGATCGATTTGGCATCAATTTGTGCATTTGCGGCTGTATATACATAGGCTGTCACAGGAGCTTTGGCTACTTCGTTGACCCATATCGTAAGTGCAGCCGTCAATTTCGAATCAAGCTCAACTATTTTGCTTTCATGTGCAGCCAAAACCAATTGTTGTTTGGCATTGGTTCCTGTCAGCACATAAGATACAAGAGCAGGCACATCATCATTGTTTACAAAAAGGAAACGAATCTTCCCGTCTACCAAGGCTTGCAGCGGCTTCACTACAACCAGATCCGCCTTTATGTAAGCATTAAGCGCAGCAGTTGTAAATGATTCTACTGGAGTTTTAGCGATTCCGTTAATCGATAAATCCAGGAATGCCTTAACGGAGGAATCAAATTCAACTACCTTCGTTTCATGCGCGGCCAAATCAATTTCTTTTTTCAAACCGCCATACAATCCATATTTCATCTTTACATTCTCATTTCCATTATTGACACACTCGAATTGGATCTTTCCATCTTTATTGGACAATGGCTTTACAAAAACCAGATCCGCTTTTTTGTGTTCCTTCCAATCAGCGTCTCCCTCATGTTCATTAGCATTTGCAGTGGCTGCGTGTAGAACTTCATTCAGATTTACATTAACATTTCCATTCGCAGCAAAAGCCGCTGTAGGGAGCATGATTATCCCCGTAACCATCAATGACGATAGACCCAACTTTACTGTTTTCAAACTTAGTTTCATCTTCTCAAGCCTCCTCTCTATTGGTAGAATGTGGATCGGTTCTGATATGAATTAAACATGGAATTAGACATTTAAACATCAAAATTCAACAAATTGAAAAGTGTTTTAAAATTCAAAAATATGGTTAATATAAAGGCTAAAAATGGAAATATAAATCTAGTAAAATCAGTTTTTTAAACTATTAAAGTGCTTAGATTTTGATGAGCATGGGTAAGTATAAGAGAAATCGGATACAACTGGTTGTCGGATATCGACAAACAGGCGTCACCGCAAATTGCCCGCAAGGCAGTTTAGCAAAAAAAATTTCTAGGAGGTATACCAATGGCTAATGAAAAGAAGGTTGTAGGCGTGTTTCACTCGGAGAGTGAAGCCATTAGTGCAATTGAAGGCCTTAAGCAGCAAGGGTACAGAGCAGAAGATATTTCCGTTATTGCCAAAGATAAAGAAGATCTGAACACAGTTACGGAGACAACAGGTTCCAGTGCTCCTGAAGGAATTGCTACTGGAGCTACTGCCGGCGGAATATTGGGAGGAGTCACAGGACTTCTGGTCGGTATCGGCGCACTCGCTATTCCGGGAGTTGGTCCTATTATTGCGGCGGGTCCAATTGCAGCTACCTTGACTGGGGCAGCAGTAGGAGCAGGAACCGGTGGCTTGGTCGGAGGCTTGATCGGACTGGGTATTCCTGAAAATGAAGCAAATGTTTATAATGATTACGTCAAAGAAGGAAATATTCTAGTGCTTGTTGATTCACATACAGACCGTGATATTCACACCTACAACAATTTCCGTAAAAATAATTCATTAAACGCAAACACTTATGACAATTATGCAACTAACAATCGTCGTTTCTAATTCCTGACGATACAAGAAAAGCTCCCAGCCGGGAGCTTTTTTCATTTTTTGGTAATCTCATATTCACTAGGCGAATAGCCAAAGAATTTTTTGAAGCTTTTACTGAAATAGCTCGGATCATTATATCCGATTTGCTCGGCGACATCAGAGTGCTTGTTATTGCCTCTGCCCATCAGTTCCTTCGCTTTGTGCATGCGATAATGGGTAACATAGTCCGTGACTGTCATGCCCAGTTCTTTCTTGAATACAGCACGCAAATAACTCGCATTAATGAATACATGTTGGGCAATTTGCTCTAATTGCAGATCAGGATCCGCATAATTTTGCTCAATATATGCTTTGGCGGTTATGGCGATCTTGGATGATCGGGTTTGTTTATACTTGCTTGTGTATCGAACTGCTGTGCGGAATAATGCTTGAATCCAATCATAAGTAGCTTCAATAGATTCCAGGTTCGTAATTTCACTGTAAGGAAAGAAATCATCCCCGAAGCAAGCCTCGATGGGGTGTCCGGTTTCTGCCACATACGACAAACATACGGAAACTAGGCCCATACAGATCACATATACATAATCGAGTGATAATTTTCGTTCGCGAATGGACTGGAAAACTTCCTCCAGTATGGCCTCAGCACGCTCTCCATTGTGCATACGCAGCTGAGCCAGCAGATTTTCATTCATTTCTATAGGAAAAAAAGCCATTGTTCCCGTTTCCAGCGATTGTGCACTATAAGCAATGACTCGATCGTTCCCCAGTACAAATTTATGCTGCAACGCTTCAAGTGCCTCCAAATAGGAGCTGCGAATGCCGATAAAGCCCAACTGGCTGCGGCCAACCCCCACCGTAATGGAGAACTTCAAATACTTTTTGATCAAAAATATCAGCTTTTCATAGCCCTCAAGTGGAGGTGTTTCATAGGGATGCACGCTTTGATGCTCGACCAGGCAAATAATCCGCCCTTCCGGTCCGTTAAAAATAAGATGATTCCCGCTTTCATCCATGGCTTCGTTCAAAATGTTCGTTACTGCGTACTTCCAAAGCAATCTTTCGCTGACTTCGTTCCATTTGCGGTCCATATTATCAATTTCTATACAAGCGACTATGAAGCAATTGTGAGTGGTTTGTATGCCAAATTGCTTGAACCGCTCAGCTGTATTTACTTCTGAAGGGTTATACTCTGCACTGAGCAAATGATTGAGAAAGCTTTCCTTTATGAGTTGTTGGTTTACCTTGAGTGTGGATTCTTGCTCCTGTGCCTTTTGATGCTCTTTTTGCAATTTGATCAAAGTAAGAGTCAATTCATCCTTGGAAAAAGGCTTCAATATGTAGTCATCAACCCCAAGCTTGACCGCTTTTCTTGCATAGTCGAATTCATTGTGGCCGGTAATCAGCACGACACTAACGGCTGGATAACGCTCCTTTAATCGTTCAGTCAGTTCTATGCCATCCATAAAAGGCATCGTAATATCGACCAGAGCTATGTGAGGCAAAGTCTGCTCCATTAATTCAAGTGCTTCGACGCCATTTTTGGCTTCACCGCAAATTTCAAAGCCATATGCTTCCCAATCAAGGGCTGAATGTAAATATTCACGAAAAATAGACTCATCGTCCACAATCATAATCTTTTGCATAAACTAACTTTCCTCTCTTTCAAAGGGTAACTGCAGAGTCACTTGAGTGCCTTGACCCGGCTCGCTGTCAATATGAAGTCCATACTCTTCGCCAAAATAAAGCTTGATTCTCTCATGCACATTGCGCAGACCATACCCTACAGGCTCTTCATTCTCGTCCTTTCCAAACATGACTGCTTTCTGTCGTTCCAAAGACATCCCAACTCCATCATCGATCACTTTCAATATCATTTTTCTCTCTTCTCTTTTACCGCTTATCTTCAGGTGCCCAAAGCTGCCCTTTTTTTTTAAACCATGATAAATCGCATTTTCCACGAGCGGCTGAATGGTCAACTTTAATATCGTGCAAGGCAGAATCTCATTTTCAATATCAATCTCAAAGTCAAAAACATCCGAGTAACGGATACGCTGAATGGATAAGTAATCTTTAACATTAAGAACCTCATCCTTCAAGGAGATGGTCTCTTTTCCCTTACTTAGGGCAACCCGATAAAAATCGGCAAGTGCTTTCGTTGTCCGCTGCACATCCCTTGCCCTGCCCAGCTCGGATAAAGTATATATCACATCAAGCGTGTTGTATAGAAAATGGGGTTTTATCTGGGCTTGAATGAGCGCCAGCTCGTATTCGCGTTTCTTCCTTTGCTCCAGATTGATATTGACCAGAAGCTCCTGAATCCTGCGGATCATCGTATTGAAGCCGGAAGCCAGCATCCCGATTTCATCGCCAGAACGAATCTCTAATTCCATATCCAGATTGCCTTCCTTCACACGCTTCATATGCTTGGTAAGTTCAATGATAGGCTTGGCAATTACCTGAGAGAGTATTCCTGCTCCAAGTACGGCAAAGATTAAACAAACAAGTCCAATCAAGCTGATCAACATTGTGATTTTGCGAGTATCCGCAGTTAATGCATCAAAAGGTGCCATGGATATCAGCTTCCAACCGAAATTGGGCACTTGCGAGCTCACTACAAGCTTCTTCCCGTCTTGAAATGATTTGATATCGGAAGCGACATTTTCCGTCAGCACCCAATCTTTCAGCATGGGATCCTGAATTTCTGTAAGCACATCCTGAGAATTTTGCGCTGAAATCATGACTCCTTGCTCGTCAGCTATGAAATAACTGCCGGTTTGAATAGATCCGATTTTTTGATAAATCGTGGAGAGTGCACTCTCTTTTATATTGAGAATCACAATCCCCAGCTTCTGTCCTGTGTTGATATTTACTACCTTTTTACCCAAGGTAAGTACGGGATCTTTGGGATCAAGCGTTAAATAGCTTCGCCTTTGCATGGGAAACCAGACGTTGTTGCCGGTTGATGCATCTATTTGCCTCAACACCTCACTATTCACAGCTAAATCCGCATTCACTTCCATGGCCAAATTAGATCCGTACACCCGATTGCTCGTATCGATAAAAGCGGCAGATTTTACATCCGGGAACACAAGCAGGGCAAAGCTGAGCTGATTCGTAATCTGCGTATAGAGCTGCAGATCGACTTCGAGCGGTGATACCGGCGTCTGCCGATCTTCTACAATGACCTTATTCAAGTTAATCGTCAGCATATTTGCGCAGCTTTCCACGTTGGTCAGCATCCCGCTGATGCGTGTGATGATAAGAGAGGAGTTATCCGATACGTTCTTAATCGTTTTTTGAACAACTGCATCCAAATAAATGCGATTCGAAGATAAACCCAGAATAAACAAAGGCACAAAAATGAGCGGTACATAGACCAAAATAATCTTATAACGAATCAACCAGTTATTAAACCAATTGTTCGGATTGAGCCAATTCGGAAAAGGCATAGTGAGAATCTCCTTATTAGGTTATATATCAACCTTTCTATTCTATAACCGACTCCATCTATGACGCAAAGAAAATTAAAAAAAAGGATGCACCTGGTCAATTGACCGCGGTACATCCTCTTCCTCTTTTCATTCTGGCAGCTTATTCAATTTAAACAAATAGTCAATCCTTTACGCCTGTGTAAATGCGGACAGCATCTCTCAAGAACTCGGCAGAGCCCGGCTGTTTATCATCGTAGTACGCTTTGAATCTTTCGTCGTCCACGTACATTTGGGCCAGGCCGGCATGAGCTTCCTTACTGTATTCGCTCCAGTAAAAGGACAGCCATTGCTTATGCAAATCAGCGGCTTTTTGCGCGATAGGGCTTGCTGGATCGCCGTTTTTATAAGCTTCAGCTAATGTGGCTATGACTTCATTGCCCAGCCGCGTTACTTCTTCATGCTGTTCTTTTGTCATGTTTTTCAATTTTGCATTGGACTGGTTAACCATATCATCGCCATACTTTTCGCGAATTTCCTTGCCGTACTTCTTCTCATTGTCATCAATCATGGTTTGCTTAAAGCCTTCGAACTTTTCTTGATCGGTCATGGTTATTCTCCCTTCTGTTAAAGCAATCGTTTTATCCACATTTGCAATCAATACATCCAATTGGTTTCTCTTGTCGAGGAGTTTTTCCCTATGGTCTCTAAGTGCACTAGCTCCGTTAAAGGAAGGGGCAGTCACGATGTCCTTGATGCTTTCCAAACTGATACCCAACTCTCTGTAGAACAGGATCTGCTGTAACCTGTCAACTTCCGCTTGACCGTATATCCGGTAACCTGATGAATTGATTTTTGCCGGCTTAAGAATGTCAATTTCATCATAATACCGCAGCGTCCTGGTGCTGATTCCAGCGAGCCTGCCCAGCTTTTGCACTGTATATTCCATAAACTTTACCTCCTGACAATCTAACTGTACACCTTTACGTAACGTTAATGTCAATCATATATTTAATCAATATTCCAAATGAATTGTGATATAATGGCATGAGTCTAATGAACAGGAGATTTCCATTTTATGTATACCCTTACTAAACGCATCGTTTTGCGGATCTGGATAGTGCTGCTTCCTTTCGCTATCTTGGGCATTACTGAATATTTGAACCGTGGAAGCTTCCGTGAAATTCTCAATTGGGGATTCAGCCATACCCCTTCCCTTTTTCTTGCCTATTTAATCGTCTTAGGTCTCTTTTTGCTTTTGCTCTCCTTGACAGGAATGGGCAGATTATCATTCTGGCTGCTAAGCGCTCTATTATTCGTCATTGCCGGACTAAGCGGAAGCAAGCTTAAAGCATTGGGTGCGCCGCTATTCCCATGGGATGTGTATTTTCACAACGAAGATGTAAAATTGAGCTCATATCTAAGCGCATACCTCACATTTCCCATTATAGCGAGCATCCTGCTTTTTACGATTATTTTCTTTACGCTGCTGCATCGGGCTGTCCGGAAACGCAACACTTCAATATTCAAGCTCTCTTGGAAAGAACGTGCAGCATACGCTGCGATTTCTATCCTGCTGCTAATTACTATTTTCATAGATAAACCCATTGATCTCAAAAGCTTTTATCATATAGATACGATACCTTGGGATCAAACACTCACCTATGATGACAACGGCTTTGTGCTCTCATCGGTGATGATGACTCATTTCTTAAAGACTGACCAACCCAAAGGCTATAGCAAGCAGGATATATTGGCGACGATCAAAAACATTCCATCCAGCAAACAATCAGACACGGCCCACCCTAATATCATCGTGATGCTCAGTGAAGCCTTTTGGGATCCGACCGTGATGACCCATGTCAGCTTTAGCAAAGATCCTATTCCATTCCTTCACAGTCTGCAAAAAACCTACACAAGCGGCACGATGCTGTCTCCCCAATTCGGAGGAACGACTGCCAATGTCGAGTTTGAAGTATTGTCCGGCAATTCCATGCGCCTGCTTCCTTTGGGACCGGATCATGTGATACCGTATCTCACTTACATGAATCACGGTGTGGATTCTCTCGCCAGCATCATGTCCCGAAAAGGATACACAAGCACAGCCATCGATCCTTTTTTCAATTGGTTTTTTGACAGCCGCAAGGTGTATAAGCATTTTGGATTTTCACACTATATCAGCAGTGAATTTTTCCCGAATGATTTTGAAGGGCCTAATTATGCCGACCGCTCGGTTGCGAACAAGATTATAGAAGAAACCGAGAAAAGCAGCGGCCCTGATTTTATTTTCGCCAGTACGATGGAGAATCACGCGCCTTTCATTCCAAACAAATTCAACAGCAATGAGATTAAAGTAACAGGCGATATTTCAGCACTGTCCAAAGGCATGCTGGAATCCTATGCTCACGGTATCTCCGACGCAGATAAGTCCTTGCAACAATTGGTCGATTTCTATACCAAAAAAGGCGATCCGACGATCATTTTGTTTTTTGGCGATCATCTTCCTTATCTGGAAAAAGACTATATGGTTTACCGCGACGCCCAATATTTGCTCCCGGACGACCCGGATTTCTTGACCAAAACGCACAATACCCCATTTGTGATTTGGAACAATTATTTACCTGCGGGCAAAGAGGAGCTTCATCTCAGTCCTGCCTACCTGGGACCGTATTTGCTGCATATGGCTGGGATTCAAGGAAGCTACTATACCGATTATTTGTATGAGCTGTACAAAAAATTCCCCGTGATACCGCCGCCGGAGTATTGGCAGAAAGCGGGTATACAGGCGAAGGATCTGGAAACCTACCGCAAGCTGGAGTACGACATTATGCTCGGCAATCGCTATGCCTATGAAGCTAAAGGCTTTAAAAACAGCATTATAGATCCAACTTTCACGCTCGGCTACGGAAACCCTCAGATTGGCGAAGTGAGTCAAGACTCGAATCAGATCACGATTAAAGGTAAACGATTTTTTCCGCAATCCACGATTTATTTGGACGGTACACAACTATCCACGAGTTATCGGGATGAAACAACTCTTTCCGCCTCATTAACGAAGGATCTGAAACTGGGAACAGGCAGACAGCATCGTCTGGAAGTCAGGCAATATGACGACAAAAAAGCTTTGATCGGCCAGTCGAATGTTTGGATTTTGGAGTGAATGCGGCGGCCAGACAAGGATAAACGGCTGCGCCGTCCTAATGACGAGCGCGTTTATCAAGGTTGATGCGAAGCAAGATAAGTTTAGAAAAACTTATACTTCTGATCAACTTAAAAAAAAACCTGCCCCCCTTGATCACGGGAAACAGGTAAGCTAAGTTCTTATTCCTATCTTATAAATGTCATTCTACCCCACATCTGAATCATTCAATCGTGATAAAAACAGTCGGGTTCGTTCATGTCTCGGCTGCTCAATCACTTGCTCCGGCGGCCCTTGCTCAACGATCACTCCATTGTCCATAAAGACGACCTGATCTGCTACATTACGCGCAAATTTCATTTCGTGTGTCACGATAGCCATCGTCATTCCTTCGTTCGCTAATTGCTTGATAACCTTCAGAACTTCCCCGACTAACTCCGGGTCTAACGCCGATGTTGGTTCATCAAACAGAAGCAGCGCAGGATCGATCCCCATCGCCCGGGCAATGCCTACCCGCTGCTGCTGTCCTCCGGAAAGCTCATGGGGATATGAATTCGCCTTTTCTTCAAGGCCAACCTTCCTCAAAAGCTCCATCGATCGGTTATGCGCCTCTTCCTTTGACCTTTTTTGCACAATGACCTGCGCCTCCATGACATTCTGCAGCGCAGTCATATGCGGAAAAAGGTTATAGGACTGAAACACCATGCCGGTTTGTCTGCGAAGCGCAAGTACTTCCGCAGGATTCGGTTTGGTATCGCGATTGAATGAAATCCGGGAACTTCCGATGCTAAGTGTTCCCTCCGTTGGGGTCTCCAGCAAATTGATACTCCGCAGCAGGGTCGTTTTCCCTGAACCTGAAGGGCCAATGATGACCATGACTTGACCTTTTTCAATCGTAAGATCAATGCCTCGAATGACTTCATGAGTCCCAAAGCTAATTTTCAAATTTGCAATTTCAATCATTCGGTTCTCCTTTATCCGTTACCTTGCGACATATCGTCCAAACCGCTTTTCCAATCGACTCTGCAGTGTGGATAACACTGTGCTGAATATCAAATAGATGATTGCAGCTTCACTGTAGAGCATCAATGGCTCGTAAGTAGTTGCTGTGATTTGCTGTGCTTTTTGGAACATCTCCGTCATTGTTATGGTCGCCGCAAGGGAAGTGTCCTTTAATAAACTAATAAAAGAATTGCCCAATGGAGGTACGGAAACTCGAGCAGCCTGCGGCAAGATAATACGGCGAAGCGCCTGTGAGCGCGTCATCCCAATGGAAGAGGCGGCCTCCCATTGACCTTTGCTTATGGAAAGTATCGCCGCGCGAATAATTTCCGAATTGTAGGCACCTACACTGATGGAAAATCCGATCACAGCAGCCGGAAAAGCATCAATGATAATGCCAACGCTCGGCAGCCCATAAAAGATTATAAATAACTGCACCAAAAGTGGTGTACCCCGAATGATCCAGACATAGAATCTGGCAATAGCATCAAGGACCCTCAAGTTCGAAATCCGAGCGAGTGCTGTTAGAAATGCCAGCGCAAACCCAAACACGAAAGAGAGCAAAGTAAGCGGAATCGTAAAAGCTACCCCTGCCTTGAGCAGGGGTAGAAAAGAGTCAAGTAAGATTTGAATTGTTCTATCGCTCATAGAAGTTTCCCTTATCATACTTATTTCGATACGTCTGCACCGAAGTATTTTTGTGAGATTTTCAAGTAAGTTCCGTCTGTCTTCATATCGGTTAATGCCTTATTGATGGCATCCACCAATTCCTTATTGTTCTTGTTAATCAAGACAGCGCTTGGTGTAGCATCCTTCACTTCATCGACAATCTTGATCTTTGCATCCGGTTTTTGCTTTTTGAAATCCAGGAACGAAAGTCCGTCATTGACCGTTGCATCGATCCGTTTGGAGAGAAGCAAATCAATCGCTTGATTAAAACCATCGGTTTGCACAATGGTCGCACCGTTGGATTTGGCGATTTCAGTCAAATTACTAGTTAGGGATTGACCTGCTTTCTTACCTTTGAGATCCGCCAGTTTTTTAATATCCTGATTATCTTCATTCACGATTAACACTGCTTTTGAAACAATGTAAGGGTCGGAGAAATCATACTTCACTTTCCGATCTTCTTTAATACTGACTTCGTTGACAACAACATCGAATCGTTTCGCATCAAGTCCGGCAAACATGCCATCCCACTTGGTTTCAATAAATTCCGGCTGTACGCCGAGACGCTTGGAAATTTCTTGCGCGATTTCCACATCGAAGCCTGTAAGTTTCCCGTCTTTATCGTGGAAAGTGAACGGTGCATACGTTCCTTCTGTTCCTACGCGAATTTTGCCGTTAGCTTTAATTGTTTCCAGCAAGTTCTTAGCTGCCGCAGCCGAAGTAGCTGTTGGAGTAGCTGCTGGTGAAACTGTTGGAGCTGCTTTAGTCGAATCTGATGCATTTGGTCTGCTTCCACACGCTGTAAAAATAATCGCCACGGTCACCAGAAGTGCCGCCATTGTAAACCATGATAATTTTTTCATTTTTTGTTCCCCCATCTGTGCTCTTTTACGCTGTATGGATTACCTTAAAACGTAATTTTGATTCTACCACTTCTTACTTTAGCTCGTCAATAGTTATTCCGACTTATTAACTAGGGATTATAACACTAATTAGTCAGTGTATTATTTGTAGGGGTGACTTTCCATCTTATGAAGATCGGTAAGGGTCCGTAACGCATGATCGATGATCGTGGGGATGTCGCCCATCTGCTCCTCGTTAATTTTGCGGTGAAACCGAAGCTCAATCTTGTTCATGTAGATAACAGGCTCCTGACCATAAACAAAGCTTAAATTTTGGATAGGAGGCAGCTCGGGCTGCCATATGTCTTGAATTATAGCTTCTATTTGTTCACACTGGTTGGACACGTTCTCAACAGGCATGTAGAAAAATAATCGCAGCGTACATGCTGGTATCTCGCCCGAAAGCTCAAGAATTTCTGCCGCTAAGTCTCTGAGCGAAGCTTCAAGTCGAATCTCCCCAGTTATCTTCTGGTGGTCATTAAGCTGGAACTGTAGGGAAAACTCTCGGGACATAACGGACATTTCCATCCGATCGGTTCGATGGGTGATTTGGATTTGCTCTGTAAGATTGTCGAGGTCATATAGCTGATTTTCAAAAGCTACCTTTAAATTATCGAAAATAGTTGGATCAAACATGGTCATGGTCTGCCTATCCGCCTCCCTTGATCTAATTATTTACCCCAATTGCATAATTCATAAATATCCATTCGGTGTTCCAACTCCTTCCAAGCAAAAGTATCTTGTGCTATGATCTTCATCATGCCACAATAGAAGAAACATTGGAATTGCGAGGGTGTCCGACATGCTGTTTGTGTTAATTGCCTTATGGCTGATCGCCATTCTTCTCCTGCTGCTAGACCCGCGTTCCGCGACGATTCGCTGGATCAGCGCTGTTGCTTTTACCGGCGGTCTTGGCGCATTGGCTGCTGTCTTTGATGATAATCTGCTTCCACATCTTCGGCAGGCTTCCATCGTCAGCGAATCAACGCTATCCTTGCTCTTCAACATACAAGCTCTATGCTCCCTAACTTCCTATTACGGGCTTCCTTATTCCTATCTCATGCTGTCCCTTCATTATCACCCTGTGCTGCGGCAATCTCGAGTCGGCAAGTGGGTGCCTTATTTGCTGCTGCTGCCGCCGATTGCATGCATCCTCTTCACGCCAGGGTATACGGTCAGCAGCCCCATAGACTTCCCTATCGTCTCCCTTTGGGCGGTTCCTTATATCATTGCAGGCTCTTTACTCCTCGCGTTAAAAAAGGAAACACTCCCGGCCATGCAGCGCACTCATTTATTCACCTGTCTGGCACTAATCCCTTCTTTACTCTGCTTTGCTGTCCTAAACTACCTGCTGCCTACTTTCGGCTTTTACCGGATGTGGGTATATAATGCTTGGAGTTTATCGATTACGGTCCCTTTCTTCATATTCACCCTATTTAAATACGGGCTATTCGGCATCAGGCTTCTATTGGAGCGTCGAAAGCTCGATTCCACGTTACGCGCAATCACTTCCGGAACTGCCATCTTGAATCATGCAATCAAAAATGACGTGGGCAAAATGCGCCTGTTCAGCGAAAAAATGCGTCACTATGCTGAAGAAACCAATCAGCCGGAGCTGCTGGAAGACCTGCAAGTGATTATGAAAGCTTCTGAGCACATTCAAGAAATGATTGGAAGAGTTCATGAGCAGACCCAAGAAATACCTCTTAAGCTATCAGCATTATCATTGGATGACATGATTCGCGATATTATCGCTTCGATGAAGCCTTTAATGGGATCGATCCAGGTCGAGATGAACATACCGGAAGGAATTGTGTTTAGTTGTGACGAAGCGCAGGTGACGGAAACAGTTACCAATGTGGTGAATAACGCCGTTGACGCTATGCCGATGGGCGGCGTACTGGAGATCAAAGCTTTCATCACCAAAAAGAATGTTGTGCTCGAAGTGAAGGATACTGGAATTGGCATGGAAAAAAACGAGTTGAAGCAGGTGCTCGAGCCCTTTTATACGACAAAAAGCGGCAGCCGCCATAACTTTGGACTCGGACTCGTGTATTGTTATAATGTGATGAAAAAGCACGGCGGCTCACTGGAGCTGCGAAGCGAAAAAGGAAGGGGAACGAGCGTATTTCTTTCCTTTCCGGCGAACCGTCTGATCCCGATTGAATCAAGAGCGGAGGAACTTTATGGATCCAATCAAACTGTTCATCGTCGAGGATGATCGCGACTGGCTGCGAGGGCTGACCGCTTATTTGAACCGGCAGCCGGATTTACAGATTATCGCAACGGCAGCAACAGCCGAAGAAGCACGCTCCATTCTAAGCGGACCGGACTTTGGAGCAGATGTGGCCTTGCTCGATATTATGCTTGAGGACGAACCGGCAGGCATTCAATTGGCGGAAGAAGCGGTTGAAGCTTGGGGGATCAAGGTCATTATGCTGACCTCCATGGAGGAGAAGGATTTGATCTTTCGTTCCTTCCAGGCAGGCGCCATCGATTATCAGATCAAATCGAACTTCGAACAGCTGCCGACCGTAATTAGATCGGCACATCAGCGCAGCGCTCCGATCAATGCTGCCGTTGCCGAGAAGCTCCGCGAAGAATTTCGCAGGCTTAAGCGGCTGGAGCAGCAATTCAAGGTCAAAGAAATGAGTGACCTGATCACTCCGACAGAGCTGCAGGTGCTCGAGATGATTGACCAAGGCCATACGCAAACGGAAATTGCCGGGAGATTTTTCATCTCACTGCGCACTGTGAAAATTCATGTCGGCCATATTCTGAAGAAGCTGGGCAGCTCCAGCAGCAAGGAAGCTGCGCAAAAGGTGCGAGAGCTTGGTTTGTTTGAACAAAAGCGTTCCAAAGGCGATAAGGATATCTGATTGCCCTTGGAACGCTTTTGTTTATGTTAGTGGATGTCCTTCTTTTTGAAACGGCCGCCTTTGACATCATGGATATTGCCGACAGCCATGAAGGCATTAATGTCAATATCATCAACGATTGCTTTGAGCTTCGCTTCCTCCAGCCTGGTAATGACGACGAAAATCACCTTCTTATCCTCTCCGGTGAATCCGCCCTCTCCTTTTAAATAAGTCACACCTCTACCCAATCGATCCATCAAAGCATCGCCGATCTCCTGAAATTTATCGCTGATGATCCAGACGGATTTGGATTCGTCGAAGCCTTCTATCGTAATGTCAATCATTTTGAAAGCTATGTAGTAGGCAATTAAGGAATACATCGCTCTATCCCAAGTAAAGACGAATCCGGCACTGCCCAGGATAAACAGATTGAAGAACATGACCACTTCACCTACAGAGAAAGGCGTTCTTTTATTAAATAGAATGGCAATAATTTCTGTGCCGTCGAGCGAACCGCCAAAGCGGATGACCAGGCCAACGCCGATTCCCAAAATAATTCCGCCGAATACGGAGGCAAGCAGCGGGTCGATCGTCAAAGGTGCAACCGGATGCAGCAAACTCGTGCCAATGGACATGATGGCAATCCCGTATAACGTGGATATTGCGAACGTTTTCCCGATCATTTTATATCCGATATACAGAAAAGGCAGGTTGAGCACAAATAGAAATATTCCTATAGGTATATGGCTTAGATAGGAAGCCATAATCGATATCCCGACGATGCCTCCATCAATGATCCGGTTCGGAACCAAGAAGATCTCGAGTCCTACTGAAACAAAGGCGGCTCCAAGGAATAAGAATACAGATCGGCTCCAAAAGGCGGTTCTCGTTAATCTTCTGTGCTGGTGAACTGAGGAGCTAAGCTGCTTAATCTGCTCTTCCGGGGTCAATGTCTCACTCTCCTTTTGCTGCATTCTAACTTCAATATTACCATAAAAATACTTATATAATGCTGATTCACATGATATAATAACTATGTCTTTACAAAATGTTTACATATAGGGGAGATTGCATGAAGCTCTATGGAAAGCGGATATGGGAACTGACGAGACTCAGACTTCCAATCCTGTTATTTGCGATAATACCTGTAGGGGTGATGGAGCTTCTCAGTCGAGGGCACTTTGGAGAATCCTTCACCTGGATATTTCAGCATAGTTTCGAATTTACCGGAAATGTTCTGCTCGTATATATCCTCTTGCTTTTGTTTACAGCCCTGATTGGCAGAACCCGAATTGCTTTTTGGAGCTTGTCGGCAATACTCATCCTTCTCTCCTTGATCAGCGGAATTAAGTTGAAAATGCTCGGCGTTCCTCTACTGCCTTGGGACTTCGTATTAAGCGGAGAAACTCAGGATATGCTTAAATATCTCAACAATATTTTAAGCATAAGAATCATTTCAGGAATTGTTCTATTTATTGCAATCAGCTATGTACTTCTCTATCGCACATTTACATTCAAAACCAGTTTTTCCTGGAAGGAACGGGGAATCACAGCTGCGGTTTCCATACTTCTCTTGATTGCTCTATACACCGATCGGCCTCTGCAATTGCGAAATTGGACCGGTATCCATGCTCAGCCCTGGAATCAATCACAAAATGTGCACACCAACGGATTTGCCTTAACCACGATGATGAATACCGCAATTATGTTTACAAATCAGGCGAGCGGTTTTACCGATCAAGACGTCTCGGCCATCATAACTACCATTTCTCCATCCATAAAACCGGAAGAAACGGCAATCAAGCCCAACATCGTGATTATCTTGAGTGAAGCATTCTGGGATCCTACCCTAATCAAAGGTACTCAATTCAGCCAGGATCCGATCCCATTCTTCCACAAATTGCAGCAAAACTATTCCAGCGGCACCATGCTGTCTCCACAGTTTGGAGGTGGCACCGCAAACGTGGAGTTCGAAGTCCTGACCGGCAACTCCATGCGTTTCCTGCCGCAAGGTTCTATTCCATATAACCAATACATCGATCATGGTATAGATTCCCTGGCGAGCATACTTGCCAGACAGGGCTACACGTCCACCGCGATCAACCCGTTCTACAGCTGGTTCTTTAACAGCAAGACCGTGTATCAAAATTTTGGCTTCTCTTCCTTTATTCCTATTGAATATTTCAAGCCGCACTATGAAGGCCCTTACATCGCTGATAGTGAAGTGGCCGATAATGTCATCGCCAAAAGTGATGCTACACCGGGGCCTGACTTCATTTTCACCAACACGATGGAAAATCATTTCCACTTTTATCCCGGTAAATTCAAGGAAAACACCTTCAAGATCAAGGGTGACATGACCGAATCCGCCAGAGGGATGCTGGAAACCTTGGCCCAAGGGATCAACGCTTCCGATAAGATGCTGCAAACGATCGTCGAGCATTTTGAGAAGAAGAAAGAGCCTACCATCGTTGTGTTTTTTGGAGACCATCTTCCTTATCTGGGGGATGATTATCAAGGCTTTATTGAAGCCAAGTATCTGGACGGAAAAAATGATCCTGATTTTCTAAATAAAATGTACCGCGTACCCTTGGTTGTATGGAATAACTATCTGCCTGCCAAGAAAGACAACCTGGATATGAGCCCCTCATTCCTCGGACCGTACGTGCTGAAGCAAGCAAAGCTCCAGGGCAGTTCTTATACGGATTTTTTATACAACCTTTATCAAAAAATTCCTGTTATACCGCCTAGTAATTATTATGAGCGTTTGAACATCAAAGAAGAGGATTTGAAAAACTACGAGATTTTGCAAAAAGACATCTTATTCGGACATCAAGTGTCCTATCAGAGTTATACCGAGCCCATCATCAGCAAAGAGTACCAGCTTGGATTTGGACCGATGCAGATCAATAAGGTCAGTTCCAATACGGCAGAAATTTCCGGAAAAACCGAAATGAATCTGACCGTGCAAGGTACGAATTTCCCTCCGTTGGGCGTGGTTACAGTGAACGGTAAGAACCTCCCAACCACCTATATCAGTGATAATACCTTAACGGCCAAAGTTGATAGCAGTCTGCTGCAAGCAGGCACCTTGGAGATTCAAATCAAAGTTATTGACTCTAAAGAAACCGTCATCGGCAAATCCAACACATGGCCACTGGATTCTGGCACTCATTAAGCCTTAAAAGAAAGCTGTTCCCAAGCCCTTTGGCTGCGGAATGGCTTCTTTTGTATGTTTCAAAACTAGTTCAGCAGGTTAAGAAATACATGTACCGGATTTTATCAAATTCTGAGGAGGAATCATCATGAACAATGATAACAAACGGACAATCGTACACACAGTCAATAATATTCTTGAAGCGCGTAATACCATAATGAGGCTTCAGCAAGATGGATATCCGAAAGAAAATATATTCGTGCTAAGCCATGATAAATCTAGAACCGAGGATGTCGCGGATCAAACGGATACCAATAAAATAGGTGTAGCGGAGGAAGGCGTCCTGACAGCAATCGCAAACCTGTTCCGATCCACAGGAGATGGTCTGCGGGCCAAGCTGACCGCGATGGGCGTATCCAAGGAGCATGCCGACCGCTTGGAGAAAGAAATGGATTATGGCAAAATTGTTATACTGGCCTGGAGCGGCACAGCGTATGATGGGGATAAATATGATGACAACATTGAATATATGAGGCCGTACGACTCCGTCCCACTTCTTTAAGAAAATGAGCAAGGGGCTGCAACTTCAAGCAGAATTCTGCTTGAAGTTGCAGCCCTTTTTTTGTGTGTTTTTGAATCCATGTTTTTCTTATTATGATTATCTTGCACTCCATGATCCTCATCGTTGCTCTCTTGCAAACGTTCCATTCGCGTTCGATTGCCTACAGGGTCATATAGATAGTAAACCGATATTAATAAAACTTAACATTCTATTAACATACCTGTAACAATTGCCCCTTAAAATGGAAGAGTTACATATTCAGCACTTGTCCCATAATTTGAAAGGAGTAATCAAATGAAGAAAATTTTACACGTAGCACTCGGTTTGGCGTTATTGGGTTCGATCGTCACTCCAGCTGTAATGGCTGCAGACACACCTGCTTCCACAGTGAAAGTACAGCTTCTGGGCATCAACGACTTCCATGGGCAATTGGATACGGTATCCGATGTGAAAGACGCAAACGGGAAAGTAGTCGACCAACGGGGAGGTGCCAGCTATCTCGTAGCTTACTTAAATGAACGCAAAAAGACCAACCCGAACACACTGCTGATCCATGCAGGTGACGCGGTCGGCGCCAGTGCACCGCTATCGGCCCTTTCCCAGGACGAGCCGACGATGGACTTGATGAACAAGCTTGGGTTTTCCGTAGGTACGCTCGGCAACCATGAATTCGATCATGGCGTCGCTGAAGCGAAGCGTTTGGTCTATGGCGGAATCAATCCGATCACTGGGAAAAATTACGCTGGTGTAAGCACAGATTTCAAATATGTCATCGCCAATGTTGTGGATGAAAAAACGAATGAGCCCATTTTCCCAGCTTACACCATTAAACAAGTGGGTGGCGTGAAAATCGGTTTCACCGGCGTCGTCACTATGGAAACACCGAATATCGTGAACCCGAGCGGAATCCAGGGCTACAAGTTCATAGATCAGGCTGAAGCGGTCAATAAAGCTGTCGCCGAAATGAAAAAGCAAGGCGTAAACACCATCGTCCTGCTTGCGCACGACCCCGGCTTCGGCACGAACGAAACAGATGCAAACGGCGAAGTCATTGACCTGGCGAAAAAGCTGGGCGACGGCGTCGATGTCATATTTGCCGGGCACAACCATGGACAGTTAAGCGTCAATGTGAACGGCAAGCTCATCGTTGAGGCCTATTCGTACGGCACAGCGTTCTCCGATGTCGATCTTGAGATCGATCCGGCAACGGATAAGGTGGTCAGTAAAAAAGGTGTAATTGTAAGCACCAACCACAACGGCGTGACCCCAGATGCGGAAACGGAAAAGATGCTCAAAGATTTGGTAACAGCTACTCCTAAATTGACTGAATCGATTGGAACGCTTGATAAAGAAATCACCCGCACTACAAGCGCAGCGGGCGAAAGCGCGTTCGGCAACCTGATCGCTGACGGGATGCGCGAAATCATGAAGACTGATTTTGCCTTCATGAACTCCGGCGGCATCCGCAACGACCTTCCCACCGGAAAAATCACATATGGCGACATGTTTAAAGTCCAGCCTTTCGGTAATGTGCTCATCAAAATGACTTTGACCGGCTCCCAACTCCGTGAGGTGCTTAACCAGCAGTGGAAAGGACAGGACCCGAAAAGACCGCGAATCGGCCAGGTATCGGGCTTAACTTACATCTATGACGACAGCAAGCCAGCAGGAGAAAAGGTCGGCGAGATTAAGAAACTCGACGGCACTCTAATCAAGGACACTGCGTCATACACCATTACTGTCAATGACTTTATGGCCAACGGCGGCGACAAATACGAGCTGTTGAAGCAAGGTACCAACCGTGTAGCCGGTCCGGTCGATCTGGATGCGACTATCCAATATGTCAAGGACCATTTCACCTCAAAAAACCTACCGGTGACCGCTTCCATAGAAAACCGGTTTACCAAAATCGCAGCGCCAGCCAAAGATTTTAATGACGTGCCGACGACCTTCTGGGCGTACAAAACCATTCAAGACCTGGCTGCAAAAAATGTAATCCAAGGCATCTCCGACAATCAGTTCGCTCCGGACCGCAATGTGTCCCGTGCTGAATTCACCGCCTTGCTGGTGCGCGGACTGGGCTTGAAAGACTCGGCGGACATCAAGTTCTCTGACGTTCCTTCCACGGACCCACTTGCGAAAGAAATCGCTATCGCCATTAAAGCAGGAATCATTGAAGGCGAATCCGACACTCGTTTCGCTCCCGAAAAATCCATCAAGCGCGAAGAGATGACCGCGATGATGGTGCGCGCTTACGAAGTCAAATCGGGCAAGAAAGCGAAGTCGACGAAAACTGCCAACTTCAGCGACATGTCAGACGTCAACGTTTGGGCGAAGGAATATGTGAATGTGGCTGCTGAGCTTGATTTAGTACGTGGCCGCATGCAGGGTGTTTTCGAGCCGAGCGGCATCGCCACACGTGCGGAAAGCGCGCAGATCATTTACAATCTTTTGCAGAAATAATCTATTCGGATAGCAAACCGATATAATAGACATGCTCCGGACATAGGTGCACCCCTTAAATAGACATTGAGAAAAGCCTCTCAATGACGATCTATTTTAAGGGGTGCATTTTACTTATCTTACCTTTTGAAAGCTGCCGCAATTCTTGCGCCTACCTCTGCATTATGTTTGACAAGCGCAATGTTCGTGGTCAAGCTGGCTCCGCCAGTCAGCTCTTTGACTTTATTAAGCAGAAACGGCGTTACATCTTTACCCTTGATATTCATGGATTTGGCTTGTCCAAGTGCGTTAGCAATCGCCTCGCCAATTTGAGATTCCTCGATCTCATCCTCAACTGGCACCGGATTAGCTATAATTACGCCTCCATGAAGGCCAAGCTGCCACTTGGTTTGAATGAGTGAAGCGACTTGTTCCGGAGTATCCAACCGAAAATCTACCCCGTGACCGCTGCTTCGTGAATAAAACGCAGGGAATTCATCGGTTTGGTACCCAATGACAGGCACACCGTGGGTTTCGAGGTATTCCAAGGTTTTTGCAATATCCAGAATAGACTTTGCGCCAGCGCAGATGACTGCTACACTGGTTTGGGCAAGCTCCGTCAAATCTGCAGAAACATCCATCGTGATTTCCGCTTCCCGGTGAACACCACCGATCCCTCCGGTTACAAAAAATTGGATGCCTGCCATCTCTGCGCAGATCATCGTCGCGGCTACTGTGGTCGCTCCATGCTTTTTCTTTTCCAAAATATAAGCAAAATCCCGACGGCTAACTTTCGCTACATCTTTGCTTTGTGCAAAAAATTCCAATTCCTCCGGGGTTAAGCCAATTTTGATTTTGCCCTGAATGATCCCGATCGTAGCGGGAACCGCTCCGTTATCCCGAATGATTTGTTCTACGGCCCGCGCGGTTTCCACATTTTGCGGATAAGGCATGCCGTGTGAAATGATGGTCGACTCCAGGGCAACAATCGGCTTGCCCGACCTTTTGGCATCTATGACTTCTTCTGTAAACTCCAATAATGTTTCCAATCTCATAGCAATTCCTCCGATTTATGTTGAGTTAATAGGCTGTATAGCTGCTCGGCATTCAAGTTCGAAACGGTTCCTCTGGATTGCAAGGTCAGCGAGGCTGAAATCATGCCCAAGCGGCAAGCGGTATGTAGAGATTCACCTTGCAGGATACCGAAAAGGACGCCAGCCATCAGAGCATCTCCAGCACCGGTAACATCTGCAACCTCGACTTTAGGCGGGAGCAAATGTTCACTTTCATCCTTGATTGCCCATACAAGGCCCTGCTCACCTAACGTGATCACAACCTGTTTGACTCCTCGGCCAATGAGTTGCTTGCAAGCTTCCTGGGCATCCAATATTGAATTAATCTTAGTATCCGTTAAAACCTCGGCTTCATTTCTATTTGGTAAAATAAGCTCAATCCCGTTCAAATCCCGAGGAAGCTTCCTGGCTTTAACTGCGGATACCGTATTCACGCACAGGGAAAGCTGATCATGCTTGCATTGCTCAATCACATAAGCAAGAATGTGCTCCGGCACGTTGGTATCGATCAGCACCAGCTTTGACGACACGATGTGCGGCCACCTGGACCTAACCATCTCCTCCGTAAGCTGATCATTAATACGCATGTCATTCACAGCAATTACCATTTCCCCATTCGGATTCAGAATGGCCGTGTAAGTGCCCGTCTGGCTCTGGGGAAGCACAAAAGCTTGGCTGACATTAACCCCCTGGCGTCTCGTTTCCTCCAAGAGCCATTTCCCTTCATTATCGTCGCCAACCATCGTAATGAGCGAGGCCGCGCATCCGAGTCGGCTAAGATTCTCCGCTACATTTCGCGCAACGCCGCCGCCTGAGTGGACAATCTCCGCCGGATTGGATTCGTGGTACTGTACCGGCTGAATGCTTTGAGCTTTACGGTCTACATTCGCTGCGCCGATACAAGTAATCCGTGCTTCCTGCGGCAATACATAGGCACGGCCCACAATTTTCCCTTTGCGTACAAGCTGGGAAATGTATCCCGCTACGGCTGACCTGGATAATCCAAGCCTGGCAGAGAGATCATTCTGCGTAATAAATGGGTTCATCTTAATATAGGAGAGAATTTCTTGTTCTTTATCCACTGCATCATCACCTTATCAAATCTATCTTACTTTAAAGAAATAACAAACACTTGTCCTTATTATAGACGTTTGTCCATGCATTGGCAACGAATCATCGATGGATGGCTGTTCACGATATAAAAAACCGACAGCGTAAATGACTACACAAGCGTAGTCGATTTGGCTGCCGGTTCTACTGTTTTAATCAAGATTGTGCTTACTTACCGATCTTCACGATACTGCCTGTGGCTTGAGATTCAAAAGCGGCTAAAATCACTTTAAGGGATCTCGCTCCCTCTTCTCCGGAGATGCTCGGTGCTGTGCCGTTCACAATGCAATTGATAAACACATCAATAACATCACTGGAGGTTTGCTTCTCATTCGTGGCCATTTCCCCGACCTGATACTTATTCACAGTTCCATCTCTTAGCTCCACGATGACCTGATCGTCAGGATCTGTCCCGATCTTCATCACGCCGTTTTGACACCACAGGATCGTGCTGTTGTCTTCGCCCTTGTATGAGGTCCAGCTCGCAACCAGGTTACCGATGACGCCGCTTCTCATCCGCAGCAAGCAGATGGCGTTATCGTCCACATCGGTTCCTTCTTTATCCAGCGTGCCTATCATCGCGGCGACTTCAATGACTTCATCGCTGAGCATCCAGCGAATCAAGTCCGCCTTATGTACGCCCAGATCACCCATTGCTCCCATGATCGCTTCTTTTTTCCGGAAGAACCAGCTGTTGCGGCCATCGATGCTCCAGCCTTCAGGTCCCGGATGACCAAATGCGGTGCGAAATGTCAGCACTTTGCCCATGATGCCGCTGTCCAAAATCTCTTTAGCCTTAACATGCGCAGGCATCAAGCGTTGGTTGTGGCCCACCATCAGGATGACACCATTCGTGCGAGCCGCTTCGATCATGGCCGCAGACTCTTCCTCGGTAACAGCCATCGGCTTCTCAACCAATACATGTGCACCGGCTTTTGCTGCGGCAATGGAGGCATGCGCATGCAAATAGTTAGGTGTGCATACGCTGACCGCATCTACCTTCTCATGGTTGAATAATTCTTCATAGCTGCTGTAAGCTTTCCCGCCATATTCCTTTGCATAATGCTCCGCTCTTTCTATGACAGGATCACAAAAGGCGACAAACTCCACATGCGGATTATTCACATATTCCGGGACATGCCTTTTTTCGGCGATGGAGCCGCATCCGATCACGGCGACTTTTATTTTGGACATGGTGCAATTCCCCTCTACAGTTGATTAATTTTTGCGATAGTTTTCTTTTATCCAATTCAGGCTGTTCTCAATACTGACGAGCGGCGGCTTCTGGCATGTATCCTGCTCAACAATGAGCCACTCCACGCCTGCCTCTGCGGCGGCTTGAATCACTTTTTTCAGATCCACGTCACCGAAGCCAAGCTCTAATGTAACAATGTTTTGATTGGCATCTTTTGTAAAATCCTTGAAATGCAGCAGCGGCAGTCTGCCGGCATATTTATTAATGTAAGCAAGCGGGTCTTGCCCGGCAAATTGCACCCAGCATACATCCAGCTCTACCTTAACAAACTCCGGACTTGTAGACGCATACATCGAATCAAAAACGAAGCTGCCATCCACTTCCAAATCAAACTCAAAAGCATGATTGTGATAGAGGAACTGCAGACCTTGCCGGGCGGCTTCCTCACCAAATTTTTCGATTTCAGCAAAAATCCGCTTCCAACCTTCAACATTTCTTTCATCTTCAGCCACATAGGGACAAATTAAATACTTGCCGCCGAGTGTCTTCAAATAGTCAATTTCCCCTTGCAGATTCGTCCGCATGCTTTGCAAGCTTACATGGCTTCCTATGGCTTTAAGTCCAATTTCGTCCAGCAGCTTCCTGAGAGCTCCAGCTTCCATCCCAAAATAACCAGCAAATTCTACACCTTCATAGCCTAGAGCTGCTACCTTGCGAAGAGTGCCTTCCATATCTTTTTGCATATCATCTCTTAAGGTGTAAAGCTGAACGCCAATTCCCATTCTTGACATATACATTCCTCTTTTCTCTTAAATAATGATTATAGTAAAAAAAGCACATCTATAATTGTAACTAAAATTAGCCTGAAATGAAAATAAACGATATAATCAAAACATATCTTATTTTGCTGTAATTGGATGGTATCTATGGAGATAGAGCTGTTGACCTGTGGTTATTCCTTTCATATGGACCGATTTTATATCATGAATAAGGGCGGCTTGCCATCCTTTCTATTTCGGCTGCAAACCGAGGGCAATTGCGAAGCGATGGTCGAAGGCTCTTTGAGGGCGATAACGTCCGGCGATCTGCTGATGTATCGACCGGGTGATATGTATGAGCTTCGAGTGGAAGAGCAGCCGGATCAACCCAAGGCGAAAATTGCCAGCGGCGATTACTATTTATTTTGCAGAGGCGCTTGGATCGAGAATTGGTGGTCACGTTCGCCCAAACCCGCCTGCAGCCGAATCGGCCTTGACGACAAGCTGCTCTCCCTATGGAGACAGTTGATTTTGGAGAAGCTCCGAATGGAAGAAGCCGATCCGGAGCTCACGGAATATCTATTGAGGGCCTTATGTATCAATTTGGAGCGAGCCGCGTCAGAAACTGTCTCTCAGCAAGGACGTCCTTTTACAGGAACAAGAATGAAGAGGTATATAGAAGCTCATGCGAGTGTCACCTTCAAGGTTGATGATGTGGCCAGTCATGTGGGCTTAAGCGTCTCCCGTGCCCTTCATTTGTTCAAGGAGTATTTTGGGAAGACGATGATCGAGTATGCACAGGAAGTTCGACTCACCAGCGCCGTTGAACGAATGCATTACAGTGCCATGACGCTGGAGCAAATCTCCGAAAGCTGCGGCTTCGGAAGCTATCCTTATTTTCATCGCGTTTTTAAGCAAAAACACGGCATCTCACCCAGCCAATATCGCCAAAATCTCGCACACTAAGGGGTATCGGCAGCCTTGATTTCTTTCACTCTGCCTACCTGTCCGTCGGTCAGTCTGACCTTTATGCCATGCGGGTGGTTCGGGGAATTGGTTAAAATATCCTTCACGATTCCATCCGTCAATTTGCCGGTTCGCTGATCCTGCTTCAGTACAATACTCACGCCCAGCCCTGGTTTGATGTCATTGCGATTTTGTCCATTCATGATGAGCCACCTCTTCAGTTATATCTAAATAAATTTCTTGAAAAATTTTTAAAAAAGCCGATTTAAGTTTTACAATTTTGGTTAATACATTGATAAGGTACTTACATACGGAACTAACTTTAAAGATAGGCAGGTGCTTGGAAAATGGAAGTTGTTAGCTAAGTTGTAACCAATTTTTAAGGTTATCTTAATCATTGTACATTATTCTATACTTATATATCCAATACTCAGGATGGTGATATGAAATGAGAATGTTTATTACAGTTCAAAATAAAACAGTCCCGGTCTTCTCCGATGAAAAAAATAAAAAGAAATTGAATCTATTAAAATCTGCGCTGGAATCCAAAGTGGTCAAAGGACGCAAGGCGATCAAGCAATGCCTGGATTCCTTGATCAGTATTGAAATTGTGGGCTGCGAGGCCATATTGCATTCTTTTAACGAAAGAGATTCTTTGGCTTTGTCTCTTTATTAAAAAAACCGGATAAATGAAAAACGGAGCTGGAAAGATTCCAGGACTCCGTTTTTGTCGTATTCGTATTTATCAATTACAATTGGGAAAGATATAATTCTTCTATTATTTTGCGGTGGTGCAACTGGTGCCCTGCAATGATATAAGCGATTCCTTTGACTGTAACGTCATTGTTGCTGAATTTACCGGCGCGCCCCCATGCCTCATCTGTCAATCCATGCAGCTGATATAAAGTCGCATGACGCACAGCAGTGAGCTCTTCAAGAAGATCCTGCACGGAATGCAGTTCAAACGCTGCCCCATTCACATAAGTATCCTGCTCGAATCCCGGTAATGGAGTTTGATCGCCGCGAGAAAATCTCAGAAGACGATAACTCATAATTCGTTCCGTATCGGACATATGGCCGATGACTTCCTTAAGGCTCCACTTACCGGGAGCATAGCGGTATTCACCTTGAGCATCTGTAATATTCCTAAGAAGATCCGTTGTTTCCTTGATTTGCTGGGACATAAGCTGGAGCAAATCGCCTTCAGGCACGAGACTTACATACTGTTCATGATAAGCTGCATATTCATTTGATGCTGGACGTTGGTTCATGACTTATCTCCCTTCTTTAATATATTATCCATCATATAACATCTCTCCTCTGTTGTAACCTAAAGATTTTTACCGAATTTGGATGGCTGCCGCAGAAGTCGTAAGTGGACAAACTTAAGTGTACAATAAAGGAAACAAGGCATTGACTGCGTCTTGGCCATCCATCCCAGTTAAAAGAAGAGGTGTACGATGAGAACGGAGCAACAAGTTAAGCGAAAATGGAATGAACTGAAGAAACAAAAACAGACACTGACGGAACAGCTGGGGCAAACGACGGAAAATGAACATCAAAGCGTAGAGAGCATCCAAATTCTATCGCTGCAGATTGAACGGGTGGATGAAGCTATAACCCTTCTTGAATGGGTCCTAGAACAGCCGATGGGGAGCTATCATACATGAAAAAAGGACTAACCCAAAAGCCATGAAAATGGCCGAGGGTCAGTCACTATGCTCATGCAGACATGAATCAACCGTACTTGTATGTGATGCCATGCCCGCCCTTTGGATATACCCAAGCGATATTGTCGGACGGACAAGCAATTCGGCAGGTGCCGCACTCGATACAATTTTCAAAAGCTACTGTCGTAATTTTTAGCTTTTTCTCCCATTCATACACATCGGACGGGCAAAAGAAGTTGCAATCTTTGGTCACACATTTCAAGCAATTTTCCGTCTCTTTGATCACCAGGTGAGACTCGGTATCGCATTTATAGCGAATCGTAAATAATTTCTCCGAAACATCGCTGTTGCTCATCCATTCATCGCCCTCCATCCTTTATAGCCCAGCTTCATCAAATTCATCGTTCCGCCGGCTGCATTCTTTATGATTTGTGCCGCCTTTTTCTGTTTTTCCGCCTTGCTTACCCCATCTACCAGGAACATATTATAGGCCGCTTCATTCACGGCTCTGGGCAGTTTATCGAACAAAAGCTCAGGATCCTGGTCTTTCAGGAATTGATGCATACCCCTGTATTTTTTCAAGTCCTTGTGGATAAAAGAGGTCTTAATCTTCTCGTCATACGCTGCCAATGAAGCGGCCGAGAAATCATGGTTAGCCTTAGCTGCTATAATCGTCTCACCGGCAAATCGTCCTGAGGTCATGGCTAAATTGGTTCCTTCCCGATGGACAAAGTTGACCAGCTGCGCTGCATCCCCGCATACACACCAGCCATTCCCCGATAACGGAGGAATAGAGTTCATCCCGCCCTCAGGTATCAAGTGGCCTGAATATTCTTTGGTTTCCCCGCCCTGGATCAGCTTGCGGATCATAGGATGCTGTTTGACCGAATCCAGTATCGCATAGGGCTTAACCTTTTTATCGCGGAGATGGTTCACCATAACGCCGACTCCGAGGGAAATGGTTTCTTTATTCGTATACAGGAAGCCCATGCCCGCCATCCCGAGTGAAGTTTCTCCCATAAATTCAATGGTGACTCCTTCGTCTCCTTCAAGGCCAAAACGGTCTTCGATCTTCTCTCTTGGGAGCGCGATCACCTCTTTAACCGCAAGAGACACCTCATCCGGCTTCCATTCCTTATGAATGCCCATCGCTTTGCCGAGCAAGGAATTCACACCATCGGCAATCACCACAACATCCGCATAGAGGTTGCCATCCTCACGGTCTGTTTTTACGCCGATAACTTTATCCCCTTCGCGAATCACATCAAGCGCTACAGTTTCATAGATCGGCAGCGCTCCGGCTTGTACGGCCTTATCGGCGAACCACTGATCAAACTTGACGCGCAGCCCGGTGAAGCAATTATAGGGTTCCTTGTAGGCCTCATTCCGATGGCCAAAAGTCACCATCGATTCCTTGCTCATCATCCAAATGCGCTGCTCTACCACATACCGCTCCATCGGGAAACTCTTTTCCAGCCAGAATTCGGGCACCAGCTCTTCAATCTGTTTGCGGTACAATATGCCGCCAAATATGTTTTTGGCACCAGGGAATTCACCCCGCTCCAGCAAAACCACAGAAAGCCCGGCCCGCGCCATAGTCATTGCTGCTGCTGCTCCCGCAGGTCCGCCGCCGACTACGATCGCATCGAATTTTTCGTTCATATGGCTTGTTCCTCCTTGGCTCGAATGCCGAAAATCCCTCTGCGCCGTCTGACTTCCTCTGTGATCGCCGGGACGATTTTGAACAAATCGCCAACGATGCCGTAATGCGCAAACTGAAAAATCGGAGCTTTCTCATCTTTATTGATAGCCACGACAATATCCGAGTGGCTCATGCCCACGGTATGCTGAACCGCACCCGAGATGCCGATTGCAAAATACAGCTTGGGCCGCACCGTAAATCCGGTCTGTCCCACCTGATGCTCGTGCTTGATCCAGCCTGCATCCACAGCTGCGCGGGAAGCGCCAACCACGCCTCCCAAGGCATCCGCCAGCTCCTGGAGCATGGCGAACGGCTCAGGTCCGCCGAGGCCGCGGCCCCCGGACACAATAATCTCGGCTTCCTCGAGATTGATCGAACCCGTATCGCGCAGAAAATCAAGCACCTGCGCGGCAATCTCGTGCTCCTGCATCGTATTCTCGATGCGGATAATCTCTGCGCTGCGAGAAGCATCTCTCGGCAGCGCCTGGAAAACACCCGCACGGGCCGTGGCCATCTGCGGTCGATACTGCTTGCAGAGGATGGTCGCCATCATCTTCTCCGAGAAGGCAGGACGGCTGGCGAGCAGCAGCCGTGACGGAGGCAGCTCGACGTCGAGCTCCGTCGTGTCGGCGGTGAGCCCCGTCGGCAGATGGGTCGCGATGGCTCCCGCCAAATCGCGTCCGGTCGCCGTGGCTCCGAAGAGCACGATTTCCGGCTTCACGTCGTGGATCAGCTTCAAGCACACGCGGCTGTAAGGCCGTGTCCGGTAAACGCGAAGCTCTGGAGCTTCGCACAGGTACACTTTATCCGCGCCGTAATAAACGGCTTCCTGCGCAAGCTGCGTCACATCGTCGCCAATAACCAGGGCCAGGAGCGGCACCTCCAGCTTGGCGGCCAGCTTTTTGCCTTCGCCCAGGAGCTGCCAGGACACCTTCTTGGCTTCGCCTTCCCTTTGTTCAACAACGATCAGAACGCCCCTGTAAGCGGACCAATCTGGCATGGCATCTTCTTTTTGCTCTTCAACTTGTTCTGTGGACATTGGTTCGATCCTCCTTAAAGTTTTGCGATAGCAAAACTGGCATCGTAAGCATTATCTGAGTTTTGCGATAGCAAAACTGGCATCGTAAGCATTATCTGAGTTTTGCGATAGCAAAACTGGCATCGTAAGCATTATCTGAGTTTTGCGATAGCAAAACTGGCTTCGTAAGCATTATCTGAGTTAAGCTGCTACACCCATCCCAATCGTTTGGGCAGCTCCCCGGCCCAGAGTTTTTCTCCCAACTGAGCTGCAATGTCATCGGCTGAATCCCCGCTAATCTTATGTGATTTAACAGCCTTCACCTCCGGCACCCACGTTTTTGCAACGATGGTTGGAGAGCCTTTCAGTCCAATTTTGGCACGCTCGAGGTTAGGAAAGTCCGCTGTCGTCCATACAATCGGCTTGTATCTCGCCGCACGAATCATTCCAGGCATCGAAGCCCGGCGAACTTTATTCAATTCCTTCAAAGCCGTAATCAAGAGCGGCATACTTGTTTCAACGACTTCGATGCCGTCCTCAAGCAGGCGATGGACCTTAACTTTGCGCCGTTCTTCATCGACCTCTACTACTTTGCTGACATACGTCAATTGCTCCAGATCAAGTCTGCACGCTACACCCGGACCCACCTGGCCTGTATCCCCATCCAACGTCTGCTTCCCGCAAAAAACCATATCTACAGCACCAAAGGTCTCAGCTATTTTTTCAATCGTACTCGCTACCACATAAGAGGTTGCCAAAGTATCAGCTCCGGCGAAGCCTCTGTCCGTCACCAGCACGGCTTGATCCGCACCCAGTGAGATACATTCCTTTAAGCTTTTTTCCGCGGGAGGCGGTCCCATGGTTACGACAGTTACCTGTGCTCCATGCTGATCCTTGATCCGCAATGCTTCTTCCAAGCCATGCAAATCATAAAAATTCACAATACTGGGAACCCCTTGACGAATCAGTGTGTTGTTTTTCGGATCGATACGTATTTCCCTGCTGTCCGGCACTTGCTTGATACATACCACGATATGCAGCATCTGCTTCCTCCAATCTTTGTGAAAAAAGTCACTTAGTCAAACGAGACGAAATCGCTTACATTTTCTTTGAAAACATATTCATTCTTCTACAAGATATGCAAAATCGTAATTAAGAATGACACCCGATAAAAGATTTGGACAATTCCCCCATTAATTGTTCCAATATTCTATTTATTCTGTATTTTGTGATAAACTCCTGCATTTTAAACGATAAAAATGAAGCGTTTTCAAATATTTTTTCTTAAATCGTCTATTCTTATAGTATTTCCGAAATAAACTTTAACAGACAGGGTGAAAACACAATTCACTAGGATATAACCTTTGCACGAGAAAGTAGGTCCTGTCATGCACCCTTATCCATTTTACAAGGCAGCTTCTTCTAAACATTCGAATTCTTACTCAAAATGTTTCGTCAATAAATCTGCTCCATTTCTTAAATAATTCAATAAATCCCCAAAATACCCCTTCTTTCTTTCTCGCTTTTTTAACCATATCATAAAATTCAACAAAAAGAGACAGTACCCTATTGGGGTAACTGTCCCGATGCTTATTCATTTGATCGAGGTTGCTTCCAGTTTACAGCATTTTTCCTGCACCTAAAGCAATACATTCCATGGGTCTCTCGGCCATAAAAACAGGAATTTGGGTTTCTCTCTCCAGTCGTCGGTCCAATCCCTGAAGTAAAGAACCGCCGCCGCACAGCATGACGCCTCTCTCCACAATATCGCCAACCAGCTCAGGCGGACATTTTTCCAGGCATCTTCGTATCGAGTCAACAATTGTATAGATAAAGTCATTTAACAAATTGTGAATTTCCAAAGCATGAATCGTGACGATTTTAGGCAGGCCATAGACGAAATCCCGGCCTTTGATGTCCATCTGCTCATCTTCTTCCGGCTTCATGGCCGAACCGATCGTTTGTTTAATCAACTCCGCAGTGGCATAACCGATATCGAGTGAATGTGTGCTTTTCATATAATCGATAATTTCTGTATCCAAGGATAGACCGGCTCTTTGAACGGTATTGCCTGCAACCAGGCCTCCCATGGAAAGAATGGCCACCTGCGTAGTTCCGCCGCCGATATCCACAACCATACTGCCGACAGGCTCGTCCACCGGAAGTCCGGCACCAAATGCCGCGGCAAGCGGTTCCTCAATCGTAGTCACCTTGGCCGCTTTAATCTGTCCCGCGATTTGCTCGATGGCTCTTCTTTTTACACTCGTTATATCATAAGGAACCGATATCACAACATGGGGATGCTGAAAGAACCGCTTTCCAACAATTTTCTTCAGAAAGTGCTCCAGCATGGCAGCTGTCAGGAAAAAATCGGCAATCACCCCATCTTGAATCGGATGAATAACTTCAATTTTATCTGAGGTTCTTCCTATCATTATCTTGGCTCTTTCGCCGATTGCCAAAATTTCCTTGGTTTCTGTATGGATAGCAATGACAGATGGCTCATTCAGTACAATACCTTTCCCTTTTTGATAAATCAATATATGAGTTGTGCCCAGATCAATACCAAATTCTCCTTTTTTCAAACCTATCATATTAGCATCCACCTCTTCTTTTAAACATACTCTTTATATTATTCTGATGGGATTGTATTTTTTAGTGGGTCGCGAGTAAATTGTTGAGGTACCCCCATAAATCCGGAGGCAGCTGCGAATAGATTATGAAATCATGTGAAGGTGGTGACTCCCCCGTGGCAGAATACAAAAAGTTTATTCAAAGTCAGTTAGATAAAGTCAAATCTACTGCTAATGATTTAATTTCCTCTAAACATGAACAAGCAGCAGCAACGATCGAATTAGAACCGAATGCTTATGAAGCGTTACATCAAATTGCGGAAAGACAGCAAACATCCGTCCAATCGCTGGCGAACCATATTATTGATCAGCATCTTTCCAGCCTGTCCGCTCTAAGTGGACAAATTCCCGTAGAAAAGAAAGAAGAGAATCCGATGCTGTATCTGGACGCAATGTGCAAAATACAAGGTTAAGGAGCGTTATTGCCAATATGGAAAATCATCAAGCATGGGAAGCGCATCAAGACTCGATATTTGTAGATGAAACCGCCTTAATGGCATTTATGAATCCTGATCATCCTCATTATTTCAAAGCACGTTCTTTGTTCCTTGATTTGCATGACTTGGAACGCAATTTTATTACTACGAATTCAATCATATTTGATATTCATCAGTGGCTTCGTAACGAATATGGCTACACACAGGCGGAGTTTTTCCTGAATGTGATGGATAAATCCGTAAGCGCGGGTAAGCTCTTGGTCATCTCAGGCGAGTCGGAATTTGAGTCCGAATCCAGACGCTTGCTGATGGACCGACCGGAGCTGAGATTTTCGCTTAGTGAAGCTTTGACGGCAGTCGTGATGGCGTCCTATCAAATCAAGCGAATTTTTACGTTTAATACGAACTTCATTATGCTGGTCAATTTGAATAAAGAGATTAAGGTCATTCCTTCTTCTTGGTGAAAAAGCAAAAAAGGCGCGTCCCACAGGATGCGTCTTTTTATTGGGTCTCGACATTACCGAAAATAGCTTATCATGCCGGCCGGCCATTGCCGCGTCCACCCGCTTCATGCTTCAGCAGCCAATAGCCCAGAATCACATAAATCAGTGCCTCAACAAGCTGATACGGCGTCATATACTTAAAAGGAAACAGGACGATGACCGCATAGGCCCACATGGCAAAAGAGACAAACTTTCTGCTCGAGGTAGCGAGGGTCAATAGGATACCCAAAAAGTATCCATAATGCCCTGCCGTGTATACGAGCGGCTGGTATCCGCCAACGAAATTGATCAGATCGGACACAAATAACAATACGACTCCGCCAAAGAGGAATATTAGATGAAAGGGCAGGATAGCTTTAACCCAGGAGATGGAAGTTAACCAGTTTGTATACTCGCGAAGTACATTGTTGAATGAGCTCATGATCGTACAATTCACCTCTCGTCAGACATAGTTTTGAAGGTTGGCCCCGCACTTCGGACAGTATTTCACATCGCTCGAAACGACACTGCCGCAGGAGCAGACTTTTTCTTTTTTGATCGCATTGAGCCTCAGCTCAAGAGAGGCAATTTCCTTCAGCAATCTGCTCACTTCCGAGCAAAGCTTCAGGATAGGCGCTTCTGCCGCTTCCCTGCGATTCGCACGATGCGCATCATATACGTTTTGACCAATCTTTTTGTATCTCTCTTCTATTTCCTTCTTTTTGCTCGAAATCTGCGAATTGATCTTAGTGATATCCACCGCTTCTTGGGCCAGGATCGTTCCTTTTTTGGCGGCTTCTTTGATTTTATCAAATAACCTCATAGGATTTCACTCTCCATATGGAAATTTCGGTTTACCACGGGCAGCGGCAATCCGATTTTCACATATATATATATGAAATCATTTGATTATTATTCCTTGGTCGTTACTAACCGGAATCATCATGACCGTATCACTTGAAAACGGGATGCTTCTCGTAACTTATTATAATTCAATCCAAGACTCAAACCTAATTATTTTTGCCATGAAAAAAGAGCCGCGTATGCACGCAGCCCCTTTCCAATCCATATTATCCTTTTCCTACCCAATCTGCAGCCGCTGTTTCCTTCCAACGTGAGCGTATGGCGTCGAACTGTTCTTTTGGCAAAGGACCCTGATCCGTCAGCTTGGCGTTTTCCAACCAACGGCTTGGGTTTGCGGTTCCAACAATGGCTGTATGTACGCCAGGGATGGAAAGAGTAAAACGAAGAGCGATACCTACCGAATTCTTCAAATCTCCTTCCAGAAAATCATACCTCAATTCTTGCAGCCGATCCCAATACACATGATGATAGGCGGACTCGGGCTTTTGACCCGTTCTCCAGGCAGCATTGGCAATGGGCCGTTTGATAACTACGCCCATTCCTCTTCTCGCCGCTTCCGGAATGGTCAATTCAATGGCTTCTTGATCCGCGATGCTGACTGAAGTCTCCAGCGAATCGAATGCTCCGGATTGCACGGCATACAAGGCCGCTTTATGATCACCGCTATAGCCAATGAAACGCGTCTTACCTTGCTCTTTTGCGCGCTGCAAAACTTCGATGACTTCTCCTTTGCGAAGCAATTCTTCAGAACAGCTATGCAGATGAATGACATCCACATAATCGGTTTGCAGCCTTTTCAAGCTGCGGTCTATGCTCATCTCCAGCAGCTTGGGATCCCAGTCGGGAAGTTCATAACCGGACGAATGTCCGCATTTGGTGAATAAATAATAATCATCGCGTCGTTTGGATACGGTTTTGCCGATTAATTCTTCGCTGATTTTATAGCACTCTGCCGTATCGATGACATTTAATCCAGCATCCAGCGCGCTTCCAAGCAGCTTGTCCACGGTTTCTACAGTTGCATCTTGAAAGCCGATTTCTGATCCGCCAAATCCAAGCACGCTGACATTCATTCCTGTATTTCCATATTTTCGTTTTTCCAAGATGTATTCACTCCCTTATTTAACGATCGAATCAATGCGCTCCAATACTTCTGGGGACAGTTCAATTCCCGAAGCTTTGGCGTTTTCTTCAACCTGTTCAGGACGGCTGGCTCCAATCAATGCACTGGACACATTCTGCTGGCGAAGAATCCATGCAAGTGCAAGCTGCCCAATGGATATATGTAAATCTCCAGCTATTTCCGATAGCTTGTTGACCTTCGCGATATTTTCTTCGGTGAGCCCTTTACGGAAATTATCAAGCTTCGCAGCCCGGCTTCCTTCCGGAATATCCGATACGGATTTGTATTTACCGGTCAACAACCCTTGAGCCAGCGGCGAAAAGACAACTTGCCCGATGCCAATTGTTTCTCCCAGCGGAATCACTTCTTTTTCAATATAACGGTTAAGCATATTATAGACAGGTTGATTCACGATAATCCGGTCGAGTAAATATTTATCCGCCAAGGCATGAGCTTGAGCCATTTGGGTGGCCGTCCATTCACTCACTCCGATGTACAGCACCTTGCCTTGAGTCACCAGATCGTCCAAAGCACGGAGCGTTTCTTCCAACGGTGTCTGAGTGTCATAACGGTGGCAATAGTAGATATCTACATAGTCCGTTCCCAATCTCTTCAAGCTCGCATGCAGCTGCTCAAAAATATGCTTGCGCGACAGGCCTCTATCATTAGGACCGTCTCCCATCTGCCCGAAGACTTTGGTAGCCAGCACATAGGAGTCGCGATTATATTTCTTCAGCTCATCGCCTACTACCTTTTCTGCTGCGCCGCGCTCATACACATTGGCCGTATCAAAAAAATTAATGCCCAATTCAAAAGCTTTATGGATGGCATTAGCAGCATTTTCCCGCTCCACATAACCGCCGTAAGTTAACCAGCTGCCTAAACTAATCTCGCTGACTTTTAAACCTGAATGACCGAGTTTACGATATTTCATAGTTTCTCCTCCAATTGAATAATAGAATAGATTGCTAATTCGGATATCTTTTTTATTATAACGCACTGATTCTGTCATATACAAATGTACAGTTAATTCAAATTCATACTTTTTAGTCCGATTATTGGATCAATGGCGTTGATCGGATACAGCTTACCTTTGAAAGCAAAGGAGGCGCCTCCCGTTTCTTCAGATATGACGAGCACAAGCGCATCTGTTTCTTCAGTCAAACCTATGGCGGCACGGTGCCGCGTCCCCAGTTTCTTTTCGCCAGCCAAGGCTTTGGATAAAGGCAGCACATTCCCTGCTGAGAAAATGAAATCAGATTTGATCAAAACGGCTCCGTCATGAAGCGGACTGCCAGTGTAAAAAATGGATTCCAGCAGCGAATGCGTAAGTGTTGCTCCAATAGGGATACCAGAGTGAAGAAATGTATCAACCGAATCATTTCTCTCAATAACCACCAAGGCTCCATGGCGGCGCTCCGACAAATGCCGGATACTGATGGACAGTTCCAGAAATCTATTCGTAAAAGTAGATAAATAGCATTGCAAGTAGAACGAAGCGGCAATGGATTCAACGTTCTGGATGGCATCGCTAATGAGCACAAATTCGCTCAACAAACAGTAATTTTCATTATCCAGGGTTGCCAAACTGCGCTCAATCTCCTTCGAAATTTGACGCAATTGCAGCTTCATCTGTTCCTTCAACGGGGAAACATCACAATCTTGTTGCTGCACTTGGCTCACCTCGAGGCTCAGAGTAAAACGGATTCCGCAACTATTATGCACAATCATCCATTTAAATATTACATTACCTTGTCAATACCTTTACACAATCTTCCAAATAATCTAGATCTCCTTTTACAAATGTAAGATATCGTTGAGTAGCAGGTATTATAAATGGGGAGTGTACATATGAAAAAAATACTAAAGGTATTGGTTGGAATCAGCCTGGCAGGTACGATGCTTCTTGCCGGAGGAGCTTCTGTGGGAGCCGCCGAAAATGGCGACACAGCTTTGCGAGCAGCGGTTGAAAGCATGAACGGCACGCTTGGTTGGATGTCCGATACACAGCAAATTACGGTTGACGTTGCCGGAAGTAAAGCCATGCTAAAGATCGGATCTGCTGACGCGACGATTATGGGACAAGCTGTAAAGCTCAACAAAGCACCTTACATTTCAGAAGGTTCAACGTTGATCTCGGCCGCCACTTTGAAGCAGCTGCAGGACGCGCTGAAAAACACGGATAAGCTGCTCTTCACGTTCTCCTCTGTTGGCGACAGTCGTATCGATAAGACGGTGACCGATGCTTCTGCGCAAGATAGCTTGACTACTCGTTCGATTATCAAGGCTCGCATTTCGTCATCATCAATACAGATCCTACAGGAAATGATTCTCACTCCCCGACTGAATGGCTGGCTAAAGATCTTGCTTCTGCAAAACAGCGCGGAATGAAACACACTTTCGTCTTCGGACACAAGCTTGCCTATACCTACTATTTTGACGCAACCGCCAAAGTGAGCGGACTGGATGCGGATATGGAAGCTGCTAACGCATTTTGGAAAGTGATTCAAGACAACAAGGCTACTTATTTCAGCGGTCACGAGCACATCTTCAACGTCAGCCGTCCGAACAATGGCGCAGCCTACCAAATCGTTGTGGGTTCCGGCGGTTCCCCTTTCGAAGCGAAAAAGCCGACAAACAACCCCATTGACCGGAACTTCGCTTATGTGACTGTAAAAGCTTACGAGAGCGGCAAAGTGCATTTTGACGCTTACGGCTTTGATGAAAACTACGGCCCAACACAGAACTTCTTGAGTTGGGATCTAGATTCAGGTTTTTAATCTTTTAACGTTAAATGAAAACAGCAATCCCGATTCATTATTGGGATTGCTGTTTTTGTTATGATGGAGGTTAGCAGCATGCCTGCAATATTCCGTTAATCCTCACAAAAGTTGCACCAACCATACTAAACAAATCAAGCATTTACCGTCGAAGCGAACTCCGGTAGAGGTTCGCGTTACGAAAATCTCTAGCCGCCTATATGAGACATCTCGACTTTCTTTTTCTTCTTCAAATCAGGTGTATTGGAAAGCCTTTCTTCCGAATAGCGGTCATCTCTTTGACTCCAGGAAGAGGTAATCAATTCGCGAATTTCCTGATCGCTTGCGCCTTCACGCAGAGGCATCCTTAGATCGGTTCCGACTGAGGCAAACAAGCAGCTGTACAGCTGCCCCTCGGCGGATATCCTGGCTCTGGTGCAAGTGGAGCAAAACGCTTGAGTCACCGATGAGATAAGGCCAATCTCATTCTTCTCGCCTACATAGCGATAGCGCGAAGCTACTTCTCCATAGTGATTAGGTTCGATGGGTTCAAGCGGCATTTCCTTATGAATTCGTTCGACAAGCTCTTTGCCGGGAAGGACTTGATCCAGCCTCCAGCCATTGGAATTGCCTACGTCCATATATTCAATAAAACGTAGAATGTGCCCCTGCTCGCGAAAATATCGGGCCATCGGAAGCACATCTTCATCGTTGGTTCCTTTTTGTACCACCATATTCACTTTCACTTGCAGCCCTTCGGCTGCAGCGGCTTCGATACCTTCCAACACATGAGAAACCTTGAACCCGCGGCCGTTCATTTTACCAAAGCGAATGTCGTCCAAGCTGTCGAGGCTCACCGTTACCCGGTTCAGTCCCGCATCCTTAAGAGCCTTCGCATGCTTCGCGAGCAAAGAACCGTTAGTGGTCATGGCAATATCCTTGACTCCCTCGATACCGCGAATCATCTGGAACAAAACAGGAAGTTCTCTCCGCATAAGCGGCTCTCCACCGGTGATTCGCACCTTCTCCACGCCCAGAGAAACAAAGATCCGGGAAACCCGCGTAAGCTCCTCGAAGGTAAGCAGTTTTTCCTTGGGAAGAAATGTATAATCAGCGCCAAATATTTCTTCGGGCATACAATACCGGCAGCGAAAATTACATTGATCGGTAACCGACACACGCAAATCATGGAGAGGACGCTGCAGCTTATCTACAATGGTTTGAACAGGTTCTCGCATTTGCCAATCACTCTCCTCAGTTTATCCCTTACATCTAATAAGCTTTGTTCTTCTACACTATCGTAAAAACTCCTGTTCATCAAGTGCAAAGCGCGGTTCGCCAACGGAAATAAAATGAAAAGCCATCCCCGCGGATGGCTTTAATTCATCTTTACTGGCTCTACAGCTCATCCCAATTCAAATTGGACGATTTGCTGTAGTTTGTTACTTTTTGTTCGAAAAAGTCGGTTTTCATGCCGTTCATGTTGCTGAAGTTTTCGACCCATTTCATGGGATGCTCGACCACTTCGGGGTATAGAATGTCGAGACCGATCTTTTTCAGACGTTCATTGGATAAAAACTTGATGTATTGATCGATGATTTCATTGCTTAATCCGGGAATGGAGTTAGCGGTGATGTACTGGCCCCATTCAATTTCATGCTCAACCGCAGTTTGCATCATCAGCCGTAAGTCCGCATCGAGTTCACTTGTGAACATTTCGGGGTTTTCCTTGCGGATTTCACGGAAAATGCCTTGAAACAAAGCAAGATGGGTTAACTCGTCCCGTTGAATATATTTAATTTCCGAGACCGTACCCAGCAGCTTCCCTTGACGACCCAAAGCATAGAAAAAGCTAAAGCCGCTGTAAAAATAAATACCCTCCAAAATATAGTTGGCCATGATCGTCCGCAGCAGATTTTCAGTGGTCGACTCTGCAATGAACCTCTCGTACAAATCCGTAATAAAACGATTGCGGCGAAGCAAATGCTTATCTTCCCGCCACTCGTTATAAATACGATCACGCACCTCGGCTGGACAAACACTGTCCAATATATAAGAGTAGCTTTGGCTGTGCACCGCTTCCTGAAAGGTTTGTACGGTTAAACACAAATTGACTTCCGGTGCTGTGATGTACTCGTTGATATTTGGTAGATTGGCCGTTTGCAGAGAATCCAGAAAGATCAAGAAGCTTAGAATTTTATCGTAGCTTTGACGCTCCGACGGTGATAACAGTGCATAATCTTTCGCATCCTGAGCCAGCGGAATCTCTTCCGGAATCCAGAAATTGTTCATCATGGATCGGTACATTTTGGTAGCCCATTCGTATTTCACATTGTTCAACTCAATCAGATTGGTTGTATTTCCTCCGATAATACGCCGTTTTCCCCAATCGCGATCTCCGTGCTCGTTAAACAGCTTCTTCTTTTCCAATTCCATGGATGATTACCCTCCAATTTTGTTTTAGGCTGAGCAGCTCACGCAATCTTCAACTTCCAGACTTTTATTGCGGCAGTAGTAGACGGTTTTGAGACCATTCTCCCAAGCGCTGTTGTACAGCTCCATAAATTGCTTCGCCGAGTACTCGGGAGTAATGTACAGGTTAAAGGACTGCGCTTGATCAATGTGCCTCTGACGTTTGCCGGCAGCAAGTATGCTCCATTGTTGGTCGATTAGATGGGCTTCCTTGTAGTACCAGAAGGTCTCTTGACTTAGATTTGGCGCAGTTTGCGGGATCACGGCTTTCTTCTTCTCTTCCACCCAAAACTTGTTGAAAATCGGATCAATACCCGCCGTTGAACCAGCAATCAGCGAGGTTGAAGCCGTTGGGGCAATTGCAAACATCCATGCATTGCGGACGCCGTTCTCAGCCACTTCCTGTCTAAGCTGCTTCCACTGCTCGCTATCATAGCCTCTGGACACAAAATATTGTCCATTTTGCCACTCACTTCCTTCAAACACGGAGTAAGCCCCCTTCTCACGTGCGATAGTCATGGATGCTTTAATCGCGCAGTAGTTAATCCACTCATACAGTTCATCCGCTTGCTGAACGTGCTCTTCGGACTCCCAAGTTATCGCTTTTTGAGCCAACCATTGGTGGTAGCCGCTTGTACCGAGACCGACCGCTCTGTATTTTTGGTTGGTAATTTCAGCTTGAGGAATCGGGTAGCGATTCAGGTCGATGACGTTATCCATCATCCGCATTTGGATCGTGACGACCCGTTCAATATCCTCCTTAGCCGTGACTCGGCCGAGGTTGAGTGAGGACAAGTTGCAGACGACAAAATCCCCGCTTTTCATCTGGGTGGAGATCATCCCCTCATCGTGTGTGGTCGAAATATACTCGGAGGCGCTCATATTTTGGCAAATTTCCGTGCATAAATTGGAGCAATAAATAACGCCTTTGTGCTTATTCGGATTCGCCCGATTCACCGTATCGCGGAAAAAGACGAAGGGTGTGCCGGTTTCAAACGCGCTGGTCAAAATCTTCTTCATAATGTCGACAGCGGGAACTTCCGTCCTGGATAACCTGGTGTCCGATATACATTCTTCGTATTTGCGCTCCCACTCTTCACCCCAGCTGTCCTCGATGCTGTAGCCTTTGAGCAAGCGAACTTCATGGGGATCGAACAAATGCCAGGTGCCCCGCTCGTTTACCTTTCGCATGAACAGGTCGGGAATGCATACTCCCGGGAAAATATCGTGGGCCTTCATCCGATCGTCCCCATTGTTCGTCTTCATATTTAGAAAGTCGAAAATATCTTTATGCCACACATCCAGGTAAATCGCTACCGCACCCGATCTGACACCAAGCTGATCCACGGCAATTGCTGTATTGTTGTAGTTTTTGATCCACGGAATCACGCCACCGGCTACATTCTTGAAGCCGCGTATGTCGGAGCCCCGACTGCGTACTTTGCCGATGTAAATCCCCATGCCGCCGCCGCTTTTGGACACTTGCGCAAAGCTCTGATCCACATTGTAAATGCCCCATAAATTATCCGGGACGGTATCTATAAAGCAGCTTGAAAGCTGATGGAACGGCTTGCGTGCATTGGACAAGGTAGGCGTTGCCACAGTCATTTCCAGCTTGCTGAGCACATCGTAAAACTGTTTAGCCCAAAACAGCTTGTCCGTTTCGTTCATGGCAAGATGCATCGCCACACCCATAAACAGTTCTTGTGGGAGCTCGAGCACAGCGCCGTCATAGCCTTTGATCAAATAACGATCTGATAGAGTTTTCAGACCGATATAGTTGAACAGAAAATCTCGCTCAGGCACAATGTAACTGCTTAATTCATTAATTTCGCTGCGCGAATAATGCTCTAGTATATATTTGCCGTAAAGGCCTTTTTCGCTCAAATAAGTAAGCATTGAATAAAAGTCGCCATAACCAAAGTACCCATACTTGCGATTAAGCGCTGCTTCTTTATACAGATCGTAAGTGAGCAGCTTTGCCGCGACAAATTGCCAATTGGGCTGCTCTACGCTTGTTTTCTCAACGGCGACCTGGATCAGAGTTTGTTGAATTTCTTTGGTCGTGATGCCATTGCGAAAATGGGGAAGCAGCGCCGTTTCCAGTTCAATCACTGCACATTCCGGATAAGCATCACAGGCAAAATCAATCACACGCTTTAGCTTGGAGAAGATCAATTCTTCGACTTGCCCGTTACGTTTCACAATATCCATGAGAAAACTCCTTTTCTGAATGAGATGATCTGATAAGTCAGCAAAACAAAAGAGAAGCACTCATCCCTCACGCCTTCAAGGGAAAAATGCTTCTCCGAATTTTAAAACCATCGTACCTGCAGATACTTCGGTTTACCTTAACCATTCGTCGAAACACCTCCCTATCTCCCGTAGGTACGAACAGTGTTTTCAGAACCGGCAGGTTTCCTGGCTTCAGCTTCATCGCCTGAAAGCCGCCTTCCCAATCCGAATCGATCAGTGGCAAAATAGCTTTCCGCTCAGCTGTTACAGTGGCGGGACCGCGTCGGATTTTCACCGATAACTTCCCTTTTAAGCCTTAAGCCATTCACTTAAGGCACCTGTTCCAACAATATATAGTGTGCTTAAGCAACAATACATCAATATATTGTGCGTGTCAAGCTGGAAAATTTCAAACGAATGACCCTCTCCGTCATATTCGTGAGCAGCTGCCTTGCATTAGTCATTGCATCCTCAAGCGGCATGGGCCGGTCGATCATGGAGAAAACACTAGTCACTCCATGCTCATACAACTCTTCAATTCCCTTTCCAATAGAGCCGGAGATCAATACGACAGGAACCGCTGATTTCGAAGCAGCCTTGGCTACTCCAAAAGGGGTTTTTCCAAATTTCGTCTGGAAATCACTCTGCCCTTCTCCGGAAAGGACCAAGTCAGCGCCGCTTATCTTTTCTTCCAATCGCGTCGCCTCAATAACAAGCTCAATCCCTTTCTTTAACGAACCTTCAAGAAAGGCAGTGATTCCAGCCCCCAAGCCTCCGGCAGCGCCGGCTCCCGGCAAATCCCGAACCGACTTGCCAAGCTGTTCGTCGATGAGGTGCGCATAATGCTCAAGGTTTTGATCTAAAATAGCAATCATTTCAGCAGTTGCACCCTTTTGAGGCCCGAATACATTACTTGCTCCTCTGACTCCGCACAGCGGATTATCCACGTCGCAAGCGACTGTAAAAGAGCTTTCCTTGATCCTCGGATCCAGACCGGTGACGTCAATGCGGTGCAGACGATTCAGGCTGCCTCCGCCAAACGGCAGATCTTCTCCAGCAGCATCGACCAATTTGGCACCAAGCGCTTGAGCCATTCCAGCTCCGCCATCATTGGTGGAGCTTCCGCCGATACACAAAATAAACTTGCGGCAACCGCGGTTTAACGCATCGAGAATCAATTCGCCCGTTCCGTACGTGGTTGTCAATAAGGGGTTGCGACGGTTAGCATCGATCAAGTATAACCCGGATGCTTCCGCCATCTCAATGACAGCCGTCTCCTGATCTTGCAAAATGCCGTATCTTGCAAGTACCGGCTCACCTAACGGATTTTTCACTGTTGCTTGAACCAAGTGTCCGTTCATCGCATCGACCAGACTTCGAACCGTTCCTTCTCCTCCATCGGCCATAGGCACTTTAATAATGGCTGCATGCGGTATCACCCGCCTGATGCCTTCCTCCATTGCATCACAAGCCTCAATGGCCGTTAAGCTGCCCTTGTAAGAATCCGGAGCCAATACAAATTTCATACGCTGTCATCCTCCATAATACGTGATTAACTGTTATTAACTGAGCCCACCGCACATTATGGCTTCGCAGTCGCTGAGCTTGTCTTCCCATCGGTTAGCGCACCGCTTGCAGGACTTGCACTTGAGCTTTGGCTTAGATTTGGAGTTGGGCTTGGCTTAGCAGATGGAGCATCGCTTGTCGGTGTAGAACTCGGCCTAACGGTTGGCTTCGGATCGGAACTCGACTTGGCGGGCGATGTATCCGGTTTGGTTGTCGGCGAGCTCTTCGGTGTCGCTCCGGGAATCTTGCTTGGATCATTGCTCACCTGCGGACTATGGCTCGGAGTCGGCTTCGGTGATGGAGTGCTGGAGTTAAGCAGCCCTTTGGCACGAAGATCAGCTTGTTCCTTTTGAAAGCCAGGATTGTCATAGGCGCCGCCTGCGTCAATCTTCGTTAAACCTGCCCACATATTATCCGGTTTATAGCTGCCAGGATCAGCGAAAACCAGGAATCCGTCGGGCAATCGACGTTCACCGTAACGGCTGGCAGGTTTGGTCTGCAGCTTGCCGTCTGAGACTAACTCCGAAGATGCTCCTCCATCCAGAAAGCCTGCATTCATGCAGCCCTCTGCCAGGAAGATATCCTGGACTTCCTTCAAAGTGGCTCCCATACTGTAACCTGGCTGGCGTCCATCAATGACGAGAAAGATGACTGTTCCATTCTTCGTCTGGCATAGAGCTGTCCTTGGGTCGCGTCCCGCCCCGCCGTCACCGCTGGTGATAAGCCCCTTGCCGTCTTCAATAATTCGTGGTTTCCAGTAGGCAGCATCGGTTACACCATCTTGTATAAGTTCATTTATGGAATATAGACCAAGCTTGAGAATGCCATCCTTGGTAAATCCCACAACGTGCTGTTTGACACTGCCGTCATATTCAGTAATGATGACCTTGCCGCCTGACATAAGAAAGCCGATGGGAGCAAATCCATTGCCCAAGCCTTGCGGATCATCAAACGCGCCGCCGTTCACACCTGCGATCGCTCCCGTCCTATTGACCATGTCGGTGATCTTCTCGCCCTCTTGCTTATGGCTGGTCGTCACGAGGCGTATCGTCCTTGGATCATAGACGTACATTTTTTTCCCTCGCCAGGTCGGTGTACTGTGAGCTTCATCCTGAATGTCTACCACTTTGACTAATTCACTAGCCGTACGTTTACGGGTATCCGGCTTGATTAAGCCGTCAGTTTGCTTTTTTAGCCCCCATGCATCGATTTGCGCCTGCATTTGGTTCACCATCTCATCGCGCTTCGCTGCACCTACCAAGAGCCAAGCCCAATCGCGGTGCTGCGTATTAATGACTGTCTCTGCGAGGCTTGTCCGAAAATTACTGCCCCAAGGTGTTAAAAATAAAATATTAGAGCCTATAAAACAAAGTGCAGCTAGAGTCATCAGCGTCTTTTTCAACGGACCCCAGCCTGCTTTTATTCCGCTTTTGCGTAGTATATCTGGTTGCGTATTCATAATTAACTCCTTCTCATCTTTTCCCCTTACAGGATTTGACGCAGCTAACATTCATTAAGTTTAATTTAGGCATGTCGTGCGGCTCTGAAGATCCCCACACACGGCAAAAAGCAACAGTTTTAACTTTTCCACATACATGCTATCACTGCGCTTTTAAAGTCACTACCTATTCTACGGACAAAATGAAGAGTTTACAAGCGTACCGGAAGAGAGTTTATGAACCTTTATATGGTAGAGTTAACAAAACGGGAGCCTCCCAAAGGAGGCTCCCGTTCCCGTTTACAATTTTCATCTTATCCCTTTACAGCCCCAACGCTTAGTCCACCGATAATGTATTTTTGAAAGAATAAAAAGACAAGAAGCGGCGGAATCAGTGTCATGGTAAGAATAGCAAAACGAATATTCCAATTAATCGTTGAGCCTGCATAAATAATTTTCGAATAGATCGCGGCGGCCAGAGGCAGCATGTCTTCCTGCATCACTAAACTGGACCAGTAAAAGTCATTCCATGTTGTAGAAAATCCAAGCAAAGCAAGAGTGATCAATATAGGGGTTGATAAAGGTACAGCGATTGACCAAAAACTTTTCAGATCTGATGCGCCATCCATTTTTGCCGCCTCAAGCAGCTCCTTATGAATACTGTCGAAAAAGTTTTTTAACAATAACAAAAAGAATGCATTTGCTCCGGCAGGCAGCCAAAAAGCCCAATAGCTATTCAGGAGTCCCAAGCTTTTGAGGTTTAAAAAATTGGGTATCAGATACGTGTTAGCAGGAATTAACAGGGTAGAAAGAAAGTAAAGGGTTATCCATTTTTTCATTGGTACTTGCAGGTGGGCCAAGCTGAATGCGGCCATTCCAAGGAAGGTTAAAGAAATGATGGTGTTTCCCAGATAAATGAATACGGTATTTTTGAAATATAAGAATATATTCAGATAAGTAAAGGATTCATGGTAATTTTTCCATAACCACACCTTTGGAAAGAACGGCGCCGGGAAAGCAAAAAATTCTTTCGTCGATTTTAATGAATTCAGGAAGGTGTTCACAAACGGATACAGCATGGAAATTGAAATGAGTATAATGCACAGTACCATTAGGGTATAAATGACCTTGACCCCGAATTTTCTGAAATCATAACGAGACATGATGGCGCGGTCTTCAGTTGACTTCATGCTTCTTCACCTCCGCGTCTGATTCTAATGGTGAGAATGGAGAAGATCACCAATACGACAAACATGATAGTGCCCATAGCACTGGCTTTACCGAAGTTAAAGAATACAAATGCTTCTCTGGTGGTTAAAAGCAAATAAGTCAATGTCGCATTATCCGGTCCCCCGCCAAACATCAGCAATTGGGACTGAAAGCTTTGGGAAGTGGCGATTAATTGCAGCACAAGCAGCAATAATATTAAATTTTTTATGCCGGGCAGCGTAACATAGCGAATACGATTCCAAACACTGGCCCCATCTATTTCAGCAGCTTCATACAAATCCTTGGGAATCGTGGAAAGACCGGCGATATAAATTAAGGTTGTGCTCCCAAAATTTTGCCAGGTCTCCAAAATAATAAGGGAAAACATCGCATTAGCCTTGCTATAAAAGTCAATGCCCGCTATTCCCAAAGTATTTAAAAAAGAATTAATCGGACCCACAGCATCATAAAACCATTGCCACATTCCATAAAGTACAATCGCCGGAATTATGCTTGGCAGGTAACCTACAATCCGTGCCGGTCCTTTAAACCATTTCAATTCGGAAACGGCAATGGCCATTGCAATAGGAACCCAAAACCCAAGCAATAGCGCTAATCCCATAAATAACAGTGTATTTTTTATGGCTGTATAAAAGTCAGGGTTACTTAACACTTCGATATAGTTTTGTAAACCGACAAATGTATTACCGCTGACAAAATCTACCGAATAAAAACTATAGGCAATACCTTTATATATGGGTATCCATAAAAATATTAAAAAGATGACTATTTCAGGAATCAAAAATAGCAAACCCCAAAAATACCACCGTATTTTTCTGCGAGATGCCGATTTCGTGATTGGAGTTGTCAGCTGCAAATCCATAAATTTTACACTCCCCGTATTATCTTTAAAAAAGGGCCTAATACTGTTGCCAGCATAGACCCCATTTCCCTTCCTTCAAGCTTTATTCAACTTTAACTTTGTCGAAAGAACCCTTTTGGACTTTAGCCGCTGAATCATCCAGTATTTGCTTCAAATCCAGCGCACCTTTGCTCGTAAATACCTTTTGAATCGCGTTTGACATTTCCAGATAATAGGCTTGAGTCTCATAAGTTGCTTCCGGTTTGGATTCAAGCAACTTGTTTAATTCAGGAGAATACTTATACACATTATCATGCTTTTCCAACAAGGCATTATATTTTTTTCCATAATCCGAGTTGTCATTCCAATAGTTGATCAGTTGGGGAACATAGACTTGATTTTTGGCTTTTTGAGCTTTAATTTGGGTGTCAATCGAATCCAGATAGGCATCCGTAAAATATTCATCCACTACAAAATTGAATGCCGCTTGCTGCTGCTCTTTGGTTGCCAATCCATTGATAACCTTGTAATTTCCGCCAGCCACACCGATATGTTTGCCGCCTTTAGTCATCGATGGAATTGGATATAAGAGTACATCATCTTTACTAAGTCCGCCTTGGTTGATGGCTCCATCAAGAGCATTACCGCTTCCGCACATAACCATTGCGCCGCGGCCTTGGTTGAATAGCGTCAGTGCATCGCCGTAACCAAGCGCCCAGTTTTGTGGAATCACATTTGCGTCCTTCAAATCCTTATAAAATTGCAGCGCCTTAAGTCCGGCATCCGAATTAAAGGCTGCTGTTACTTTTCCGCCTGCTACGGTTTCAATTTCTCCGCCCGCCGAATATAAGAAGTTCGTCCAGTTCCAACCTGCCTCGGTTCCTTTACCCATCGGGATAAATCCGGCTATTCCTTTGCCTGGATCGTTGACTGCCTTCGCAGCCTTTATCAGATCATCCCAAGTCCAATCAAGCGGCGGCAATGCGACCCCTTTATCTGCAAACAGTTTTTTGTTAATGGTGATCGTCATTCCATAAGCATCAATAGGAATTCCGTATGTTTTTCCTTCTATAATAAATGGTTTTAGCGCAAACTCATTCAGATCTTTGGTATATTTCCATTTGGACAAATTATCGGTTAGATCCAAGATCCATTTCTTTCCTGACAACAGCTTACCTTCCGTTGCCCAAGTGGTAAATTCGGTTTGCGCACTATTGGAAGCCATCTTGATGGCAACCTCCGTATTTTCGTACTTCCAATATTTTGGAGTGATCGTCACATTGGGATTCTTGGCTGTAAATCTTTTGATTTTCGCATCTAGGGTTGCATTTTCTTCTGTTTTATCAGCCGGATATGCGTAAGCAGTGATACTCACCGGTGCTGCCGGTACTGGTGTTGCTGGTGCAGGTGTTGCACTTGCAGCATTACTTGCCGGCTTAGGTGTATCCGTAGCTGTGGTTGCCGTCTTACTTGGAGTTCCTCCACAGGCTGACAGCACAAGGATCAGTGCAAGAAAACTAAGAACCAAACTCTTATTCATTCTCATTTTATTTCCCCTCTCGATAACGTTTACATGCACTTATATTATAAAACCCCCTTAAGTTCCATGACGATGTGCGATATTATGATAAAGCAGTGTTTAATTATGGTACCTGTTAATGTTTGAACTCGGAGGGGTTGACGCCAAAATACTTTTTAAAAATTTTGCTGAAATGCTCCGGTGATTCATACCCAATCTCATCTGAAATCTCATATCTGCGTTTTTCAGTGGTTAAAAGCAGCCGCTTTGCTTCTTCCATTCTTAGCTTGGTCACATAATCCCAAAGATTAATGCCCACGATCTTTTTAAATAAATAGCTCAAATAATTAGGGCTCAAAAATACAGATTCAGCGATATCTTGCAGTTTCAAGCCTTTTTGACGAAAGTTTTTCTCTATGTACTGAATAGTGCTTTGAATAAAGCTGTTATTCTCCTCCGGTTTGCCAAAATCCTCAATGTAGAACACATGATGATCCTTATGTATTTCACTCCAATGAATCGCTTCATTCGCTTCTTTATTTATTTCCACCCAGTTCCGAATGCCTTCTTTAATTCGGCTGATCCCGATCACACTTTTCATATTGATATAGGTAAGCAGATTATTGTGCAGCAATTGGGCGATCATCGTTTGCTGATTGAGCCGAGTTGTCATATCCATCTCCTCTTGTGAAAATTGGAGCACGACTGAAATGGTATGACTCCCGCTGTAGAAAGCAATACTTTCCCATTTGTTTAACGTTTCCTCAATGACATTTAATGACGCATATTTCAATAAATTCCGATCACGAAAAGAACTGATTTCAAGCTCCAATAAACCGGCTTTTGTTAAATCGAGCTTAATTACTAACATACAATAGTAGGGTCCGTCTAACCGATAGCCCAAATAGCTGAATACTTCCTCAATTTCAGATTCACTAATCCCTTCCGAAACCAATTCGTTCAAGATATAGTTTCGACTGGAAGCCATATCTTCAAAAGAGAATTTATGATTAAACATAGTGTCCGTAATGGAACGTAATTGCACTTCTCTTTCCATCAACAGAGCATGTGACACTCGAATTAACTCTGCGGGACTAATCGGTTTCACGATGTATTCCTTGACCCCAAACCTCAACGCTTTCTGAGCATATTCAAATTCACCATGGGCTGACAAAACAACTATAGGAATCGTAGGCTTCTCCACAAAAATAGTTTCAATGAGTTCAATACCATTCATCAGGTCCATTTGAATATCGGTTATCACAAAATCGATTCTTTCCAAGCGAATATAATCAAGTGCTTCAAATCCGTTATGCGCTATGAATATTTCTGAGACAGCCAGATGGGAGTTGGTTAGGACGGTAGCCACGCCGTCACAAATCATAGGTTCGTCATCCACGACTAAAATGTTATACACTCTGCAGCCTCCCTTCTAAAAATTTAACTTTCTCCTGTTATGGCAGGTATCAGGATAATAGCCCTGGTTCCACCCTCCGGTCTGATCTCATAATGTAAGCCGAAGGTATCGCCAAAATGTAGCTTGATTCTTTTATTAACATTCATGATGCCAAAGCCTGTATTAGGAATAACTCCATCCAAAATATCGTTTAACCTGCTTAAATCCGTTAATTTATAGCCATTATCTTCAATCATGATCCTAAGCATACCCTCATAGGTTTTAAGGGATATCCATAATTGTCCATCTTGTTCCATATTCCGAATCCCATGGATAATCGCGTTTTCCACCAGAGGCTGCAGAACCACTTTGGGGATCAAAAAGGGCTTAACCTCCTCTTCTACATCCCAATTAATCTGGAAAGAGTAACGGTATCTTTTTAACTGCAGCCTTAAGTAGGCTTCTACATGGTTAAGCTCTTCAGAAATTTGGATCAATGTTTTACCGCGGCTTAGGCCGATTCGCATCAACATTGAAAGATCATGGATCATTTCGGCTGATTCCGAATCTCCTTCCTTGGTAGTCCGCCAATAAATCGATTCAAGGGTGTTATAAAGTAGATGAGGGTTGATTTGTGAATGGAGGATGGTTAATTCGGCTTCCTTATGTTTTAATTCCAGATCATATTTATCATGAATGGATTGATTTAACCGTTTGGTCATATCAATAAATGAATTGTTTAATAATCCGATTTCATCCTTTCGATTGATCTGATAGTCGCTCATTAAGGGTTTTCCGGGTTCAAAAGATCGAGTTAATCGGGCTAGTCGGGACAAAGGATTTAGAATATATCTGAAAAAGTAAATGCTCGTAATGATTAAAACAAAAAAGTAAGCCATCATCAAATAGTTAACCAATTGCCGCATGGCCACATGCTCGCCGATAATCGAATTAACAGGAATTTGGAAAAGCAATTTGGTATCGCTGTCTGAACTCGAATGAAAGACGTATAACCAGGAATGTCCCTCTTCTTGCGCCGTATAGACGCCCGATAAAGAATTTGAAATAGCTGCTGGAAGCTTAAAAGAGGACCCAATTTCGAAGCCTGCCGTATTCGCCATTATGACATTTTCGTTATTTAAAAGGAGAATCCTTCCGTCTTTTGGAATTTTGAGAGGCTCCAGATCTTTTTGCAGCAAATAATCCAACCCGGTCATCACGGCAACTCCAACGGGCATATTATCGCCTATCGTGTTATTCATTCGTCTTATGTAAGCAGTTGTTTTCAGATGTTCCGGATTATTTCCCCATTGGTCGATAATCTTGATGATACCGCTGCCTCTTGCGCTTACCGCATCTTGAAACCAACTCTGCGATGCGATTTGGGCAGAGTAAAAAACCCCTTTTTGCAGGATTTCCGGAGGGGGTGCGAATGGATAGGAATCGGTAAGCTCAGGGATAAAGATCGAGAAGTTAATAGGATTTTTGGAGTAGTTCGAGAGCAGCGAATCCAAGACCAAATATTTTTGCAATCTCTCGTATTCGGATAAAGAAGACACATCAAACATTCTTTGAGTTTCCGGGGTAATCATTAATTTCTCTGTAATCCCGTCGATAGAGGTGATATCCCGATCCAACGTTAAATGACTTGTTTTGACCAATTGAAACAACGTATTCCCCATTTGATCTTCAGTGATCGAAGCAACCTTGACCGAAACAATCCAATATACAAGCAATATGGGGATAACAACCAGAAATACAAAAAAAACGATTAATTTTTGAATCAAATTCATTTTTGAGGGCAATATCAAATTCAATCGATCATTCGCCTCCACCAATTAAAAAGATGAGTTCACGCTTTGCTCCTGGCGATATTCAGATGGTGTAGTGCCATACTTCTTGCGAAAGACTTGCGAGAAATGACGCAAATCATGGTAGCCGATCCTCTCGGTGATGTCGATGAGCTTCAACTTTGGATTGAGCAGCAGCTGCTTGGCCTGCTCCAGCCGCAGATGGATGACGTACTCCTTGAAGCCTTGGCCTGTCTTCTGCTTAAATAATTGACTGAAGTAGGCCGGGTTCAAATAAACAATGGAGGCTACCTTCTCTAAGGATAAATCCGCATGATAGTGCGTACGTATATATTGCAGCGCTACTTCAATGGAACGATCGCTGCCGTTAGCGTAATACTCGTATATTTGCGTGGCAGACGCTTGACGCATGCGCTGAACCTCAGCAGGCACAGCCTGGAACTGCTCAATCCGCTCGGTGCTCATAATCTGGAACGGCACTCGTAAATATTTGATCAGATGCCCTCGCAATTCTTCAATGAGCGACTGCAATCGGGTGCCATCAGGCAGTGTAACCAGGCCCAGCAGACTTTTGCTGTCGTATAAGGTTACGAAGCCCTTGCCATGTTTCTCGATCAGCTCGAGGAGTACGTTCTCAATGATGAAATTGTCGAGCTGCACGACTTTGTCGCTCTCCATTTTGACCATGATGAGGAAGAAATGGGGATGTTTATCCATGAAGGGCTTCATATCGATCCGCCCTGTGTCAAGCCCCATCGCCCAGCGCTGGAAAACGGCTTCCTGCAAATATTTGCGATTGCTCTTCAGCTGCAGCATTTCCTCCGTATGCTCGGTTTCCCGAACGACCTCCTCGCCAAGCTTCTCCACCATTTCGTTCAATGCATCCTTGCCAAAAGGCTTGAGCAAATAATCCTTTGCCCCTAATCGAATGGCCTCTTGTGCATATGCAAACTCGGAATAGGCTGAGATCACTACCCATTTCACTAACGGGTGACGGTGGCGAGAGATGTCCATAAGCTGGAGGCCGGTCATGCCCGGCATCAAGATATCTGTAAACACAATGTTCATGGGTTGGGTGCGCAGCAGCGCCATCGCTTGCTCGGCATTCGCCGCCAAGTGAATACGGTATTGCGGAAAGCTGCTCAGCAGCGTGCGCTCAATCCCCTTTCGAATAGCGCTTTCATCATCAACGATAAGAATGTGCATAAACTAACTACCTTTCCGAGGAAGCGGAATGGCGATAACGACCTTGGTTCCTTCCCCCTGTGTACTATGAATGCTGAGTCCGTAGGAATCGCCAAACATTAAGGCAATTCGACGGTGAACATTGGTCAGTCCAATACCTCGCGAGAGTTTTCTATAACTCGCAGGACTATGAATGGAAGCGGTGTCTTCCCGAAGCATCTCTCTGAGCCGGTTCAGAACACTCTCTTCCATGCCGATTCCGTTATCTTCGATAACAATCCACAGCTCCTGCTCATTGACCTTGGTTGACACTCGGAGGGTACCTTTATGACTGAGCGGCTCCAATCCATATTTTACCGCATTCTCGATGATCGGTTGAATCGTCATCTTCGGCAGCGGCACATCCAGCCACTCAGGATAGACGCTCACCTCGGCGCTGACCCGGCCTTGTAAGCGATTCTCAATAATCGTCATATAATGGCTCATTTGATCCAGTTCCTGCCGCAGGGTGGTCTTGGAAGCTTCCTCCCAGTCGCTGCTGTAGCGAAACATATGCGATAAGGCCAGAATGACCCGACCCAGCCTGTCATTCTCTCTCTCATCCAGCATCCAATAAATCATATCGAGCGTGTTATATAGAAAATGAGGATTAACCTGCGACTGAAGCGCCTGCAGTTCGGCATTCTTCTCACTGATGGAGGCAAGTGTGATCCGCTCAATCAGCTCATCCATCCGTTTGACCATGCGATTGAACGATGACACCAACGAGTTAATTTCTTCAAATGAATTGACGGTTACCGATCCTTTGAAATTCCCCATCTCCACCTGCTTCATCTCGCGGATCAGCAGCTTTAGCGGCGAGGAAATATTGCGGGAAATCAGTACCGCGAGAGCAGTCGACAAGATGACAAGCACCACGATGACGACATACAAATACTCTCTGGACTTTACCACTTCAGCGTTGATATCCTCTTTTGGCGTCAGTCCGATAATCGTCCAGTCGGACATCTTGGCCTTGGCGGCAACAACGAGTTGATTGGCTTGATTGTCTACGATAATCTGGGCGGTCTGCGGACGCGGAAGCCCGTTTAAAGCCGGCGGTTTCACCTGCTCCGATGCCGAAGAAACAATCAGTCGATCCTCCCGATCCACGATGTAGACACGACTGTTAGGGCTTATGGTCACATTGGACAGCGCGGCAAGTATGGGCGCTGGGTTCGTTTCAATGAGCATCACACCGATCATTCGGTGGTCGGTCAAATCATACAATTTGCGCCCAAAAACAAAGAGCTGCTCATCCTGGAATCGATTGATTACAGAACCATGGAATAACCCCAGCCACACCATCTCTCCGGAAGAATTGAGGAGCTTCTGATACCAGTCTGATGACGTAAAATTCGCATCGATGACACCGGCGAATCTGCGCTCGTAGTTATAATTCTTTCCAGTATTCGTGATGACATGAATGCCGACAATATCATCGCGCGAATAATAAATTGCGCCCATAATGTTCGTAATTGTGCGCTCGTTAATCACACTGACAGCCGGGTCCTTGTTGGCCTCGCGATCTTCAATGAGGCGCAGCATCTCATAGTTGCTATTGAGTGACTTGGTAACGCTGTCATATCCCTGGAGCAACAAATCGAACAAACCAACCGTTTGCGAAATATTTTTCTCCGCCAGAACACTAATTTTACTGTGAATGATTTCGGTTGTCTTCTGATAATAGAGCACACTGACAATGAGCAGGAGAACCAACATGCAGGAGATAAATAGCAGAAACAGCCGATTGCGTATGGAATGCAGGCCGCGTGTCAATCCAGTCGATCCCCTTTCTTTATGCCCTGCTTCCCATTTTAACACAGAGAACAAAAAAAAGGGGAGTGGTGAATTATCCCTTCACCGCTCCCGCGACCATGCCCTTCGTAATTTTGTCCGCTAACAAGAAGTATATGAGAATAACCGGCAGTGCTCCGAGTACGAGGAATGCCCCAATGGCTCCATAATTGACCGAATATTGACTGACAAAGCTGTTCACGCCAAAGGGAAGCGTCTTTAACCGTTCAGACGAGATGAATGTGGCTGCCAAAATGTACTCATTCCATATACTAATGAAGGTTAGAATCGATACGGTCATCATCGGAGGAATTGAAATCGGCAGGATGATGCTTCGGAAAATACGCTGCACACTCGCTCCATCCATCACGGCGGATTCTTCAATTTCGCTTGGAATGGACTTCATAAATCCGCTGAGAATGAATACGGCAATCGGTGTCTGAAACGCCACATACGGCAGGATCAGCGAGAGATGCGTATTGAGGATGTGCATGTTTTTGAAAATGATCATGAGCGGCAATAAGGTTGCCTGCAGCGGGATCATCATTCCGATCAGAAAGAGAACCATCACAATCTGGCCGTATTTCCATCGGAAGCGGCTGATGGCGAATGAGGCCATCGAGCTTAACAGCAGCACGGAAGCCATGGACACTGAGGTGACAAACAAGCTGTTTTTCAAATATTGAAAATAATGGCCAGCTTTTATCGCGTCGCTGAAATTTTTCCATTGAAGCACGGCCGGCAGCGCGAAAAATCTGCCTGATAATATTTCTTCATTGGTTTTGAAGGAATAAATGAACAGCCAGAGGAGCGGATAAACTTGAGTTACGACCAGAATAGAAAGAAAGATGACCACGATCACCTTGACCGCGGAGGGGCGTTTCCTTCTGACTATTGCTGCAGGCATTGCAGGAGCTGCACTCAGCGTTGAATTCATGTTGATGGAACTCCCCTCTTTTAGGAATATTTTCTCTCTAATAGATTAAACAACTTATTGATAATGACAGTTACGATTAGGCACAAGCCCACTAAAAACGCCCCGATTGCGCTTCCGTATCCATATTTCAGGGAAAGGAAGGAGGAGTTGTACATGTGCGTCGAGATCACATCTGTCGCATGCGCAGGTCCACCGGCTGTCATCACCATGACCATGTCAAACGCTTGAAGCGAGCCGATAAAAGCCAGGACTATCGATATTTTGAAAATCGGAATATTCATAGGGAAGGTAATATGCCAGTCAGCTTTGATTCCTTCAGCTCCGTCAATCCGGGCAGCTTCATAAATATCAGAAGGAATGTTCCTGATGCCGGTAAACTGGATCAGCGTATGATAACCCAGGTACTGCCACAGCGCTACAAAGTAAAGCGAGTACATCGCAATTTTCGGTTCAGTCAACCACGACCTCGTCCAGCTATGCAAGTTCAAGAGGTCAAGAACTTGATTCAGCATGCCCCCCATCGCGGCGGGATTATAAATCGTTTTCCATAATTGGCCGATAATGACGACGGATAAAATAACAGGCAGAAAATAACTCGAAACGAGAAAGTTCGGCTTCTTGATAAACCTGTTAAGCAGAATCGCTACGAATAAAGCAATTGGAATCTCCGCCATGGAGAACACTGCAAACATTAACGTTCTGCGAACAGAAGGCCAGAATACGGGGTCTGCGAACAGGAGTGTATAAAAATTTTGCAAGCCAACGAATTTGGACGTGCCAATCCCGTTCCAATCCAGGAGCCCGCTATAAAGCGAAACGAGAATCGGGACAAACACGAGTCCCGCATAGAGCACCAGGCACGGAAGTACAAACATTGCTATCGTCCATTTTGAGACTCTTAACACATTCACTTTACTCGCCTCCCTTATTGGAATATGCCAATCGGAACTTACCTTTTACACCTGGATGGCGTCAAAGATAAATTCCGAATCGGCTGTTACTTCATCTTATTTCATCTTATTTTTTGTTTGTATCGTATGCGGTTTGATGCTCTTTGGCGATCTCTGCAGGATCCTTCTTCTGTACGAACAGGTTTTGGATGCTGGTCAGATGGCCTTGTGCTGTTCCCGGGTTCATCGTGTTGTCGAACGCCAAGTCTCCGCCTTTTACTTGCTTGAACAAGCCGAGTACTTCCATCGCCATATCGGAATAACCTGCAGCTTTAAAGTCTCCATCCACCTTCTGAGCCACACCTACCGCTCCTTTTACGGCAAAAGCTTCTTTCGGATAATTCAGCATAAAGTAGTTCAGGAAATCTTTAGTTTCTTTCAAATGCTTGCTGTTTGCAGAAATTGCAAATGCGCTTCCCGGTGCCAGCATGAACTCGTCAGGGTTACCTTTGCCTTTGACCGTCGGGAATTTGAATACGCCAACCTTGCCATTCACCGAGGATGTTTCAATACCGCCTGTTGCCCAGGAGCCCATGAAGTACATGGCAGCTTTGCCGGTTTTGAACAAGTTCTCGCCAGCATTATAATCAAAAGAGGTTGCTCCTTCCTGGAACGCTCCTGCTTGAATCAAATCCTGGAAGCTGGAAACAGCATCTGTAAAGGCAGGGTCATTGAACGTCTTTTTGCCGTCAACTACATCTTTCAGGAAGCCAGGTCCGCCGTTTGTACGAAGCAGCACGTTCATGAACAAGAAGGAACCGGTCCATGAATCCTTTTCACCGATGGCCATAGGTTGAATCCCTTTGGCTTTAAGTGTTTTTACAGCAGCGACCATTTCTTCGAAGGTTTTTGGAACTTGTACGCCAGCTTGCTGGAACAAATCTTTATTGTAATAAACGACAGCGATGTTATTGCCGTCAGGCAGTGCATACAGATTATTGTTGAACGTATACCAGTCAAGAATTCCGCTCTGGAAGGTATCTTTCAAACCGTTCTGAGCCACCATGTCATTCAAAGGTGCAAAAAGGCCTGCATCCACGAAAGGCTTCATTTGCGCAGCTGGATTAACAATCGTGATATCCGGAACCTCTTTGGAGGCCGCTTGCGTTTTCAGCTTCAGTTTTTGTTGATCCGTGTTCAGGGAGTCGAGCTCGATTTTGATACCCGGATTTTTTGTTTGATAGTCATTCACGATTTTCTTCAGCATGCCATTCTTTGGATCTGTTGGATCAGGATAAATATTTTGGAATGTAATCGTAATGTTGTCTACCTTTTTCTCAGGCGCTGTAGTACCTGCACTTGTAGTTGCCGTTGCCGTGCTACCACCATTGCTCTTAGTAGCTGAACCACATGCAGTCAAGCTAAGTGCCAGCGTACCTGCCATAACAAGCTTTAATGCGTTTGACTTTGTTGCCATTTTGAATCCCCCTTGATCTTTGATGTGTTTATTATCATCCATTATAGGCATCGCTTACAATGCGGGAAATTATAGGTTTGTAGTTTGGTTTTTATAGGTTCTTTTCTTGAACTTTACCTGTTATACTTCTTTTATATAAAAATTAGGTTATCAACTGAAAGGAGTATCATCCATTATGAACGGAAATAATCCATTGTTAGAAGCATTTAATCAAACTACCTATCAATTAGGTGGCCATGGTAAAAGAAATACGAAAGTGCTGAAAGAGGCATTCCAGCATATCGATGAGAATGTGGACAGTGATAATTATGGTGCAGGCAAGGTCATTGAAGACTTTCAAGATCAAATGGCGGCGTATTTAGGAAAAGAAAAGGCCGTTTTTTTTCCAAGTGGAACCATGGCACAGCAAATTGCCCTAAGAATATGGTGTGATAAAAAGGGACTAAAAAAAGTAGCCTATCACCCTTTATGTCATTTAGAGATTAAAGAACAAGACGGGTTAAAAGAACTGCATCATATCGAATCTATCTTGTTAGCGGATCATAGCAGGACCATTCAGCTTGAGGATGTTCTGAACATGAAGGAGGATGTCGCTTGTATTTTGCTTGAATTGCCACAGCGCGAGATCGGTGGAACGCTGCCTGATTACCAGGATCTAGAAGCTATCTCCGTATACTGCCGCGAAAAAGGGATCAAGCTTCATATGGATGGGGCTAGACTTTATGAAACGCTGCCCTACTATCAAAAGTCGGCTGCTGAGATTTGCAAGCTTTTTGATAGTGTTTATGTTTCATTATACAAAGGAATTGGCGGGATTGCAGGCGCTATTCTTGCAGGCGATGAAGCTTTTTCGAACGAATCCAAGGTATGGAAAACGCGCCATGGCGGAAATTTAATTAGCCTTTATCCGTATATTCTCAGCGCGGATTATTATTTCAAACAAAGGTTGCACAAAATGGAGCAGTATTATGAAGAAGCAAAGGAGCTTGCGGGTTTTTATAATCAGTGCCATGCCGTTGCAACAAAACCTTTGGTGCCTGTTTCCAACATGTTTCATGTACATGTTGATATTCCGAAAGAAAAGCTTGAATCTATTTTAATAGCCATTTATAAAGAAACGGGTATAGGCTTAACCACCTATGTCAAAGAAACCAGCGCGACAACCTGTTATTATGAAGTTAGTATCGGTGATCGTTACTCGAACATACCGAAAGACGAGATCAGGAAAGTATTTCAATTGCTTGATGAGAGAACCGGAGCGGAGATTTAGTTTACTTTCCACTACAGGGTTACGCAAACTTTTTCAACTTTTCCAGCGTTTCGTTAAGTCATTTTCGATCTCAAACTGGTCTAAAATTCTCGCTACCGTATGATTGATAATATCATCAATCGTTTGGGGATGATTGTAAAAAGCAGGCATAGGGGGGAGCATGACTGCTCCCATCCTTGACAGCTTCAGCATGTTTTCGAGATGGATATCGTTTAGCGGCGTCTCTCTTGGTACAATCACTAACTTCCGTCGCTCTTTCAATATAACATCCGCAGCTCTCGCCACTAAGTTGTCAGTGATGCCGCAAGCGATACTCGCTAATGTCTTCATACTGCAAGGAGCAATAATCATACCATTTACCTGAAAGGAGCCGCTTGAGATGGAAGCGCCCAAGTCATTGGAAGAGTGAACGTGACTGGCCATTGATTTGACTTCGTCTACCGAATAGCTGGTTTCAATCTTTATCGTCGCTTCAGCCCATTTACTCAGGATTAAGTGGGTCTCAACGTCGTGTTCCTTCAAAGCTTGTAAAGTTCTAATCCCATAAACGGCTCCCGTTGCTCCGGATATGGCTATAATTATTTTCCGCATAACTTTGGCACCTACTTCAATTTTTTAAAAGCCCACATATGTACCTTATCTTTTCCGCCTGAAATACACCCATTGAACTTTTGCCAAAAAACGGACTGTTCATTTTTTCTTATGTCCTTGATTTCCGTATAAACATCCATATTGGCCACTACAAATTCTTCAACGAACAAGTCGGGTTGGTCCGTTCCTTCATAAATGGTGATGTGTTCAGCTCCAAAATGATGAAGTTGATCTTTCAACTCATGAATCAGGTTTAGATACGTTTCTCTTTGTTCTTTATCCACCTTATATTCAGAAAGAATGGTTATCGTATCCAAATTGCCTTCCTCCTAGCATTCCATAACTAGTGATTTGTAAGCATATTATATACTGTTTCTTTCTGAATCACATCAGCATAGTTGTAATTATCTCGCCAGAATAATAAAGGTCAATCGAATTGTTTATCGACTGACCTTGTTTATTCCAATATTTGATCAATGTATTGAATAAATGCTCAAGCCTTTACAGCATCGAGCCAAGCCTTGGCTATTAAAGCATGACCGGCAGGAGAAGGATGAACTCCATCAGGTGCCCAAAATGCTGGAGGAGCCTCAGTACTTGCTTGCGCAAAAAGACCGTCGAGCGGCACGTATAACGTATTGAACTCCCTGGCGAGCTCTCTGACAGCGGTGATTTTAAGATCCAGGTCCTCTCTCCATTTCTTGCGATCCTCAGGGAATGGGAGCACAAACGGCTCGATCAAAATCAGCTTGGCGTCCAGCTTCTCTTTGGTTTGCACGATCAGATCCCGATACCCTTGCGCATAGTCCTCCGCTGAGGTTGGATCATTACTATCATAACGTCTCCAAGTATCATTGATCCCAATATAAATCGAAACCCAAGTGGGGTTAATATCGAGGCAATCCTCCTGCCAGCGCTGCTGCAAATCCTTGACCCGGTGTCCGCTGATCCCCTTATTAATAAACTTCACTTGCTTCTCCGGATACTTGCTGGAAAATAAAGCCGATGCCATCAGAGCGTAGCCCTTCCCCAGATCATCCGTTTCCCGATTTCTTCCGCAATCTGTAATGCTGTCTCCCTGAAAAAGAACTACCGCTTGATCTTCGATTCTGGTCATTTGATATTTGCTCCTCTCGGTTATAAGCTTAATCTCTCCAAAACTTTGAACCATATTATAAAAAAAACCGCCGACACTTAAGATCGACAGCGGTTTACCTTATTCCATTAGCGGTTGAAAGACAACATGTGAGCCAAATCTTGAATTTCGCGGAGCGCAGACTCTTTTTTCTCCTCCCAATTGTGAACCGGCATCGATACGCTGACTGCCGACGTCATTTCATTTTTTGAAGGAAATACGGGAGCTGCAATGCAATTAAACCCCATGACGCCTTCCTGAAGGTCAATCGCATAACCGTTCTTGCGGATCTCGGCAATCTGTGCCATCAATTCCCGTTTGGTATGGAGCGTGAACGGCGTCAGCGCAGGCAGATTTTCTTCCGGATACAATCTATGCAGGTCTTCTTCTTTCAGGTAGGATAACAATACTTTTCCAAGTCCTGTGGCATGGGCTGGAAACCGGACGCCGGGTACCGGAACCATCTGTATTGGGGAAGGCGCTGTTTCTTTGGCCAAATACAACACATCGGGGCCGTTCAATTGAGCCAGCTGAATCGATTCCATAAGACGTTCCATCGTTGTCGGGGCCAACCGTTGAAAAGCCTCTATCAGATCATATTGTTGAAAATATGAATTGCCCATTATGCCATAATGAACTCCCATTGAATACGTGTTATTCGGATTCTGGGTAATCCATTCAAGAGCTTCCATCGTCTGCAGCAAGGAAAACATGGAACTTTTGCTTATGTTAAGCCGTTTGCACAGATCGGCCATTTTCAGCTTGGCCGGCTCATCTGCGATCATACGGATAATGTCATTGGCTTTTTCCAATGCAGGCACCCAATATTTTCTGTCCATAGAAACTCCATTCACATTTATATTATTTCATTATACTACCCGGTTCTCAAATATTGTCAATACCATAACCGCGTTCACTCGGCTAAATACGAGATTAATATGGAGTGATCCAGGTCTCCGAATCCGCTGGTCGTGTCCAAGTAGGGTAAGACGAGGGATTACTCCCTCGGACTCCCCGTCAAACCGTGCATGCGGATTTCCCGCACACGGCTTTCCTTCGTCAGTTCCCCATCTTCAGGAATGAGTTCTCTTCATCCGTCACCGGATTGCAAATTTCACTCCTGAATTAGGAACGTGTGATGAGTAAGCTTGTTAGAAATACCATTCCTGCCGATTCCAGTACTTTGTTAGGTATCAGCGAATTAGAAACCGTAGATTTCTTTTGACGCATGAAGGCTCGAACCCTCATACGCGTCCATTCATCCAATCGTTGAAACTTCTTCTTTACATTCCCTATGCCGAAATAGTTACCAAAACCCCGTGCAATTTCATTTAGTTTCTTGAGCATTTCGCCAAAGTTATTCGCTTGTTGTCTGCGGGTGACTTCCCGGATTTTATCCTTGTACTTCTTCACTTTCGTGTCGGGTACCATCAGATAATCTTTCCAGAAGTCGAATCCTAGGAAACGAAAGCCTTCATCGAAATGCACCACTTTTGTTTTCTCAGGGTGCATTCGAAGCTGTAATTCCTTTTCCAGAATGGTCTTTGCCGCTAGATACGCTTCTTCTGCTTGCTCCTTTGTTTTGCAAAGAATAACGGCATCGTCTGCATACCTTACCACAGCAAAACCTTTCTTCTTCATCCCCCAGTCGAAATGGTTCAAGTACAAATTCGCAAGCAATGGCGACAAATTCCCGCCCTGCGGAGACCCGATTTCCGTTTCATGGAACTGGCCACCTTCCATGAATCCCGCCGATAGCCATCCGCGAATGAGCGTCAGCACTTTTCCGTCAGTGATTCTCTCATGCACTTTCTCCATCAGTGATTCGTGTGGAATTTCATCGAAGAAAGACATGATGTCCAGGTCAACCGCATATTCGTATCCGCCACGTTTCGCGCGTCGAATCGTATTCACTGCTTGGTGCGCCGAGTATCCTGCACGAAAGCCAAAGCTATAGTAGTAAAAGTCCTGTTCGAAGATCGGTTCAATGATTTGGCGTACCGCTTGCTGACATATGCGATCTCGGATTGTGGGTATCCCTAACGGTCTTAACTTCCCATTTTCCTTCTCGATGAAATGTCGTTTCACAGGGTCGGGTTTATACCGCCCTTGTTGCAGTAACCTTTGGAGTTCCCTTAGGTTCATGCACACGTTTTTCTCAAACATGGCGATACTTACGCCATCGATGCCGCCGCTTCCCTGATTCTTCTTTACAGATAGCCATGCTTCGTACAGATTATCCATTTGGTACACTTTATCGATCAGGGAGTAGTATCGTCGTTTCGGTTTCATTGGTGTTTCACCACCTTTACCCCTACTCACCAAGCTGATCTTGTTTCCGCTACCGATGATCGATTCCTTGCTTGTTCCACGGCACGACAAATGCGTCTTAGACTCATTGCCAATCGCTCCTGTTTGCTCGCCGTGTACTCAGGTCGCCAGTAGCCCTCGATCCGTTGGCGTTCTTTCGCCATTGGCGGGACGTACCCACTTGGAGCTACCCTCATTGGTTTAAGGCGTTTACGATCCCCCACTCACGCAAACTCACAGACTTTGACGAAGCACGTCCCCTTTGCCTCTGTCTTCCCTCTTTTGGAGTGGAAGCAGGTTATGCGACTGAGTTTTTTTTTTTTTTTTCCTCTCGTGCGCATACTCATCCAAGTTTTACCCTCCAGACTGTTACAGCTTTCATCGGCTCGGACTTACTCGCTACTACGGGACGATCCGCCATCTCGCAGCCCATCGATTCGGCTTTCCCTTTAAGGTTATACCTCCCCTACCTTGTCCGCGTTTACGTCAAGGAGACTACGAGACTTCCCTCAGTTATCTGCACATTCTATTCCATCCATCCTGACCCTAATCACGTCGATGAGCCTTGCAGGTCATGTCCCTTTGATTGTTTTCCTGCAAGATATGCTTAATCGCATAGGTTTCCCCGTTTTCATGGCGGGTCACCCTACATCGCCGCCACCTCTGGTTCACCGCATTCCGGGCTGGACTTTGCCTGCAGGCCCTTCGGATTCCCCCTCACGAGAGACACCCTGCCAATCCTTCTCCTATTGGATTAGGACCTTATCTTCGGCTACGGCACTTTAAAGGGTAAAGTTACCGAGTGGATTTGAACCACTTAGATTGTGCGACTGTGAGGCGCACATGAAAAAGGATCCCGCACGGATCCTTAGCAAACAATAATACTCGTATAGGACTCTGCGCCAAAAACTCCATTTTATTGAAATTCGCTTGAGATAATGCTCATTCCACCTAACTCCAGATTCGATTTCATAATCTTCTGACATTCACCCGCACAATAATTTATATGTCCAGTTCTGATGGAATCGACCCTTCTTTGACGAACGGAAAAAGTGGTGGCTGACCCGCCTGCTTCAAAATATCCCGGCCGGCCGGAGAAAGAACGAAACGTAAATAGTCCATGGCGGCCTCCCGATTTCGTGATGTTGACGGGATGCTGAGGACATTTCGTATTTGATCGCTCAAGTTGATGGAATCGGGAAACGGAATGTAATCAAAATGCTGCCGTTCTGCAATCGCCGTCGATAGATATACGATTGCAGAGTCCCCCTTATTCTCTCTCAAGGCTTGAATCGCCTCCGGAATGGTATGCGCCTTGACCGCTGTTTCGATCATCCGCTCCGCAATCTCGGGCATTCCCTCTTGGTTTGCAGCCTTCCGAATGAACTCAATCGTTCGGTATGTCGCGAGATCCTTTTCGCCGGCAACCCGGATCAATTGAATTCCCGGGCGAAGGAGATCCTGAGCTCCATGAATCGCGAGAGGATTGCCTTTGGGTACCATCAAGACCATCTGGTTGGCGGAAAAGACGATATACCAGGACGCGGCCTTCAAATCCGTGCCCCGGATGTACTTTCCCATCATTTCTTCCATCATGACTTTCTCGTCTGAAAAGGCCGCAATGTCACAGCTCGCACCATTGCCTATCTCACTCGCCAGCTCACGCGAACGTCCTGGCGTTAAACGAATTTCGATGTCGTCATGCAGAGCTTCGAACTCTTGTTTCAGCAGGTTCATCGGACCGGTTAAGGAATCCGCATGGAAAACTTCAATTTCTGTTTTCATCATGATCAGACTCAGCCCGATATTGTAGGCGGATTCATTTTAGCTAGCATTTGCTTATCGACAACGGATTTTTCGGGGTTCAACCAAAACAGCCAAACGATCGCTCCGATGGTCAGAAGTCCGACTTCGACATAGAATGGCGCACTCCACATGCCTGCCTGCACAAGGGCGCCAAAAACGATAGGAGATAAGGCGCCGCCCATATTCCCTGCCATATTCATCATGCCGGATACAGTTCCCGAATATTCTCCACCGACATCCATCGGAACGGCCCAAGCGGGACCTATGACGCATTCAAGGAAAAACATGGATGCCGTCAGACAGTATACAGCCAGATAAGGATCGGAAGTTTGAGCGGCTGGAATGAGAAAAATAGCGGCACAAAGCATGGACGGTATAGCGACTACCTTTCGCGCGAACTTCATATTTTTGGTTTTATGCAGAATCTTATCTGTTACGATTCCCCCTACCGTATCCCCAATTACACCGGCAAACAAGGGCAAGGAGGCAAACAATCCCATTTTCACAATGGAAAAGCCCTGATGGTCTACCAGGTAAGACGGCAGCCAGGTCAAGAAGAAATAAAGGCAATAGTTGTAGCAGAAATACGCGGCCATGATATACCACATGTTGCTAGACGACAATAAAAACTTCCAGGGAACCTTCGGTTTTTTCTTAATATCGATCGGCAAATTTATGTTACCGCTTTCATCCAGCCCTCGAAGATAAGTTAATTCCGCTTCGTTCACCCCTTTGTGCTCCTCCGGCAAGTTGCGGTAAATCAGAAAGAACAGAAGTGCCCATACTATACCTACGAGACCGAAAGTGTAAAAAACCGCTTTCCAGCCCCAGGCCACCATAATGGCCACCGCGATCGGCGGCACGATTGCCGCTCCGAAACGGCTGAAGCTATGCGTGATGCCCTGAACGAAACCTCGCTCCGCTTTCGTAAACCATAACTGCATGGCTCTCGTTGCTGTTGGAAATGCTCCGGCTTCGCCAAGTCCAAATAAGAAACGGATCACCCAAAATGAGATAAAGCCTACAGACTGGGCGGTAACCATAGTCATGAAAGACCAATACGTCACGATCGTTGTAAGAACGCCTCGAGGACCAAATCGGTCGCCTAGCCAACCTCCTGGAACCTGACCTATCGCATAGGCCCAAGTAAACGAGCTGAAGATTAAGCCCATCGTGATTTTATCAAAACCAAATTCCTTTCGGATAGCCGGCGCTACTACAGATATGTTGGTCCGGTCCATATAGGTGATGAGATACATTAGACAAATAATTAATAGAACCAACCAGCGCATATTGCTCCTCTTTTGATTCAATAATTTGTTCAAAGATACAACCTCCAGCAATTTAATGTTTGGCCAGACTTCTAACTAGGCTTCAAAACAGTTTTCCATCACCTCCATAGTGAATAGATCTATCTTAAGTAAATTACGATAGCGCTTACATTATCTCGAAATTGAAGATTTGACGCCTTCTTTCTGTGCCCTTTCCATCGTTTCCGTCAAATAGTCAACAATATGCATCGCTTTAACTTTGCCCTGGAGCCCCGCTCTTTGTATGCCGATGTTCATTTGCAGCAGACAGCCTGGGTTAGCCGTAATAATAATGTCCGGCCGAATGGCTTGGACATGGTTCATTTTTTTATCCAAAATATCCGAAGCAAGCTCTGGTTGAAGCAAATTATAAATGCCTGCAGAACCGCAGCATAACTTGGCTTCAGGCAGCTCCGTAAATTCTGCATTCGTCACGCCTTTCAACAGCTTCTTCGGGGCGTCCTTAACGCTCATGACATACTGGAGATGGCAAGAAGGCTGATAAGTAATCCTTTCCCCGTTCCCAACGGCATCCATTTCATTTGGATCAAGCACTTCGCTGATATCCCGAATCTTGTCGCTAAAGCTTTCGGCCGGGTGGCGCCAGTCCGGATCGTCTCTAAGGAGCTCCCCGTATTCTTTTAACATAGCTCCGCATCCGCCTGCATTAGTTACAATGAAATCCGCACCACTTTGTTCGAACGCCGCAATATTTCTCCTAGCGAGCTCCATGGCTGATTCTTTCTTACCGTTATGCCTATGAAGAGCCCCGCAACATACCTGTCGATCCGGCGTTATGACATCGTATCCGGTCTTGGACAGCAATTGAATCGAATGGTCATTCGTCTTACGGAACATGACGTCCATGATGCATCCGACAAACATGCCAGCACTAAGCTGAGAACGTGCAGCATCTTCGCCGCTTCCCCGCGACTCAGTCCAAACGGGACGGGGCTTGCGTTCTGCAGGTGCCGTTATATCCGGCATAACCGCTTCCATTTGCCTCAGCGATTCCGGGAAAAGCTTAAGAATTCCAAGTCCTTGCGTTATTTTCCGCAAGCCGGACTTTTGGTAAAGCCATAGAAGTGTACCCAAGGTTCGAAGCCTTTTTGGATAGGGAAGCAGACTATCAAAGAAGAAATTGCGAAGAAGTTTTATGTGCGGAGGGTACGATTGGGTTTCCTTCAATTTCTCCTTGGCAAGCATGACAATATCAGGAATCGGAACGTCCATCGGGCATGCGTCAACACATGCGGAACAAAGAAGACAGCGGTCCAATTGCATTTCGATTTCTTTGTTGCTCGGGATCACACCCTCTATTACGCTTCGCGCCATATAGACGCGACCTCTGGGTCCGTCCGCTTCCTTGCCGGTAATATCCAGCGTAGGGCAAACATCGCGGCAAGCCCCGCAGCGGACACAAGAATACATGGCTTCTTCCGTACTTAACATTTTCATAGTCCGGTTCTCCCGCTCAGATTGGCAGCGCCATTTTGCCAGGATTTAAAATATTGTTGGGATCCAATGTTTTTTTGATGGCGCACATGACTTGAAACGCTGGGCCGTGTTCAATTTCCATATACGGAGCTCTGACAAATCCTACGCCATGCTCTGCTGTTGTTGTTCCTTCCATCTCGATCGCCATTCGGTGAATATCCTCAATCATTTTCTTGGCGTTCTCCACCTCCGTTTGGTCTTTTAAATTGATCACAGGCGATGTGTGCAAATTGCCGTCGCCGATGTGCCCGTAAATGGCGCATACGATTTGATACGACCTAGCGATCTCGTGAATGGTCCGCAGCGCTTCAGGCAATCTGGATAACGGGACGCAAATATCCTCTCCTCCGTATACACGAAATCCACCCGGCTTTAAACGCCCTGTCGCCGCACCGACGATTTGTCTGGCTTGCCACAACTTCTGGCATTCTTCAGGGCTGTCGCTGAATTTCACATAGTCGGTATATGCACCAACAACCTCAGTTACCCTTGCGACTTGGGAGGACACCTCAGCCTTACCGCCATCCACTTCGATCACGAGCAGAGCCTCATTTTCGGGCAAAGCAAGCTCCGGCCGCATCAGATTTGCCGCTTTCGTACATTGTTGGTCCATGATTTCCAATGCGGAAGGCATGATCCCCGAACGAAAAATATGGTTGACCGCTTCGCCCGCAAGTTCAAGCTGCCGGAAGGAGCAGAGGATGATTCCACGGGAAGGCGGGAGGGGAAGAACTTTTAGCCGCAACCGCGTAATAATGCCCAGAGTCCCTTCCGAACCGATCATCAGGTGAGCGAGATCATAACCTGAAACCGATTTCAGCGCCTTTGATTTTACGCCCCCTGTGACAATGACGTCGCCTGTCGGCAGCACGACTTCCAGACCAAGCACATAAAAACGGGTATTCCCGTACTTGACTGCCCGCAGTCCGCTTGAATTATTGGCAACCATGCCGCCTATTGTGCACATTTTCGCGCTGCCCGGGTCGGGCGGAAAGAAGATTCCATATTTCTTAAGAGCGTCATTCAGATTAGCCTGCACAACACCCGGCTCGACCGTGACCTGCATATTCGAGTGATCAATCTCCAGAATTCGGTTCATTTTGGATAAATCCATCACAATTCCTCCCAAAACAGGAACCGGTCCACCGGTCTGAGCGGTTCCCGCTCCCCTAGGATAAAGAGGAATACGATATTCATTCGCCAATTTTGTACAAGCGCTCACTTCTTCTGTCGATTCGACAATGACGACAATTTCCGGTTCCTTCGGTTCCAATTGAGTAGCGAAAGAAGCGTCGTAAGAATAGGTCATCATATCGGTTTTGCTTGTCAGCACACGGTCTTGGCCCAATATTTGCTGCAATTTAAAAATAAGATTCCCGCTCATACGACCCCCAGTCCGCTTGTCTCCAGAGCAATGATTTCGCAGAATCGGTTAACAGTAAGGGTTTTCCAGCCAGTACTTCTGGGCTGCGGATACTCCCGCTCCAAGCTGAACGTTAAAGCCCACCTTCGTAAGTCCCAGCTCCAATGCGGCAAACATTTTCAAGATGTCAGCGGCATCTGTATATCCCATATGTCCTAGACGAAGCAGTTTCCCTTTCTGTTTCCCTAAGCCGCCGCCTACAGCAACATGGAATTGCTCCCGCATTAATTTGCGCAGCGAGTCGGAGTCCATCCGATCGAATACTACCGAGGTGAGAGTCGGACTGGCCGCAGAATCATCGACCAGAAGTTCCAATCCCAGGGCGCGGACTCCCGATCTTGTCATATCGCGCAAGCAGGCATGACGTTTGTAAGCTGCTTCTATTCCTCCCCCCCGCTCAATCATTCTGCAAGATTCAAGCAAACCGTTCACCAAGGCAATGTTGGGTGTGTACGGCGTATGTCCTTTCGGAAGCAGTTCTCTGTACTTTTTCAAATCCAAATAAAATGACGGACATTTATGGTTGTCAATAACACCCCATGCTTTATCACTCACGGCTACCAATGCGTTTCCTGGCGGCAGCATAAGTGCCTTTTGGCCGCCTGTAGCCACTATATCGATTCCCCAGTCATCCATATACAAAGGAGTTCCGACGATAGAGCTGACCGCATCCGCGACAAAAACGGCATCGAACTGCCTGACGATGGAGCCTAACTCCTTAATGTTATTGATCGCTCCCGTAGACGTTTCGCAATGGGTCGCAAAAACGGCTTTGATTTCAGGATGCTGCTCCAATGCTTTTTTGACATCTCTCGGGTCAACGATTTCTCCCCAGGGAGCATCCACACGAATGACGTTTACACCGATATGTTCAGCAATATCGACCAAATAATCGCCAAAGTAACCGATTACACAAATGAGGATCGTATCCGATGGACCGACCAGATTCACCATCGCCGTTTCCAGTGCCGAAGCACCGCTTCCGCACAGGATATAGACGTCGTTTTTCGTTTGAAACACTTTTTTGGCCGCTTCGGCCGCTTCCTTCAAAATTTCCTGATGCTCCTCATTCCGGTAATCCATCATCGGATGATCGAATGAACGTAGGATCGCCCTCTGAATTTCCCGCGGAACCTGTACGGGCCCAGGCAGACGCAAATCCATTTTTTCCGAGAACATAGAGCCACTCTCCTTGGAAATGTATAGTTTCATTATAATGAACCATGTTCAATATCATGTGATAATTATATTGCAAATTCTGGAAGAGGTCAATCGTTTTTTCTCTTCCCGCCCATCATTACAGGTGCCAGTTCGGCTTGCGTTTCTCGATATAGGCGCTGACGCCTTCTGCGAAATCCTCGCTGCCGTAAACCAGAGCGATCACATCATCGAACTGTTCTGCCGATAAATGATTTTGGTCGGCTTGTTTCAGGCGCCGAAGAGCTTCCTTCGACGCCTTAATCGTTAACGGCGCATTTCGACTGATTTGCTGCGCGACCTCCATCACTTTATGCAAAAATTCTGCTTGATCAAATAAGGAAGTCAAAAAACCAGCTTGCAAAGCCTCGTCGGCCGAAAACAACCGAGATGTAAACAACATCTCTTTCGTTCGCATGGCACCGATTTCCCGAACGATCCGCCGATAGCTGTCAAGACTAAGGCAATTGCCCAGCGTTCGTGCCATCGGAGCTCCAAATTTGGCAGCCGGAGTCGCATAGCGCAAATCGCAGGCTGCCGCGATAAGGAGCCCGCCTCCAACAGCGTAACCATGAATAGCTGCGATTACCGGTATCGGCATGTTTTCCAAGAGGTGGATTATTCGATCGATCCTACG